>NZ_NUQC01000025.1:0-93302 GCF_002585125.1 Bacillus sp. AFS029533 | reverse complement strand
TTTCCATTACAGGATGCTCGCTTTCCATGGGGCGGGATTCTTTAGCCTCCTCGGCAAGCCTGCGGGGTCTCAGCCTTCCCGCTAATCCCATAGGAGTCGAGCACCCCTTTAGTTCCAATCAACTTATTCATCAAAAAAAAGTCTAATATAAATTCTAATCAAATAGCCTTTACTTAGAGTAAACTACCAGTTGTTTTATTAAACAGTTAGTAGGTCAATTACTATCGAACATAACTTATTTGAACCTGGTTTTTCTAACAATTAGCCTTAAATATCTTTCCTTCTCAAGAATGAACAATTACAATTATTGGTTGATATTATAAAACTGCTTAAACATATTAGCATTAAAAACCATTAATAGAGCATTTCTCGTTAAATAAATTTTGATTTACCATCCGTTTTACCAATTAATCATTTTATATTTCAACACTCTGAAAAAAATTATTTAATTGGTAATATAATTGTAAAAGTAGTTCCATTATTATCGCTCTTTACGCATATAGTACCGTTATGATTTTGGATTAGTTTTTTAGTTAAAGGTAAACCTAGTCCAGTACCTTCATCTTTAGTTGAGAAGAACGGATCAAATATATATGGTAAATCGGAAGGTGGAATTCCTGATCCATCATCTTTTAATGCGATATAAATAAAATCCTTATCAATATAAGTTGAAATGATAATTGTAAGCAGACCATCTTTTTTTGCATCTAATGCATTATGAAATAAATTTAAAATAACTTGTACAAGTTGGTTTTTATCAAAGAAAATATGTGCTCCTATTAATTCCTCAGATAGGTAGTATTCAATATTAACATTATTTAAAACAGTCTCGCTAAATAATAGTTGTTTTATGTGATTCGATAAAAAATCATTGATATTAATAGGCTCTGGTTTATAGTTGGCATTCTTTGTAATCGATAAAAAGTCAGTAATGATTCCATTTGCTCTATCTAATTCTGGAATCAATAAATCATTAAACAATTGTTTATATTGAGGTGGAGCTTCTTCTTGCAAGAATTGTAAATAACCTCTAACAGTTGTAAGTGGATTGCGGACTTCATGGGCTATACCTGCAGCAATTCTACCTGACATTGCTAGCTTTTCAGAATCCCTTGCCTCGTTTAAATTATGAAATACACCAATTACTCTTGAAATTTCTCCATTGATATCACGAATGATGCGAGTATTGATAATGCCATAGTTAATATTTAAAATTTCCTTATTATAAAATTCTTCACCTGAATAAAGTGTTTGTAGTAAACAAATGTCTTTATCGTCTATTTTTAATAAATTTCTAATATGCCGTCCGATTAATTCGTATTTAGTAATTTTAAAATCAATTGCAACTTGTTGGTTATATAGCGTGATGATCCCATCTTTATCGATAAATACTATGTGATGCGGTAAAGCATCGTAGATGGATTGCAAAGTTCTTCGACTATTAGATAAAAAGTTAGAGAATTTAGTATGTAATGGAATTGTTTCATTATTTGTATTACATAAACTTGTATTTCTAGTTAAATGATTTGAATTGGATAATTCACGAGTTTCATTTGAAAATATAGATCCGGAAGTTATTGAATTTAAAATTGTTTCATACGATTTTACTTTTTCTTCAAGCTCGGTTATTTTATTCTTTAATTCTTGTACTGTCTCGTTAATCATTTACACTATACTCCAATTTCTACTAAAATAAGATTATACTGTAGTCATTATATCAAACTAATTCGTTTATTTTAATGAAAATTAGAAATAATTAATTAGTAATGAAAGAACTAGTGGGAGAGAAGTATGGAAATAAAAATTGGAGTTACTGGGTGGGGCGATCATGATAGTTTATACCCAGATCGGATTCACTCTTCAAAAAAATTGAGACAATATTGTATGCATTTTCCAATTGTTGAAATTGATTCTTCCTATTATAGTATTATGCCACAATCAAACTATCAAAAATGGGTAAATCAAACAACAGCTGACTTTTCATTTATCGTTAAAGCGTATGGTGGAATCACAGGCCATTCAAGGCAAAACTATTCTAAAGAGGAACAAATTTTACTGTTGACGCCATTTTTGGAATCAATCCAGCCTTTAATTGAAGCGAATAAATTAAAAGGTATATTATTTCAGTTTCCACCATGGTTTAATTGTAAAAAAGAAAATGTTGAATTATTAAGAACTTTGAAAAGTAAACTAAAAGGTCTTCCTGCAATTTTAGAATTTCGTAATCAGACATGGTTCTATCCTACGTTTTATGAGCAAACGTTGAAGTTTATGGGGGATGAAGGATGGATTCATTCAATTTGTGATGAGCCACAAGCGGGTAATGGAAGTATACCTATCGTATTACATCCTACGAATCCAAATTTAACTTTAATCCGTTTCCATGGTCGAAATGAATACGGATGGAATCATAATGGACAAGATAATTGGCGTGAAGTACGTTATTTATATCGATATAATGAAGAAGAATTATACGAATGGGTAGAACGAATTGAACAGTTATCAAAAAACACAAAAGAAATTTGTATACTGTTTAATAATAACTCTGGTGGAGATGCAGCGGATAATGCTAAACAATTAATGAAGCTGCTAGGTATTGAATTTGGACCATCCTCAACCGAGCAGCTTGAATTATTTTAATTAGATTTTCGTAAAAGAGTTATGCAGCAAACATTAATAAGTAGGAATGCAACAAATGCCAACATTGGAATTGTAATGAATCCAAACCAATTTAAATAATCGCCAGTACAAGGGACCGGACCACACTGGGTTGCTGTTTCCTTCAGTGCAGGAACTTTTTGAATTAAAATATGATAGATTGAAATACACATACCTATTAATGATAAAGGTAAAACATAAATAACATCTTTTATTTTATTTTTATAAAAAGCGATTCCTAATATAAAAACGATTGGGTACATAAAAATTCGCTGATACCAGCATAATGAACAAGGTGTCCAATGATTAATTACTGAAAATGATAAACTACCTAGTGTTGCAATAATACTTACAATCCAGGTGAAAAATAAAATTGATTGCTGTTTCTTCATTCCTTACCATCCTTAATTTGATTTTCGATATAGCTATTGTACCTTTGAATGGAGGAAAAGTGGTATTAAAACGTCATTTGGTCACTAATTTTTTAGAAATTTAAATTTTAGGTATTAAAGAGCCCGGAAAGAGAATATTCTGGGCTTTTTTTTATTTTGATAAAAAGTATATTTTAAAAGCTAAAAAACCTGAGATCATAATCCCAGGTTTTTTTAAATCTATTGAGCGATTGCTGCATCTAATGCGATGACAATCATGTCATTAAAAGTAGTTTGTCTTTCCTGTGCAGATGTTTCTTCACCAGTGAAGATATGATCACTTACAGTTAAAACAGTAAGTGCATCTACATTATGTTTTGCTGCGATTGTGTATAATGCAGTAGTTTCCATTTCTACAGCAAGAACTCCATAATTAGCTAATTTTTCATACATGTCCATATTATCTCGATAGAAAAGATCTGAAGTTAAAATATTTCCTACTTTAACATTTAACCCTTTATTCACTGCACCATCATACGCTTTCTTTAATAAATCAAAGCTAGCACATGGAGAATAATCGAAACCAGGGAATGTTTGACGATTCATATTTGAATCTGTACAAGTCGTCATCGCAATAATGACATCACGAATTTTTACATCTTTTTGAAGTCCACCACATGTACCAACGCGTATCAAAGTTTTTACACCATAACTATTAATCAGTTCATTTACATAAATACCGATTGAAGGTACTCCCATTCCAGTACCTTGAACGGAAATTTTTTGGCCTTTATATGTACCAGTAAATCCAAGCATTCCACGTACATCATTATAACAAACAACATCCTCTAAAAATGTTTCCGCGATATATTTTGCTCTTAATGGGTCCCCAGGTAATAGAATTTTATCAGCAATTGCACCTTGTTCGGCACCAATATGTATACTCATTTAATGTTCCTCCTTAAAACTATGTGTAAATAGCCCATCCATTATCAGTATGTTAGTTTCTACATTTAAATAAAAAACATTCTTATTTGTATGCTACATAAAGGAAAAAGTAAGATGGACGTAGTACATATTAAATATAGAAATATTCATAGACAAAATTAACCAATACAGATAATTTATGGCGAATTTTAATTATTGCACAGGTGATAAAATAATGAAAGAGTTTACAATTAAATTTCAGCTTTCTTAAAATAACTAAAAATAATTAATTTTAACTAGTTAAGGGAGAATGATCTATGAAATCTCGTTTTATAGCAGCTTTATGTATAGCTATATTAATTATTCTATTAATTAGCAATCGCCTAGTTAATCATAGTATATTATCAAGTGGTAACCAGGTTAGCCAACTAAAAGTTCAAAAGGTAAAATGGAATCTTACGACTAAAAAAAACTCACAAGAAGTAACCGTAACCTCTAGAACTTTGAATGTGTTACAACGTGAAAAAATCAGGATATTTATTACGACAGATCAATTAAAAACTTATAAAGTCATTGAACCAGTATATAATGGAAGTAATCAATTTACATTTAAATATTCCTTTAAGAAAGACACTCCATATTATGTTAGTATATTTTTAAATAACCAAACGCTTGATACAAAAATTTTCCAAAAACAAAAGGACAGAAAAGAAGAAGTTTTTCCGACAGCTATTTTAACGAAAAAGACCGATGATTATAGAGTATCCCTACTATATACTTCAATTCTTCCAAAAACTAAGAGTAAAATTACCTTTGATTTTGATCAATTTAGTAAACGTTCTAAATTTACAGATCAGCAATTTTATATTATGAATGAAGAAGGAACATATTTTAAGTTAATTCGTAATTCTAATAATCATTCAAAAGTAAACTATGAACTTGATTTACCTGAAGCAGGTATGTATAAAATATTTTATGAATTTAAATTAAATGACGAGCAAAAATCATTTGATTTTATTTTAGACGTAAAAGACAAAGACAGCTAAGGAGTAGGAAATGCATAATTTATTAATGAATTCAAAAGTATTAGTTTTTGATTTAGATGGTACTTTGTATGATGGTACTGAGCACTACGATTACTATGCGAAATTATTAACTAATGAAATAAGTTCAGAAAAGCGTGATTCTTTTTTAAAGGATTATAAAAAAATAAAAGATTATGACCATGCATTAACAATTGGAAAAATTTATGACTCAGAAAATGATTTAATCATATCGTTAGATCCAATTACATTAAAGCCAATACAAGTATTTACTTGGGAAGGGCAGCTACTTTCTAAAGACGAACTTCCAGAGAATTATCTTGAAAAGATTAATTATGAATTACCATATATCCCAGTAGGTGATGGTTGGTGGATTCCTTTAGTAGCAAGTTATCACTACGGTGCAAGAGACGTATATCACTGTTATGATAAAACAAAAGAGTATATGGCAACAAAAGAGTTTAATATTCCATATATAAGAGGATTAAAAGAGGCTTTAGAAAAAGTTAAGGATTCAAAAAAATTAGTATTGTTAACGAACTCTGATCGAGAAGATGTAACTAGATTATTGAAGTTACTTAATTTAAATGATTTATTTCATCTAGAAATTACGGATGGTAAGAAGCCATTAGAAACAGAAAACCATTTTAAAAATATCATGAATAAGTTCAATGTTATGCCACATGAAATTGTATCAATCGGTGATAATTTCATTAATGAAATTTCACCTGCTTTAAAATTAGGTATGCACGGAGTTTATATTACAAATCAAACGACTATACAAGTTAGTGACTCCTTATTAGTAGTAAAAAAGCTAGAGGAAGTATTTGAGTAACTAAAAAAACTGTAAGCGAAAAATTGCTTACAGTTTTTTGTTTGCATTGGACTGAATTTTAACACTGATTTGAATCACAATTTCAATTTGAAGTATACTCAATATCCAACTTATTTTTATATGCATCATACATACTTTTGAAATGGCTATGAGAAAATATTGTTAGGAGGAAGTGTGAATGAACAAAAATCGAAAACGATACTCTCTCATATTTTCTATCTTTATTTTTTTTACTGCTTTTTTTAGTAATAACTTAAATAGTGAAGCAAGAACAACAAATTACGGCTATATTACTCACCCGTTATTAATTTATTTTTTTGATGTAGGTCAAGGAGATAGCATGGTTATGATTTTACCCAATGGTAAGACTGTACTGATCGATGGAGGAGATGTTGAACATGGAGGAGTCGTTATAAAAAAACTGAGACGACTACATATAAATGCGATAGATCTATTAGTCAGTACGCATCCAGATATCGATCATATTGGTGGGTTATTAAAAGTAATGAATAAAGTTAAGATAACAAAAATATTGGATAGTGGAAAAAAATATAATTCACATTCTTATTATTTATATAAGAAAGAAGCGTACCAGAAGAATATTCCAATTAGTATCGCAAGGTTAAATGAAAAAGTAATGCTTGACCCTAATGTAGATATTACGGTTTTAAATAGCGGGAAAAAAACGTATACAAATAATAACAGTTCAATTGTATTGAAGGTTAAATATAATGACATTTCAATTTTATTAACTGGTGATATTGAAAGACAAACTGAAAAAAGATTAATTAAAAATGAGAATATCAATGCTCAAGTACTAAAAATTCCGCATCATGGATCATCAACATCAACTTCAGAAGCGTTTTTATTTGCTGTAAATCCTACAGTCGCAATCCTTTCATATGATAAATTTAACTTATTTGGTCATCCACATCGGTCAGTAATGAAGAGGTTAAATCACCTAGGAATTAAACAATATACAACGGACCAATACGGAGATATCGAATTATCAACAAATGGTCATAGTTTATATATAGAAAAAGAAGAAGTATTGGTAGATCCTTGAAGGACAGGAACCAATACTTCTTTATTTGTGACGTTTTTGTTAATTGTTCATAAGTAGTATAGACAACTAGGAGTATATATCATAAAATAGTTATGAAGAAATCAAGGTACTTATATAAATGAATGTGAAAGATGATTAAGTAAACACTACTTTCTATATTAGGGGTATTGGCGAAGACTTCTTAAGCAAAGGAAAGAGGAGAGTAAATGAAATCAATTATTAATGTAAAAATTTATACAGGTACAGAAGTAATTGAAGATGGTTATATTCGATACGATGAAAAAATTTCTTCTGTTGGTCATATGAATGGTTATGAAAATGCAAGTGAAGAAATAATTGATGGAAAAGGAACAGTTATTATTCCTGGAATGATTGATGTCCATATTCATGGAGCATATGATGTCGATGCAATGGATGCTGATCCAAACTCAATGGTAACGATGAGTAAAGAAATGATGAAGGAAGGGGTAACAACATTCTTCCCGACTACAATGACACAATCTAAAGAAAATATTAAAAATGCTTTAAAGTCTTTAAACGAGGCTAAAAAACTTGGTGCTCACTTTGAATATATTCATTTAGAAGGACCGTTTGTTAATAAAAATAAAGCTGGAGCACAGCCTTTAGAATACATTATTAATCCCGACGTTGAACTATTCAAAGAATGGCAAGAAGCTTCTGGTGGATTAATCAAATTAGTTACTTATGCACCTGAGGTTGAAGGTGCAAAAGAGTTAGAAAAAGAGCTAGAACGCACAAACGTAGTTGGCACAGTAGGTCACTCTGATGCAATCCGTTCAGATTTTGAAGGTAGAAATATATTCCACGCGACACATTTATACAACCAAATGAGGCCAATGCATCATCGTGAAGCAGGAACAGTTGGACATGTATTACTTGATGACCGAGTAATGGTAGAAATGATACCTGATGGAATTCATATTCATCCTGATATGGTAAAACTTGCTTATCGCCTAAAAGGTGCTAAAAAAATAAGTGTAATTACTGATGCGATGAGAGCAAAAGGGTTAGAAGACGGCAAATATGAATTAGGTGGACAACCTGTTTTTGTGAAAAATAAAAGTGCAAGATTAGAAGACGGAACGCTAGCGGGTAGTATTTTGAAAATGGATGATGCATTCAGAAATATTATGGCATTTACTGGCTGTAGTCCTGAAGAAGCAGTACAAATGACATCAATAAACCAAGCTGAAGAGTTTGGTCTTAAGCATAAGGGTGTATTAGAACCAGGTAAAGACGCTGATTTTGTGCAAATGACTCCGGATTTCTTCGTTATTGATACAACTAGACAAGGTAAAAATATGAATGAGGTGACTTTATGAACGTAATCGTAGTAAAAAATGCAGAAGAAATTTCAAAAGTAGCATATGAAAAAATGGTAAAGGCATTTGAAGGAAAAGCGGAATTCACATTAGGATTAGCTACAGGTGGATCTCCACTAGGTATTTATGAACTTTTCCGTATTCATAAACCAGAAGTGTCAAACGTCATTACTGTAAATCTGGACGAATATGTTGGACTTGCTGAAGATGATCAAACAAGCTACCACACTTACATGGCAGAACAACTTTTTAACCATTTAAATTTTAAAGAAAACCATTTACCAAATGGAAATACAAAAAATTTAGAAGAAGCTTGTAAAAATTATGAGGAATTACTACAAAAGCATCCTGTAGATTTACAACTTTTAGGAATTGGTGAGAATGGTCATATTGCATTTAATGAGCCTGGTACACCATTCGATACACCTACTCATATTGTAGAGCTTACTGAATCAACTCGTAACGCAAATAAAATTTATTTTGAGAACGAAGAAGATGTCCCAACACATGCAGTAACGATGGGAATTGGTTCTATTATGAGAGCGAAAGAAATTATTTTAGTAGCTTCAGGCATCAAAAAGGCTGAAGCAGTTAAGGAAATGTTAAATGGAAAATTAGATATTAACTGTCCTGCTACTGCACTCCAAAACCACAACAATGTTACGATTGTTGTTGATGAAGAAGCATACTCACTTTGTAATAAATAATGTTAAAACTAGATAAAAATTCACCGTTACCGATTTATTTTCAAATACAAGAGATTTTAAAGCTTAAAATTAACTCAGGAGAATGGAAGCCTGGTGAGCGAATTCCCTCTGAGCAAACATTGAGTGAGATGTTAAATGTAAGCAGGATGACAATAAGACAAGCATTAAATAATCTTGTAAAGGAATCATTAATAAGTCGGAAACGTGGAATTGGGACGTTTGTATCGGTAAAAGATGGGATTGAAGTTGAGGAATCACTAAAATCATTAAGGAGTTTTTCTGAGGATATAACATCCATAGGATTGACCCCTACAAATAAACTACTTGGCTTTTCTACGATTGAAGCTGATGAATATTTGTCCGAAGTGTTATCAATTGAAAGTGGTTCTGAAATTTTTAAAATTGAGAGATGTCGTTTAGCAAATGATCATCCAATTGCAATCGAAACAACATACCTGCCAAAAAAATTAGTAAATCGAATTGATGAAAAAGTATTGAATCATTCCTTATATGAATATTTTGAAGTTACATTAGGTTATTCTATTAAAAAAGCCACAAAATGGATTAAAGCATCTTTAATGACAGAAAAAGATTCATTAATTCTTGAGGTAGCGGAGGATTCTCCTGCATTAGAATTACACCAAGTAACGTTTATTAATGAGGGTATCCCACTTGAATATGTAAGCTGTATTTACCGAGCTGATCGCTATCGTTTTACTATTGATATAGACCGTTAAAAAGAGTGCTTTTTTAAGCACTCTTTTTTAATTGTTAGATGCCAAGTCAGCGGGTGTGCAAATAAAATGGCTGCTGAAACTGCAATTAAATGTGTGGAAGTGCAAATAAAAAAGCCGAAACTGCAATTAAAATATGTAAATCTGCAAATAAAAATGTCAAATCTGCAATTAAATTCAGGGAAACTGCAAATAAAGGGTACCATTCAAGAAGAGATAGTATGAAGAAATCAAAAAAACTACCATAAATTATATTTCAATAAGAAAAAGGGTGCTCCTAGTAGCACCCTTTCCTTTTACTTAATTTGTAAAACAATTTTAACTGCTTCGGCTACTGAAGGAACGATATACGAAGCATATTTCTTAACTTCATCGTCAGCATTTTCCATCGCAAAGCTATTAGGAGTTAGTTCAAACATTGAGATATCATTGTATGCATCACCTATACAAGCAATTTCATCAGGTTTAATTCCTAATTTTTCGATTAGTATTTGAATTGCTGAACCTTTACTTACGTTTACTGGAACGATATCTAAACAATTTTTAGCAGAAATAAAAGAAGTGACAAATTCAGGCAGTTCTTTTTGTAATTCTTTTTGTAGCTCAAGTAAGTCTTCATCTTCACCTAACACTACATATTTTTTTGGAGTAATCGATTTACCTAAATCGTTTTTTAGTGTTTTTAATTCAACTGCATTCATGCTAGAGTTCTTTTCAATTTCTCTAACTAAATCCGTTTTCTCTTCGATATAGTATGTTGAATTATCAGCTACATAGATTAAAAATTTATCGTGTGAAATCATTTCGTAAACTTTATCGATTATACTTGGATGGAATGTTGCATCTAACAATGCTTCGCCATCATTTGAATAAATATAAGTTCCATTCATACTAATACGGTGAAAATTACCTTCCAAGCTTTCCATAATTTTTACGATTTCATAATCTAAACGTCCTGAAGCAAAACATAATAAAACACCACGATCTAAAAGGGTTTTTAATGCTTCTACATCATGTTCGAATAGTTGACCTTGGTGAAACATCGTCCCATCCAGGTCACTAACAAATAACTTAATCATTTTTCTTAACACCTACTCAATTTATATTTATACTTTTATATTCTATCCTACTATAATAGATTATCAAAAAAATATGATTATTTTATGAAACTTAAACTGCGTTTTAACTTTTTCAGAAAAATTATGTTATGATATAAAAGCGATTTTTTAAACTTGGGGGTGATAAAAAAAATGTCAGAGATGTCAGTATGTTATACAATCAAAAAGGTTCTTAATAATAATGTTTTAATAGCGAAAAATCCCGATCATACCGAAGTAGTTTTGCTAGGTAAAGGAATCGGTTTTAATAAAACTAGAGGAGATTTAATTTCCGAAGGTGTAGTAGAAAAAATGTTTATCTTAAAAGATGAACAAAAACAAAAACAATATAAATCATTAATCAACTTTATGGATGAAAAATTAATGGGTACACTGCAGCAGGCGATTTATTTAATTTCTGAAAGAACAGGATGTACTTTAAATGAGCAAATTCATATTGGGTTAACAGACCACTTAATATTTGCGATCAAACGTATTAGAGAAGGCTATAATGTTGATAATCCTTTCTTACAAGAAACGAAAGCAATGTATCCAGAGTATTTTAAAATTGCACAAGAAGTGATTGATTTGATAAATAAAGAAATAGATATAAATTTACCGATCGAAGAAGTAGGGTTTGTAACGCTTCATATCGTTAGTAATTTATCGATGGAAGTAGTATCGGATGTAAATAAGTTCTCTCAGATTATTAAAGATTTAGTAATCTATATAGAAGAATATTTAAAAATTGAAATTGATAAAGAAAGTATTCATTATTCAAGGTTAGTTCGTCATTTGCGATTTTTAATTGACCGTATATTTCATGGTAATTCATCTGAAGAGTCACCAGCTTTGGGTATAATATTAAAAAAAGAATACCCAGTATGCTATGATTTAGCATGGAAAATTTTAAAGTCAATCCAAGCTTCATTAAATAAACAAGCAAGTGAAGCCGAAGTAATATACTTAACATTACACTTAGAACGACTTGTTCAGAGTAAAATTAATAAATAATACAATAAGCCTAAAGAGCAATTTAGCGCTTTTATAAAATAGTTAATAAAGATTAAAAAAAATAGGTAATTTGGCTTGAAATTTTTAAAATCTATAGATATAATGAAAGCGAAATCATAAAAAAAACATAATTGAATATTGTACACATTAAACGTGTTACTGATTCGATCAGGCATGAGTTGAAAAAATGTGAATTATTATACTTGGGTAGGGGAAACTATATCCAGGATTCAATAATCTCATTTTTTCTGCTCATGCCTTTTTTGTTTGGATAAAAGGAGGAAGACAATGTTTAAGAAAATCTTTGGAGTTTTACAAAAAGTTGGTAAAGCGCTTATGCTTCCAGTTGCAATTTTACCAGCTGCTGGATTGTTACTTGCATTCGGTAATGCATTTCAAAATCCACAAACATTAAAGTACTTACCATTTCTTGACGCGCACTGGTTCCAACTAGTAGCAAAAGTTATGGAACAATCAGGTGACATCATTTTTGGTAATCTGTCATTATTATTTGCAGTAGGTGTTGCCGTTGGTTTAGCAGGAGGAGAAGGTGTTGCAGGTTTAGCAGCAATCGTTGGATTCCTGATTATGAATAAAACAATGAGTGTGTTCAGGGATATTGGACATTTTGTCGTTTTAGATAAAGCTTTAAATATTGCCAAATTTGATGATCCATCCTATGCGTTTGTATTAGGTATTCCTACACTTCAAACAGGTGTATTTGGTGGGATTATCGTTGGTTTAGTAGCTGCTTGGGCTTATAACAAATACTTTGAAATTGATTTACCTTCTTACTTAGGTTTCTTCGCAGGTAAACGATTTGTTCCAATTGCTACAGCAGCATTCTCAGTAGTACTTGGAATTTTAATGTGTTTCATTTGGCCACCAATTCAACATGGCTTAAACGCATTCTCGCATAATATGATCGATGCGAATTTAACGTTATCGGCATTCGTTTTTGGTGTTATTGAACGTTCTTTAATACCATTTGGTTTACATCATATTTTCTATGCACCATTCTGGTTTGAGTTTGGTTCATATACTGATAAAACAGGTATGGTTGTTCACGGAGATCAAAAAATCTTCTTCGCACAATTAAAAGACGGAGTAAAATTAACAGCTGGTACATTCATGGTAGGTAAATTCCCATTCATGATGTTTGGTTTACCGGCTGCAGCTTTGGCTATGTATCACGAAGCGAAACCAGAAAACAAAAAAATCGCTGGTGGTATTCTAGCATCAGCTGCATTAACTTCTTTCTTAACAGGTATTACAGAACCAATTGAGTTCTCATTCTTATTTGTTGCACCAGTATTATTCGGAATTCATGCAATCTTTGCTGGTTTATCATTTATGGTAATGCAATTATTAAATGTTAAAATTGGTATGACTTTCTCAGGTGGTCTAATTGACTACTTATTATTCGGTGTTCTACCGAATAGAACTGGCTGGTGGTGGGTAATCATCGTCGGTTTAGTATTAGCAGTTATTTACTACTTCGGTTTCCGATTTGCAATTAGAAAATGGGATTTAAAAACGCCAGGTCGTGAGGATGCAATCGCTGAAGATACTACAAGTAATACTCCAGCTAATGAATTACCTTATGAAATTTTACAAGCATTAGGTGGGAAAAGTAATATTTCTTCATTAGATGCATGTATCACACGTTTACGAGTACAAGTAAATGCAAAAGATGAAGTAAATAAAGATCGTTTAAAAGCACTAGGTGCCGCTGGAGTTCTTGAAGTTGGAAATAATATTCAAGCAATTTTTGGACCTAAATCAGATACATTAAAATCACAAATTAAAGACATTATGACTGGAAAAACTCCAGTTGTTAGTCAAGAAGCACATAAAGAAACAGCTTCAGCGGTAGATACTACTATTGAAGAATCGATTATTAATCCAATTGAAGGGGAAATAATCCCAATTACAGAAGTACCAGATCAGGTATTTTCTGGAAAAATGATGGGCGATGGATTTGCGATTATTCCTTCAGAAGGTACAGTTGTATCTCCAGTAGATGGCGAAATCGTAAATGTATTCCCAACAAAACATGCGATTGGTATTTTATCAAATGGTGGAAAAGAAATTTTAATCCATATTGGTATTGATACTGTAAAACTAAATGGTGAAGGCTTTGAAGTACTGGTATCACAAGGTGAGAAAGTAACAAAAGGTCAACAATTAGTTAAAATTGATTTACACTTTATTCGTGAAAATGCACCTTCTACAATTACACCTGTTGTATTTACAAACTTAGCTGAAGGACAACAAGTTGTTATTGAAAAACCAGGTAAGCAATCAAAAGGTGAAGTAGGCATCATTAAGATTAAATAAATCTAATTAAATAGACGAAAAATGTTTGATTTTAAAAGGGGTAGTATAGTTGACACTATGCACCCCTTTTAATAGAATATTTATAGTAGGCCAAACGTCTATACCAAAAATGTAGATTTAATCACAAAGGAGATAAATTATTATGGAAAAAACTTTTAAAGTAACAGCTGATTCTGGAATCCACGCTCGTCCAGCAACATTATTAGTAAATGTAGCAGGTAAATTTAATTCTGATATCAATCTTGAGTATAATGGTAAAACAGTTAACTTAAAATCAATCATGGGTGTAATGTCTTTAGGAATTCAACAAGGAACTGAGATCAAAATTAGCGCTAATGGTGAAGATGCAGAACAAGCGATTGCTGCAATCGATGATACAATGAAAAAAGAAGGTTTAGGCGAATAATGTCTTTACATATTAAAGGTATTGCAGCTTCTAGTGGAATTGCAATTGCAAAAGCATTTCGCTTAGAAAATCCTGAATTAAACATTGTTAAAAAACAAATTTCAGATATTGATGCTGAAATTGCTAAACTTGACAATGCAATTCAAGTTTCTAACACTGAATTAGAAAAAATTCGTGATCACGCGAATGCTGAACTTGGTGAAGATAAAGCTGCAATCTTTTCTGCACACATCTTAGTTTTAAATGATCCAGAGCTAGTTAACCCAGTTAAAGATAAAATTAAGTCTGAAAGTATCAATGCTGATTTTGCTATGAATGAAGTTGCTTCAATGTTCGTTCAAATGTTTGAAAGCATGGATAATGAATATATGAAGGAACGTGCTGCAGATATCCGCGATGTTACGAAACGTGTAATGGCGCATCTTTTAGGCGTTACGATTTCTAACCCTGCAAATATTACTGAAGAAGTAATTATTATTGCAGAAGATTTAACACCATCTGATACAGCTCAATTAAACCGTAAATATGCTTTAGGTTTTACAACTGATATTGGTGGTCGTACATCTCACTCAGCTATTATGGCTCGTTCTCTTGAAATTCCTGCTGTTGTAGGGACAAAAGAAGTAACAAGTAAAATCGAAAATGGCGTAATGGTCATTGTTGATGGATTAGATGGTCATGTAATAGTAGATCCTTCAAACGAAGAATTAGAAGAGTATAAAGCTAAAAAAGAAAAATTCGAGCTACAAAAAGTTGAATGGGCAAAACTGAAAAATGAGCCAACTGTAACGAAAGATGGACATCATGTTGAGTTAGTAGCTAACATTGGTACACCGAATGATGTAGAGGGCGTTATCAATAATGGTGGTGAAGGTGTTGGTCTTTACCGTACTGAGTTCCTATATATGGGACGTGATAACTTCCCATCAGAAGAAGAGCAGTTTGAATCATACAAATCAGTTCTTGAAAGTATGGGTGATAAACCGGTAGTAGTAAGAACACTAGATATCGGTGGAGATAAAGAATTATCTTATTTACACTTACCAAAAGAAATGAACCCATTCTTAGGCTACAGAGCGATTCGTTTATGTTTAGATCAGAAGGATATATTCCGTACACAATTACGTGCATTACTTCGTGCTAGTGTGTATGGCAATTTAAAAATTATGTTCCCGATGATTGCAACATTAGATGAGTTCAGAGCAGCAAAGGCTGTTTTATTAGAAGAAAAAGAACAGTTAGTAAAAGAAAATGTTCAAGTCTCAGACAATATCGAAATTGGTATGATGGTAGAAATCCCTGCTTCTGCTGTTCTAGCAGATGTATTCGCTAAGGAAGTTGATTTCTTTAGTATCGGGACAAACGATTTAATCCAATATACAATGGCTGCGGATCGAATGAATGAACAGGTTTCATATTTATATCAACCATATAACCCATCTATTTTAAGATTAGTTAAAATGGTAATCGATGCTGCAAACAAAGAAGGCAAATGGGCTGGAATGTGTGGAGAGATGGCTGGAGATGCATTAGCTATTCCTTTACTTGTTGGATTAGGCTTACATGAATTCTCTATGAGTGCTACTTCAATCCTACCTGCTCGTAGTCAAATGGCTAAACTTTCTAAAGCTGAAATGGAGATATTAGCTGAAAAAGCTTTATCTATGTCTACTGCTGAAGAAGTTGTTAACTTAGTAAATAGCATCTAAAATAAAACAACAGGGAAACCTGTTGTTTTATTTTTAATATATCAAGTCAGGATAATGACCAACCGGATTGAAAAATTCCTACTGTTGACAAATTCGCTTCTTTAATTTAGTGTGTGTTTAAATTATTAAACGAATAAGATTATTTTTGCATAATAAAAGTAGGTGGAGATTTGAGTAAAGAAGCAATTGAAGTATTTAGAGAATGTATTCCCTTGTTCCAAGCGTTAAGCGATCCTTATAGACAGGATATCATTTTAATGTTATCAGAAGGTGAAGCGCTAACTGTTAATGAAATTACGGAAAAAACTTCATTATCTAGACCGGCTATATCACATCATTTAAAAATATTACGTGATAATCAATTAGTACTAATTGAGCAAAAAGGCACACATAGATATTATTCATTAGCAATTGATTCTTCTCTAGAATTACTTAAGAAATTAATCATTACTGTTGAGCACCATTGTTAATGAATCGTAATGACATAAAAGGGACTCCGACTTTTGTCAGAATCCCTTTTACTTTTCATTTATGATTAAATCCAAATAGACATTTCTTTTGCAGAAAAACGCGTAGTATGATGTCCAGGTACTTTTTCTTTACCAATGGCAATCAACATTGTTGGAATATAGCGATCACCAGTTAAGAAAGTTTCTTTAAACGCTTGTTCGTTAAATCCACCGATTGCACAAGTGTTCCAACCTTTTGCAGAAGCAGCCATTATTAATTGCATACCAGCAAGAGAAGAGTTCAAGATCCCTTGTTCACGATTACGTTGTTCTGTTGCATAAGCATTTTCAACGTTTGCTTTTAATTTGTCTTTTGCTTCTTGAGTCATAAAACCAGCTTCCACTGCAGGTCCGAAAACTAAGTCAACATTTTTTGCTGATTGTGTATCGGCTAATACAGCAATTACACATGAAGCATCTTTAACTTGACCTTGGTTATATGCAACAGGTAATAATTTACCTTGCGCGTTTTCACCATGGAATACAACGAATTTCCAATGTTGTAAATTCCAAGCAGATGGTGCAGTCATTGCAGCATCAAGAAGTTCAGTAATTTCGCTGCTACTGATTTCAGTAGAAGAATCGAATACTCGAGTAGAGTTTCGTTCTTTAATCATTTCAAAAAATTGTTCATTTTTCATATGAAAATACCTCCAAAAATTAGGTGCATTAGATACATTTTTATGTACTTTTTAAATATAGATAGTTCCATTATTAGAGTCAACAAATTAGTGTTGAAATAACCTAAATTTAATTTGAAATAAGGTTTAGTTTGCTTATTTTTTTATAAGAATAGCTCAGGCTTTTTTATTAATATTTTTTATGTTAGTTTATTTATGGATATTAAAAGAGGAGTGTGTAATATGGAAGCAATTAATTTAAAAGATTTACAAGTTGGATTTATCGGTATTGGCGTTATGGGTAAAAGTATGGCAAAGCATTTAATCAATGCAGGTGCAAAATTACATATTTATAACCGTACAAAAGAAAAAGCAAATGAATTAATTGATTTAGGTGCAACTTGGTATGATACACCTAAAGAATTAGCACCAAATTGTCAGGTTATTTGTACGATGGTCGGCTATCCAAGTGACTTAGAGGAAGTATATTTTGGCGACAATGGGATCATCCAATCAGCTGCAAAAGGGACAACATTTATCGATTTTACAACTTCGACACCAACTTTAGCTAAAAAAATTGATGAGCTAACAAAATCAGTAGGTATGTCTTCATTAGATGCACCTGTGTCAGGTGGAGATTTAGGAGCAAGAGAAGCTAGATTAGCCATTATGGTTGGTGGAGAAGAAGAAACTTTTCATAAAATGTCCGCATTATTTGATGTTTTAGGAAAAAATATTGCATATCATGGAAATGCTGGTAGTGGACAACATGTAAAAATGTGTAATCAGATTGCAATAGCTTCAGGTATGTTAGGAGTTTGTGAGGCGCTTGCATATGCGAAAGCAGCAGGTTTAGACGGTGAAAAAGTATTAGGAAGTATTTCTACGGGTGCAGCGGGTAGTTGGTCATTATCTAATTTAGCACCTCGTGTTTTAAGAGGCGATTTCGAGCCGGGATTCTATATTAAACATTTTATAAAAGATATGGGAATCGCAATTGAAGAAGCTGAAAAGATGGAATTAAATCTACCAGGACTTTTCCTTGCAAAAAAATGCTACGATGAACTGTCTAAAAATGGTTTAGATGAAAAAGGAACGCAAGCACTTTATACTTTATACGATCCGTCTCACCACATTCAATAATTTAATGAATAGAGGTTAACAAGTGCAAAATTTTCAACTTGCAAAGTTTTATCAACGATTAAGTGCGTTTTTATTCGATACGTTTATCGTTTCAGTAGCTTATGGGATCATTATTGCTATTATTACGATGAATCCTGAGAAGATATTAAGTCGTTTTAATTCTACATCAGGAAATTCAACGGTCGATTTAATCGTTATTTCAATTATTATGATCATATTATTTGTAGTTGTTCCACAATTTAATAAAGGGATGACATTTGGTCAAAGATTTTTAGCTATTAAAATGATAAAAGATAACTATGAAGAAACGACAATGATACTATTTTTCATACGTTTTATCTTTATAGCAGGAATATCAGTTCTATTTTTAGGTGTACCATTAATAGTTAATGTCTATTTAATGTTATTTAGAAAAGACCATAAAACAATTCAGGACTTGTTATTTAAAACAAGAGTAATACAAGCTAGATAAAAAAGCAGGGGAGGATCAAATAATCCACCCCTGCTTTTTTATTTTAATTTCTAAGACTAGTAACAAACTCTTCTAATCGGTCACATGCAATTTCTAGTTCTTTCATTGAATAAGCATATGATAATCGAATAAATGAATCTCCATATTCAGAAAAAGCTTCTCCTGGAATAACCGCTAGATTATGTTTTTCTACTAGATTTAGTGCGAACTCCATGGAAGGCATATTGAATTCTTTAATTGATGGGAATAAATAAAATGCACCTTCTGGCTTAATACAAGGTAGGCCCATCTTTTCTAATCGATCAATCATATAATTACGTCTTATTTTATATTCCTTTGCCATTTCAATTGGAGAATCAATGCAATCAGTTAATGCTGTAATTGCTGCATATTGAGATATTGATGTAGCGCATGATACGTTATACTGATGCACTTTTAAGATTTCCTGAGCTAAATAAGCAGGCGCATAGATAAAACCAATTCTCCAACCAGTCATCGAATGTGATTTGCTAAGACCGTTTATGACAATTGTCTTTTCTCTCATACCAGGGTAACTAGCAATTGAAGTATGAGTCGTATCATATGTCAGCTCACTATATATTTCATCTGATAAAATGAATACGTCTTTCTGAGATAAGTAGTTAGCTAAATTCTCAAGTTCCTCTTTCGTTAATGTGACGCCTGTTGGGTTATTTGGATAAGGTAAAACAATACAACGTGTTTTTTCAGTGATCTGTTCTTCCAATAATTCAGGTGTAATTTTAAAACCACTATTAGATGTATCGACAAAAACTGGTTTTGCACCACATGTTTGAATAATTGGTGCATAGCCAGGATAGATTGGTGCAGGAAGAATAACCTCACAGTCATCATTAAGGATCGTCCTGAATGTAACATCGAGTGCTTGACTAGCTCCTACTGTAACGATTATTTCATTCGATGGATCATATGATAAAGAATATTTTTTCTTTAAAAAATTAGAAGCAGCATTTCTAAGTGCAGGCAGTCCTGCATTAGGAGTATAGACTGTTTGATTTTGATTAATTGCATGAATAGCAGCTTCTTTAATAGGTGCTGGAGTTGGAAAATCAGGTTGACCCAATGTTAATGCAATGACATTGTCATATTTTTCGATTTTTTGGGCAAATTTTCTAATACCGGAGATTTGAATTTCTTTTACACTTTCGTTTATATATTTGTTCATTTTAAATCCCTCTACTTATTATTTTTATATTAAAATTAAACTTTTTAATCGAACTATTCAATGAAATTTTCTTCATTTTACCATATAATAAAAAAAGTATTTAGTAGTGAAATAATTTGATTGCCTAAAGAAGGTGAGTAACTTGTTACAAGTAATAGGAATAACAAAAAATAAAGTAATCGATCGTAATATTACAATAGCAGATGCAAAATCAAATAATTACTTATGGTATTGGGTAGACATTGATGAACCGACTGAAGATGAGATTCAACTTTTATCAACCGAATTTAATTTTCATCCTTTAGCGATTGAAGATTGTTTGGAATATGTACAACGACCTAAACTTGACTACTATGAAGGATATCATTTTTTAATTTTGCACGAATTAAATAAAAAAGACTTAGAGGAGACGGAACTAGATATTTTTGTAAGTGATCATTATGTTGTCACATTTCATATCCATAAAAGTCCGACCGTACAACAAGTTTTAGAGAATATAATGTCAGACCGTCGAGCTTCGAAGAGTCCACTTCATTTAACGCATCGAATTATTGATGAGCTTGTTGATAGTTATTTTCCACTAATTTATCGTTTAGAGGATGAACTATCAGACTTAGAAATTGATCCATTAAAGAAACAAGTAAATAATGCTGTAGAAAGATTATATGATATTAAATCTGATTTATCGAAATTAAGAAGGACGATTTTACCAACTCGTGATTTATTATATCGAATTCTTAATTCAAATCGATTTAAAGATATATCTGAACATCGAATTTATTTTGAAGATATACACGATCATTTAATGAAGCTTTCGGATATGATTGAGACGAATCGAGATTTAGCTTCCGATATTCGAGAAAGCTATTTTTCATTAAGCTCAGAAAAAATGAATAATATTATGAAAACACTAACAATAATATCATCTTTCTTTTTACCACTAACGTTTATCGTAGGTTTATATGGAATGAATTTCCACTATATGCCGGAATTAACATGGAAATATGGATACTTATTTATCTTAATTTTAATGGGATTTGTTACGATCCTAATGTACATATTTTTTAAAAGAAAAGGTTGGTTTTAAGTCGTTAAGCACTTAAGCTTGACGACTTTTCTTATATTTTAGAATACTTTGTAATAATGTGACGTTCTATGTAGAAATGTTTTTTTTGAATTTTTTGTATTAATAATTAGAAGTTTAAATAACTATGTTATAATTTGTTGAAAGAAGGGGTGGGGGACACTTTAATGCTGCAATTAAAAGATTTATTAATTCAATTTGCAATCATAATCATTCCGGTCTTTTTATACGAAATGTTCTGGCTTAGTAGATACCACAATACAAGCCCGAAACAAAATAGAATATTAGTTGGATTGCTAACTTTTTTTAATATTTTTATTTGCTTGCTTTACCCAATTCACATTAGTGAAAGCATGGCTATTACTTTTAGTATTTTATTAATCTATTCATCTATTTTATATGGTGGAAGATTGATCGGAACGATTATTATTTTAACGAAAGCAATTTTTGTGTATTTGCTATATGGTTTAGCATCTTTGAAATCTTTTCCATTTGAAGTGATTTCGTGTATCTTACCATTTATTGTTTCACCACATTGGGTTAGTTTTTCTAAAAGGAAGAAATTTGCTTTAAGTATTTTAATGCCAATTTTATTTTCGTTCAGTATGGTCTGTTTGCTTTATTATGAAGCAACGGTAAATGGTATAAAAGAGTACCAATCAGATCAAACAATTTTTTCGGCGTGCATATTTTTTACTGTTTTAACAATTACAATGCTGTTTCATGTTTATTTAAGAGAGTTTTTATTTGAAAATGCTGAAATTCGCGTACAAATGCAGAAATCAGAGAAATTAAATATGGTGAGTGAACTTGCGGCGAGTGTAGCTCATGAAGTGAGAAATCCATTAACGGTTGTAAGGGGTTTCATTCAGTTAATTGAGAATCAAGAAAGTGGAACGAATAGAGAATATATGAAACTTGTATTAGCTGAACTAGACCGAGCTGAAAATATCATTTCAGATTATTTAAACTTAGCTAGACCTCAAATTGAGGAAAAGAAAATAATCAATATGACAGAACAGCTGAATGAAGTAACAACATTAATGTCAAGTTACGCCTCACTACAGGGTGCTTTCTTACAAGTAAATGTAAATGAGGATATGTATACTGTCGGAGATCGCGCTAAGCTTAAACAAGCAATCATTAATGTTCTAAAAAATGGTGTAGAAGCTATAAAGGACACGAAAGGCTATATTAAAATTGAAGCAAATATTGAGAAAGAAAGAGATCGAGAGTACATACGAATTGTTGTGAAAGATAATGGAGTAGGTATGTCAAAAGCACAATTGGATCGTTTAGGACAACCTTTTTATTCTTTAAAAGAAAAAGGAACAGGTCTAGGACTAATGGTTACTTTTAGTATTATTGAAGCTCATAAGGGAACGATTGAGTATTTAAGTGAAGAAGGCAAAGGAACTGAAGTTCATATTGTCTTACCAGCTTATCATCAAGAACAGAGTGAAGAGGTATAATGAAAGAATAAAGAGAAGGGAAAATTCCCTTCTCTTTTCAAACTAAAAATCTTTCATTTTCATAATGTAGTAAAAGTGCTAAATAATAAACGAATTATTTTACAGATTTAGGTTTAAAAAAGAGTGATTTAATTGCATTTTTCCAGTCTCTTTCCTTTGAGGCAGCTACCATCTTCTTTGTTTCCTGTAATTCTCTAATCATCCTCATTAATTGAGCATCTCGACCAGATTCTTTTGATTTAATTTCTTCAAACATTTGCTCTAATTTTTCATCTTTTTCTTCAATTACTGTTGCTAACCCTTGCAGCTCTTCACTTTTTTCTTCAACTGAATATAATATTTTTTCTAACTTTTGATCCTTCTCTAAGTTCTGTTTGATTAATGTTTGATTTTGAGTTAGGATTTGTTCATTTTGATACGCTAGATTCGTAATTTGGGACATAAACTCTTCAAACATAATTTGATTAGAATTTGTCGGTACAAAAGTAGTAACATTCTCTTTTGAAACGATTGGTTCCGTTACTACGTTTGATTCATTAAACTTTGAAAGAACTACTTCATCAGGTAGTTTTTTATTTTCTTCGAGTACTTGTTCAACAGTCATTTCTTCAAAACGATATTCTTGGACTTCTTCATCCTCAGAATTTTGATCTGATTGATTTGTTAAAGGACCAGAAACTGTAACATGCTCTTCTTTTTGTAACGATTGCTTTATTACGACTTCTTCAATTATTTCTAATTGGTCTTCAAACTTCTCAGTATCTTGTGAAAAAGGTTGCTCCATTACGCATTCATCAATTGTTTCTAGTTGAGAAAGTGATTCTTCAATATGCTTTGTATCTTGTGAAGTTATTTGACTATTCTCTACGACTTCGATTTGTTCTGCTTGGAATACAGACGCTTCTAAAGCTGCTTCTTCTAGTATTAGTGAATGTTGAATTAATTCTGAATCAACTGTTTCAATTTGGGTATTTACATCTTCAACAATATCATTCTTATTTACTTCAATTAATTCGATGTCATTCTTCATGTCAAAATTTTTATGTATGTTATTTTCTAGAGGAATATTCGGGGTGATATTTTCTGTCATTTCATTCTCAATTGTAGTTGTTTCAATTACATGAACTTCAGTTTGACTTTGAAGAGACTGGTAATTTAAAGCATATTCAACTGATTGTAAAAGATTTTCATTTTCGTGGTACTCTTTAATAATCATTTGAAATAATTCAAAATCATTTTGATTATAGATCCTAGTATCTTGGTTCTTTGTAAAATGATATTCTTTCTTTTCTAGTTCCTTACTAATCTCTCTTACACGTGATTTACCTATTTTTAATTTCTTTGAAATGTCTTTACTTGTAAAAATTACTGACATTTGATATCCTCCTGAAAAATATGTGTTTTTAGAACATTCAATATAAAGTTAAATTTTTCCTACCTAATCTACTTAAAATAATTCTACAATGTATAACAAAGTCCATATGATTACTAAAATTAAAATCAATATATGAGGAAAAATAGTGAAAAATAGAAAATATTACTTAAAAAGTAGCATAAATTCGACTAAAAAATTGAGAGTGACTCAATGTTTAATCACTCTCAAATCAAATCTTTAAATTTGTAATCTAATCAATCAAAAAGTAGACATAAAGTAATCTATTGATCCGAATTTGTCTGCTTATTTGTTTTTTCTAATCCTGCTTCTTGAAGTACAGCCTTTTGAGCTTGTCCTTTTTTACCTAAATAATTATGCTTAGCACCGAAGTATAAAATAAAAAGGAATGAAATTACATTAATTACAGCATCAATTTGTTCATTATTTAGGAATTTAAACCCAAAAGAATTTAGTAACAATTGAAGTGCAAATAAGAACCCAGCAACATAACGAATAATATCTTGTAAGTTATTATTACCGAACATATCAATCACCCCCTATTCATATAGTATGTTTGTCTCAAACGATAGGTGAGACAAATCTACTAAAATATGAGAGGTAAATAAAGAATTTCCGTACATTCAAATAAAAAAGGGAAGGATTATAAACCCATTTTAAAAGGTCTTTTAATCTTCCCATTTAATCTATATTAATGTTATTTAGTAATGATTGTTTCAGCTTATTTCTCTTGCTTACCTTTATTTTTACGAATTGGTTCACTCGGAAAAGTAAATGTAGAGTTATTTAGAAATGAAGAAGCTCTTAAAAATTGCCCTGGGGTATTTCTTCGGTAGTTAGATCCGTTTTTGAAATGGTTTTCAGATTTAACGTTTTGAATACCTAAGAAATGATGAAGTATTTTTTTGGCATAGCTTAATGACATGGATACTTTTGGGTTACGATGAGTATTTTCTAATATTCCTAAATGCGGGAGAAGTTTAAAGTCTTCTTTTAAAGGTGGTATATGAAAGAAAAAATCTCCACAAGCAATCAACACATCAGATTGTTGTTTACTTGACTTGGGATTATTTGAAAAATGTAATCCAACTTTCTTAGCAATACCTTTATCAATAAGCTTTAAGATAGCTTGTCTTTTTAGTGAATATAGTTCACTTGGTTCAAGTGCTGTTTTAGCATGTTTATTTACAACAAATATTGCCTGAAAAATTTCTTCATTTGTAAAATTTAGTTTATTCAGGCTAGGTTCTTTCGATTTCATGCTTCTATGTTACCTCCGAAAAATAATAGATATGAGTATATTATATCTTTAGTTTAAAATTTTTCAAATCAAATCTGGAGAAGTGGTTATATAATAAAAAGCTAATCGAAATAATATTCATTAATACGACTAGCTTTTTTTAATTAGTATGGATAGGGTCCTATGTTACCTGGCGAATTTAATCCTGCATTATTAGGTAAAAAAGCACCAGGATTTACAGGTGGGTAAGGTTGTTGGTATCCAGGGTACCCACCACCGAAGCCGCCACCGAAACCACCACCGTATGGAGGATATGCTGGATATGGTGGGAATTGTCCATATGGCGGATAATAAGGTGGTCTAAACGCTAGTGCTCCTAACGCGAATCCGCCTGCTAATCCAGCTAATCCTCCTATTATTGGCAAAATTGGGAAAAAAGGAACAAAGCGTTGTTCGTTATGATCAAAGTAGTAGGATGGAGCATGATCTTCTCTATAATAATGATTTAAATTAGGGTGATATTGATAATTCATGTATTTAACCTCCTCTCTTGTCTTCAATATTAGTGTATGGAGTACTAAAATAATTGAGCAAGTACCCATAAAAATAGGTAACCAACCTAGTATGGGTGAGGTGTCGAGAAATTATATTTACTGATCATTTTTACTTTTTATTTTGGCCAGTAATTTCAATTGATACTATTTCAGGTGGTGTAAATAGGCGAATTGGTAGTTTAGTTGTTCCAATTCCATTTGAAACGACTAAATGACTATTATATTTACTTGATAGGGTGTAAACACCTCGGTTGTATTTCTTTGCGTATGGAGGCATTATAAAGGACTTATATAAAGGTAAATAGATTTGTCCGCCATGGCTATGGCCAGAGAGCTGAAGATTTATCGGATAGGTTTTCGTCAAATCGGCAATGTCAGGTTCATGTGCTAGAACAACCGTATAACTATTTTTTTGAATTCGATCTAAAATGTCATTATATTGTTTGTTTCCTAGCATATAATCATCGAGACCGATAAATGAAACTTTTTGTTTTTGAACGTAATAAGTTTTTTCTTCGTTTTTTAATAATATAAAATTACTTTCGGTTAACAGCTCTTCGTATTGTTCAGTAAAATAACCTCCATGATCATGGTTACCGTATATTGCAAGCTTTCCTATTTTTGGATTAAGTTCTTTTAAAAGCCGAATAACTTCATTCTTGTAAGAAAACTTTCGTATATCACTAACCAAATCCCCAGTAAATAGAATAAAATCAGGCTTCATTTGGTTTATATTTTTTATTACCTTTTTAAATCGTTCTATATCTTTTTTATTATTAAAGTGAGTATCAGAGATTTGGATTAATTTAATAGTAGTATTTGAATTTAACCGATTGTCTGAAAATATTAAATGCTTAGTTCGAATTGATGTTGGCTCAACATAGACTGAATAATAGATTGTACAAATTAATAGTAAAAAAAATGATGTAAGTTTTATTTTCAATTGTCCCCCGACCTTTTTAAAGAAATAAATACTGCATATTATATTAAATAGTTTAATTGTTAAAAATATTCTCAAAATAACAAAATGTTGTTAAACTATAGACACAAAGGGAGTGATACGAGTGAAGGATAAGGTTGTGATCGTTACTGGTGGCTCTAGTGGAATGGGGAAAGCAATGGCTATGCGCTTTGCAAAGGATGGTGCAAGAGTGGTCATTGCCGGAAGAGATTTAGAAAAATTAAATAATGCAAAAGAAGAAATTGAACAATTTGATGGTCAAGTATTACCAATAGCTATGGATGTTCGGGATCCTGAATTAATTAAAAATATGGTAAATGAAGTTGATCAAACATTTGGAACGATAGACTTCTTAGTAAATAATGCGGCTGGTAATTTTATTTGTGCTGCAGAGGATTTGTCTGTAAACGGTTGGAACACGGTTATAAATATCGTTTTAAATGGAACCTTTTATTGTAGTTCTGAAGTAGGAAGGTATATGATACAACATAAAATTAAAGGTGCGATCACAAATATAATTGCTACATATGCTTGGGATGCGGGTCCTGGAGTCATTCACTCTGCATCAGCTAAAGCTGGAGTTCTTGCTATGACTAGAACTTTAGCAGTTGAGTGGGGGAGAAAATATGGAATTAGAGTCAATGCGATTGCTCCTGGACCTATTGAACGTACAGGTGGAGCAGCTAAACTATGGCTTTCTGAGGAATTAGAAAACCGCACAATTCAAAGTGTACCACTAGGCCGTTTGGGTACTCCAGAAGAAATAGCGGGACTTTGTGCATATTTATTTTCAAATGAGGCTGGTTATATTAATGGTTCTTGTTTTACAATGGATGGAGGACAGTCCTTACATCAATACCCATTCTAGAAGGAGGTTCAAAATGGATCCTTTAGACGTAATAAGTAACTTAGATAAAGTCGTACCATATTTTCAACCAATATATGGAGCCGATACACAAAATTGTGTAGGAGTAGAGGTTGTTGGTAGACTAAAACTTGAAAATTTACACAGCCTTGAATTCTTCTTTGCAAATGATTTGGTGCCAGATGACTACTTATTAGAGGTTGACAATCATATATTAATTCAAGCTCTCGATGAAGTTGTACAATCTAAATTCGAAGGTGGTATTTTTATTAATCGTCACCCTTCAGCACTTCTTTCAGATGACCCGGAAAATCTTTTAGCGATTTTACAATCATATGAAGAAAAGGGAATACAACTAAATAAAATTGTCATTATACTTCAACATCAACTTTTTTATGGTTTTGAGAAAGAACTAAAAAATTTAATTACATATTATCAAACTTATGGTATTAAATTTGCGATTAATAGCGTAAATGAGAAGTTAATTAACTTAGAGAAACTTCGGTTTTTATCTCCTGATATCATTAAAATCGATTTTAAAATGGTTCAACAACTTCATACATCATCATTTCAAGATTTGTTAAATTCCGTAATTTATGTGGCAAGAAAAGTAGGGGCATCGATGTATTACGATGGAATAATCGATTCAATTCAATTAAGAAATGCATGGAAGAATGGTGGAAGATTTTATCAAGGTGCTTACTTGTTTATACCTCAACCATCAATTCGTCAATTAAATCATGAATGTGAGCCATTAAAAAATGATATCTTAAAATATATTCGAGGCGAAAAGAACAAATTAATTGCGCTAAGAGATATGACTAATTTAATACAACAAAAAGTCGAATCGACTATTAATAAATTTAAATTAGGAGTGGATTTAAATTCATTTTTAATTAATATATCAAGTGAATTAAATTCCTTTTGTTTTAGGATGTATATTTGTGATGAGGATGGTTTTCAGCAATCAGCGAACTTGTTTAAAATTAATGGTGAGCAGTGGGAGCTTCAAGAAAAGTATAAAGGTAGAAACTGGAGCTGGAGGCCGTATTTTTTAGAAACCGTTTTGAAAATGCAATCAAATGATCAGGGACAATTATCAGATATATACAGAGATATTGAAACAGGTGAAAAAATTCGAACGTTTTCTTATCCAATGAACAATGGAAGCTATTTATATATTGACTTAAGTTATGATTTTTTATTTAAACATAATGAGTTACTTTTTTAGTGACTCTCTTATAAGATTTAATCAGAAAATGACTGTCGCTAAACAATGACAGTCATTTTTTATGCTTAGTCTATTTAAAACAAGAAAAAACAAGTACGATTGGTATTCTTTGTCTTCTTATAAACTCTTCTTCGCTTTTAAAATGTATTTGTTTTGGAGTACCTTCATGTAATTGATCGATCTGGAACCCAGTTTTTCTTAAAAGATTAAAATATTGTTCAATTGTTCGATGGTATTTGACCCCTACTTTCTTCATCCATGGTTCCTTTCTTTCGCCAGTTCGAAAGTAATCGTCTACAATCCAATTTTCGCGTCGATCTCCTGAGAGTTTGCTTAAAAAGGAGGCAGTAGTTAATGGATGTTGTACACTAAATATAAAATGGCCGTTTTCTTTTAAGCTGTTAAATATTTTTTGAAATACAAGCTCAATATTTGAAATATAGTGTAGTGCAAATCTAGAAGTGACAAGTTCAAATGAATTCGGAGGAAAATGATAATCCTCGATTGAGGTATGATGGATGGTCCCTACTGTATCCATTAAATTGGTCAATGCAGCATTAATCATGTGCTCTGATCCCTCGATACCTGTATAGGTTTTAGCTCCAAGTAGTAGAAGTTCCTTACCGAAGGATGCGTCACCACAACCTAAATCTAATACGTTTTTTCGATCAACATTCCCTATTAGTTCACTGATGATTGGTCCTTCGATTGCATTGTTAGGACTATCTTCTCTATTCTTTCGTCGAATGTATTCTGAAAAAAAATCGTCTTGATTGTAAACCGTTGAACCACGATACTCCATAAAAACACTCCCTAACCGTTCATAAATTTTTAAAAAATTGAAAAGTTGACACAAATTATCTAACTTTACCATTAAATTTGATCTAGATAAAGGGAGAAATTACCTAGAAATAATGTTGATTTGGAGCATAGAGTTTTAGTGATCTCAATCAAAAATCGACGAATACATATATAAAAGCCTATATTAATTAAAAGTAGTGTTTTTCTCTGTCAACTAATGTAAAAAAGATAAGAACGATTCGTATAGTAAATTTCAATATAATAATGATACGATTAGTAAAAGTTCAGACTGAGGAGGATTTTATTTGAGAGGACTTATTTCGAAAGTTCTTTTCGCATCGTCCGTCATGTTTTTTGTTTTTCATTTTATAGGAGTTGGGTAAAAGAGAAACTATTTTGTGGACAAGTCCTTAAAACAATCCTAAAACCATATGTAGTATAGATTGATAAAAAACACCTAAATGAATGTTCATTTAGGTGTTTTTAATGTGAGAAGTGAGTTAATAGGTAGTAGATTAACGTTTTTGTAATGCTGCTTCAATTTGCTCCATCTGAACGCCTCTAATAACTTCATCATCAATTATTAAAGTAGGTGTTGAGTATGAATCTAACTCAAACATCATTCTTTTTTTAGCACTTTCATCTTGTGAGACGTTATATTCAATATAAGAAGCATTCATTTCTTTTAAATAATTTTTCAAAAATTCACAAGGAGGGCATCCATCTTGTGTGAATAATTCGATTTTCATAAAACGACATCCTTTTTTATTTTTTCTTAAAGCATTTGTATAAAACTATTATGACATAGAAAAATATAGTATATAAAGAAATTTGTTTTTTAGTTGAAACGACTATTTTTCTTGAATTTATCTTGAAATACAAGTATTCTTATTAATGGACACTTACATAGCTGAAATCTATCAGAAGTTTTTTGGATAGAAATTGTAAGAAAGTAAAACCTATATTTAGGGAATGACACATGGTAGAAAGGAGTTCTAATATGTCTTTATTATTAGGAATTTTAGAACGCTTAGAAAGTTTAAAACAACAAGCTACGAACGGTGAGGTTGCTCAAAGATATTTTGAAGTTAACGGCGAAAGAAAGTGTAGCGTAAAGTATTCTGAGAAAAATGAAACATTTGAATTAGAAGTATTTCAACAAGGTGAAAAACCACAAACGTTCCCATTCGATAATATCGATATGGTAGCAATTGAAATATACGAAATTATTTCATAAGAAAAGAAAAAACAAGCTTAGCTTGTTTTTTCTTTTTTTTAAATATTTTATTACAAAATAGTAAGGTCGTGCTAATCCCAATTCTTAATGAATACATTATTATGTATTGTTATGAAAAGGGAGGTCATATACGTGAATAAAGATCAGTATCGATTTTACAATGTAAGTGAAAGAAATATGAGTTTTGATCATGTAGTTGATCGGCTATATCATTTTGTAAAAAGTGATCCTAATAAACAATATCGACTTTCCATTGGGACAGATTCTCAGGTTCATAGTAATGGAACTAAGTTTATTACAGCACTTCATTTGCATAGGGTAGGTAATGGAGCTTGGGGATGTTTACATACTTGTTGGCATCACAAGAAAATCCGAAATTTAAAAGAGAAAATATTTCTAGAAACGATGTATAGTCAGGAAATAGCTTTTTTATTATCACCTTTTCATTTAGAAAAAATTTTTAGTCCTCTTCATGAAAATGCTAATTCGAATAATTTTAGTTTTGAGATTCATCTGGATATTGGTACGATGGGGTTAACGAAAGAGTTTATACAAGAAATGACATCTAAAGTAAGTGCAATGGGCATCATTCCTAAGATAAAACCTGATTCTTATACAGCATTTAGCTATGCAAATAAATTTACAAAATAAGAAGTTTAAACTAAATAAACATTGATTAAAATGAGGATTAGGAGGGATGATGGATGCTAAGTGAACAAAATTTCACAGAAGATGAATTGTCTTTATTGGTGGACACAGTGATGAAACAAAATTATGCAATTGAACTCATTTCATCACAGATAACTGATATAGAAAGTGGTTTAATGGATGCGGGCGAGGATCAATACGAAAGATTAATACATTTATATCAAAAGTTAAGGGATTTAGGATTATGAAGACAAATATAGATGAACGTTTAGATAATAAATTATTTATCTAAACGTTTTTTTGTTTTTTGAATAGTTATAGTTAAATAAGTAAATTTTTAAGAAAAGTTAAATTGGAAAGGGGTTACAAATCTGATAATATAGGGATGGGGACATAGTCCTTAATCGAATAAAATAGTGTATAGAATTTTTTCTATACAGTTGATTAGCAAAGTTGTATGTGTATTTATTTGATGTTTATTTATGAATAGATAATTTCTACCATTTTTAAATACTTTTGCTTTTCTATTGGGGGACGATGTTTTTGATTAGTATTGATGGTTCACAATTTTTTGAACATAAAGTAGAAGAAGTCATTATTTCAAGTGAAAAAGTAGCTCATGTCCAAATAGGTAATAGTTTGGAGCATGCGTTATTAGTACTTACAAAATCTGGATATTCTTCAATTCCAGTGTTAAATCCAAAGTTTCAGTTGTTAGGTTTAATTAGTACATCTATGATATTAGATGGAATACTTGGATTAGAAAGAATCGAATTTGAACGTTTAAGTAATATGAAAGTTGAAGAGGTAATGGGTACTGAAATACCATTATTAAAAACAACTGATACACTCGCTAAGGGGCTTGAATCTGTAGTTGATCATCCTTTTGTATGTGTGGTTGATGCTAATAATACTTTTGAAGGTATATTAACTCGTAGAGCGATTTTAAAACAATTGAATAAAAATGTTAGAAGATATAATAAGCATTAACGAATAAAAAAGTAAGTCATCATCAAATTGACTTACTTTTTTAGTATTGGTTTTTTTTAGAAGTGTTGAATGGTCTAATTCTTTTAGGTTTAAGGGCAAGGGGGGATTATGTGCAAATTGATGATATACGTCTAATAATTACTTTATCTGAAGAGAAGAATATGAGGAAGGCAGCAGAGAGGCTGTTTGTTTCTCAACCAGCCTTAAGTCAAAGGCTACAAAATTTAGAGAAGCAGATGGGTAGTGAATTGTTTATTCGTTCTCAAAAAGGATTGATTATTACTGCCTCTGGAGAAATCATCTTAAACTATGCGAAAAAGATGGAAGAAACGTATCAAACAATGTTAGAGCAGTTACAAATTTTAAAATCCGATATTTCGGGTACTTTAAAGATTGCCGTTTCATCTGTTGTTGCGCAATACTGGTTACCACCAGTTTTAAAAAAATATGTGTCAAGCTATCCAGAAGTACAAGTTTCACTTTTTACCGGTTGGAGTAGTGAAATCACAAATCGCTTATATGAAAATGAAGTTCATCTAGCAATTGTACGAGGAAACCAAAATTGGTTTGGAGAGAAGGAATTACTGTTTTCTGATGAATTATTATTAGTTGATACAAAAAAACATAGTCTTGAGGAATATAAAACTATACAAAGACCATTTATTCAGTTTAAAAGTAATTCAAATTACTATCAGCTAATCCAGTCATGGTGGTATGAGCATTTTAATTCATTACCAAAACATGAAATTGTGGTCGATCAAATTGAGACATGTAAGCAATTTGTATTGAATGGACTAGGCTTTGCGATCTTACCTTCCTCTGTATTACATGATGTAAGTGATGAAAATATTATAAAAACACCTTTAATTACAAAAGAACAATCAGGGTTATATCGCGATACATACTTACTTTATAATCGAGATGCGATGAAATTAAAACAAGTAGAAGGATTTATAGAATCAATTCGAAAAAAAAATAAAGATTAATCGACAAAATGTTGCTAGTTACTTACTAGATTTGATAGAGTATTCTTATTGATAATAATAAAGGGGGCAATTCATTATGAAATTAATGGACGCAAATGAAATTATTGCATTTATTGCAAATAGTACTAAAAAAACACCTGTAAAGGTTTATGTAAAAGGTCAATTAGACAAGCTTACTATTTCTGAATCAGTTCAATCATTTATTTCTCAAAATTCTGGAGTTTTATTTGGTGAGTGGGATAATGTTAAAGTAATCCTTGAAGAGCAAAAAGAATACATAGAAGATTATGTAGTAGAATCAGATCGTCGTAATTCAGCGATTCCACTTTTAGATGCTAAAGGTATTAAAGCTCGGATCGAGCCAGGTGCATTTATTCGTGATCAAGTTACAATTGGAGACAATGCAGTTATTATGATGGGTGCTGTAATTAACATCGGTGCTGTAATTGGTGAAGGTACAATGATCGATATGAACGCAGTACTTGGTGGACGTGCAACAACAGGTAAAAACTGTCACGTTGGTGCTGGCGCAGTTTTAGCTGGTGTAATCGAGCCACCATCAGCAAACCCAGTTATTCTTGAAGACAATGTACTAATTGGTGCTAATGCAGTAGTTTTAGAAGGTATTAAAGTAGGTGAAGGCGCAGTAGTAGCTGCAGGTGCAATTGTTACTGAAGACGTTGCTCCTTACACTGTAGTTGCAGGTGTTCCTGCTAGAAAGATCAAAGATATCGATGATAAAACAATTTCAAAAACTGAAATCATTCAGGCTTTACGACAACTAAATCAATAATAACAAGGAGTAAGCGTAGAATTTATTTTCTACGCTTACTTTATAGGCATTATACTAAAATATAAGTTCAGACTGATTACAAGCATTTGACTTTCAAGTCGTGAAGTAGGAAATGGAGTTACCCTTATTACGGTAATTTATCATCGAAACAGGCAAGTGATCAACGAAGAAAACACGCGTTCTGTGGGCAGTCTGAGCGTAGAAATTATATTTTCACGCTTTTTTTGGAGGAGTTAAAATGGATTCATTTATTAAAATTAGACGGGATTTACATTTAATTCCCGAACTTGGATTTCAAGAATTCAAAACACAAGCTTATTTACTAGATTATTTATCTAGTTTAGATCAAGAAAGAATGGTAATTGATACTTGGAGAACAGGTATTTTCGTTTGCGTAAAAGGGTTAAATTCTACTAGAACGATTGGTTACCGTACAGACATTGATGGATTGCCAATGAAAGAAAACACAGGATTAGAGTTTTCATCGATTCATGAAGGTAATATGCATGCCTGTGGTCATGATGTACATATGAGTATTGCTTTGGGTGTTCTTACTAACCTTGTTAATGAGCCAATAAATGACGATGTCGTATTTATTTTTCAACCTGCTGAAGAAGGGCCTGGAGGAGCGGAGCCTTTACTTAAAAGTGAAGAATTTAAACCATTTAAACCAGATGTAATTTACGGTTTACATATAGCGCCTGAATATCCTGTTGGTACGATTGCTACGAAACCTGGTATGTTATTTGCTCATACATCAGAGCTTTTTATTGATTTTCATGGCTTAAGCGGTCATGCTGCTTTCCCTCATTTAACGAATGATATGATCGTTGCATCAAGTCATTTTATCACTCAAGTACAATCGGTTGTATCAAGAAATGTTAATCCATTAGACAGTGCTGTTATTACGATTGGAAAGATAACCGGTGGTACAGTTCAAAACGTTATTGCAGATCATGTTCGAATAGAAGGTACGATGCGAGCATTAAGTGAAGAAGCGATGCTAAAATTAAAAAACAGAATTGAAAGTCTTGTGAATGGATTTAAAGAGAGTTTTCAGTGTAAAATAGAAGTAGATTTTGGAAGTAATTACTATGGAGTAATAAACGATGAATCGTTGACGAATGAATTCTTTCATTTTGCGAAACAATATGACGGTATTGAGGCTGTCCTATGCAATGTTGCAATGACAGGTGAAGATTTTGGTTATATGACAAAAGAAATTCCTGGCCTAATGTTTTGGATTGGTGTAAATTCAGATTTCGGACTCCATAACCAAAAATTAAACCCAGATGAGAATGTGATTCCTTTAATGATTCGATTTATTTCGGACTTTATGAAACAATAACAATGAAAATGATTTTCAGTTAATAATAATTATAAATTAATATTGACTTTAATTAACTAGTTTACTATAATATCACTTGTATGATAAATAGTTACATAAATATTGGAGGTAATAACGATGGCAGAACGTTTAGTAGGAAAACAAGCACCACGCTTTGAAATGGAAGCAGTTTTAGCAAATAAAGAATTTGGTAAAGTAAGCTTAGAAGAAAACATGAAAAACGATAAATGGACAGTATTATACTTCTATCCAATGGACTTCACTTTTGTATGTCCAACTGAAATCGTAGCAATCTCTGATCGTTACGACGAGTTTGAAGATCTTGATGCTGAAGTTGTAGGTGTTTCTACAGATACAATCCACACTCACTTAGCATGGATCAACACTGATCGTAAAGATAATGGCTTAGGACAATTAAAATATGCATTAGGTGCAGATACAAACCACGCTATTTCTCGTGACTATGGCGTATTAATTGAAGAAGAAGGTATTGCATTACGTGGATTATTCATCATCAGCCCAGAGGGTGAATTAATGTACCAAGTAGTACACCACAACAACATCGGTCGTGAAGTTGATGAAGTTTTACGTGTACTTCAAGCTTTACAAACTGGTGGACTTTGCCCAGCTAACTGGAAACCAGGTCAAGCAACTCTATAATTCACAGTCAATTAAGATTTAATGTCAAAGGTCTAACTTATAGTTAGGCCTTTTTAAACACAATAACGAAAAGTGGAACAAGCTCACATTGAGCTAATGAAACAAGTAGGAGGACTATAAAATGAGACTTCGCTCACCAATGCCTGAATTAGATGGTGCAACAACAGTATTAAATGGAGAAATTCAAAAAGAAAACCTAATTGGTGATAAACCAACATTAATACATTTTTGGTCAGTTAGTTGCCATTTATGTAAAGTAGCAATGCCAAACATTAATGCTTTTAGAGATGAATATAAAGATCGATTAAATGTTGTAAGTGTTCATATGCCAAGATCTGAAGATGATTTAGATATTGATAAAATTAAAGAAGTTGCAAACGAACATGGAATTACACAAACAATTTTAGTTGATAACCAACATACGATTACAGATGCTTTTGAAAATAAATATGTACCATCATATTACGTGTTTGATAAAACAGGTGTATTACGCCACTTCCAAGCTGGAGAAGGCGGAATGCCAATGTTAGAAAAGCGTGTTAATCGAGTACTAGATGAAGCAGCAAAAGTAGAATAGTTTTTAGAATCAATCATCACATAAGAGACTTTTTTAAAGTCTCTTTTTTCGTGTAAGGAAATCCAAAAAAACTGAGTTTCAGACTGATTGCAAGCGCTTGTCTTTCGAGGCGCGAAGCCTAGGTGAGGAGCGGAGTTACCCTAGACGGTAATGAGCACCACAGAACAGGCGAGGCAACGAAGAAAGCGAGCGTTAATCAACAGTCTGAGGAGACTTTTTTTAAAGTCTCTTTTTGTATTTCCGTAATCTTCATCTTGAAACTAGTAGAAAGTGTATTTTATAGGTATAATTAAAGAAAACTAATCTTTATTTTAAGGAATTTTTCTGTAGGAGGAAAAAAGTTTGGAGATTCAAACAATCGCAATCTTTATCTTATGGTTGTTTTTATATGCCTACATGATTATTGCTTCAATTGATTTTGGTGCAGGATTTTATGCGTTTTATGCAATTACAACTAAAGAAGAACCAAAATTAATTGGCTTAATAAATCGACATCTTTCATCTATTTGGGAACTTGCTACATTATTTTTCATTTTCTTCTTCGTAGGTGTAGTCGGTATATTCCCAAGGGTAGCATATTATTATGGTGTTCCCTTATTAGTTCCGGGTAGTGTAGCAATGATTTTTTTAGCAATTAGGGGATCGTTTTATACTTTTCAGCAATATGGGGGAAATAGGAGTAAGTTCTTTTTAATTTTGTATGGTGCGACAAGTCTATTAATACCTGTTACATTATCTACAGTTTTAACAATTTCTGAAGGTGGATTTATTATCGAGAACGGAACAGATATACGTTTTTATCCATTTAAATTAATTACGAATTCTTATTCACTATCCGTTATGCTATTGGCTGTATGTTCAGTCCTATTTATTAGTGCAATGTTTTTAATTTATTCCGCAAAACTAATTAATGATTCGGAATCGGAAACTAAATTAAGAAAGTATGTACTAGTCTGGTCATTGCCAACGATTATTTCGAGTATCATCGTATTTTTATCAATGAAGTTACATAATAAAGTTCATTTTGATCGAATGCATAATGTATGGGAATTCTTTCTTATCTCTTTAATTTGCTTTTGTATAGCAATTTATTTTGTTATAAAAAGAAAAAGATATGGTTTAGCGTTTATATTAGTATTATTACAATATTTCTTCGCATTTTTTGGGTATGGAATAAGTCATCTACCATTTATCTTATATCCTTATTTAAGAATTGAAACAAGTTTTGCAAAAAGTAGTTTAGCGATCGTACTAATTATCCTGTTTGTTGTATTTTTTATCTTATTTACAGTGTATTTTATATTTTTAGTTCTTCATAAACCTTTTTTTATGAAAGTGTTTTTAAAAAGTAATGAAAAAAATGACTTTCAAGATTAATAAAAAAGGGCGATTTCAAAAGTATTTTGACTTTTGAAATCGCCCTTTTATCATGTACTAATGATTAAACTTCCATAATAATTGGGAGAATCATTGGTTTACGTTTTGTTTTTTCGTATAAGAAAGGTGATAAAGTATCAGTAATTTCATTTTTTATCTCAGACCATTGAGAAGTTTTACGCTCCATGATCTTGTTTAAATGAGTAGAAATCATTGCTTGTGCTTCATTTATTAAATCGCCACTTTCTCTCATATAAACGAAACCGCGTGAAATAATATCTGGTCCTGCCGAGATTTTAAATTCCTTCATATCGATACTTACGACAACGATTACAAGACCTTCTTCAGATAAAATTCTACGGTCTCTTAAAACGATATTACCAATATCGCCGATACCGCTTCCATCAATATAAACATTACCAGAAGGAACTTTACCTGCAACCATAGCCTCATCTGCACGAAGAGCTAAAACCTCACCATTATCCATGATAAAGCAGTTTTCTTCAGGTACTCCACAGTCCATAGCAAGCTTAGCATGCATGCGCTGCATTCTATATTCACCGTGAATTGGCATAAAGTATTTAGGTTTCATCAGTCTAAGCATTAATTTTTGTTCTTCTTGTCCACCATGACCACTAGTATGAATATCATTTAATGAACCGTGAATTACTTCTGCACCAGCACGGTATAGTAAGTTGATTGTACGGTTTACACTCATTGTATTACCTGGAATTGGTGAAGAAGAAAATACTACAGTATCTCCAGGAATAATTTGAATTTGACGATGTGTACCATTTGCTATACGTGATAATGCAGCCATAGGTTCACCTTGACTACCTGTACATAAAATGACTAATTGATTAGCTGGAATACGATTAATTTGAGATGCATCGATAAATGTATCCTTTGGACATTTGATATAACCTAAGTCATGACCAATCTCGATATTCGCTTCCATACTTCTACCAAAAACAGCAATTTTACGTCCAGTTGCAATAGCAGATTCAACTACTTGCTGAAGACGATGAATGTTTGATGCGAATGTTGCAAAAATAATTCGACCGTCTACTTTACGGAAGATTTCATTAATCGTGTCTCCGACTTTTCTTTCAGACATTGTAAAATGTGATACTTCACTATTTGTACTGTCAGAAAGTAGACATAAAACGCCTTCCTTACCAATCTCAGCCATTTTTGTTAAATTAGCTGTTTCTCCAACTGGTGTAAAGTCGAATTTAAAGTCACCTGTATGAACGACTTGTCCTTGTGGAGTTTTTACAACAATTCCGTAACAATCTGGAATACTGTGAGTAGTACGGTAAAAAGTTACGCTAGTTTTTCTAAATTTAATGATGTCGTCTTCTTTTATTTCAATTAATTTTGCTTTTCTTAAAAGACCGTGTTCTTCTAGTTTATTTTTAATTAAGCCAAGAGCAAGTTTTCCACCATAAATTGGAATGTTTAATTCTCTTAATAAATATGGAATACCACCAATGTGGTCTTCATGTCCGTGAGTGATAAATAAACCTTTAATTTTTTCCTCATTTCGAACTAAGTAGGAATAATCAGGTATAACATAGTCTATCCCTAGTAGCTCATCTTCAGGGAACTTGATTCCGGCATCTATTAATATAATTTCATCTTGATATTGTACTGCGTATGTATTTTTACCAATTTCCCCTAAGCCACCTAGTGCGAATACGGCAGCTTGATCATTTTTAAGAAATTTCATAAATTACGCTAGCTCCAAAATTTTAAAGCTTTCACTTTGTTTTTCGAATTCAAGATGAGCACCGGTTAAAGCTTGAACAAGCTCAATATTATAATTGAAAGGTAATAATTTCGCACGAACTTCTCTTTCACTATCTGCTTCTAGATAAACTGTTTTAGTTTTTTCTCTTACAGGTACCTCTAATGGTAATTCCTGATAGTATACTTTAAAAATCATTTAAATCTCTCCTTGTCAAATCACTATCTTCTCAATATTATAAGTGATTTTCTATATATTTTCATTCTTTTTATTGAAGATTACCTAAAATACGGTTATTTTAAAAAAAAATTTGAAATTATTGAGATATATTTCTTCTTTTTCAAAAATTGTTTTAGCCGTTTTTTTAATTTTTTTCGAAGTTTACGTAACATTAGTTTTACCTCCTAGACATGAAATTAAACTTATATAAAGAGAACACGGACATAGTATATTTATGTTTAGTATAGAACGAAAAAACATTTTCATTCAATATAATCCAAAAAGCAGTTAAAATAGAGGGTATCTTAAAGTTAAGGGGAGAAGAATGTGAAGAAGTTATATGGAGCTTTGTTTTTATTAAGTATTATTTGGAGTACATCTTTTTTATTTATTAAGCTCCTTTTAAACGATATAGGGCCAGAAGCAATTGTATTTTATCGCTGTTTCTTTGGTGCTATGACATTATTAATTATTATGTTAATCAAAAAGGTAAAGATTGATTATAAAAATTTACCGAAAATGAGTTTAATTATCGTCATTTCATTATTTAATCATGCTATACCGTGGCTTTTTCTTTCTTTTAGCGAGACACATCTGCAAAGTAATGAAGCGGCAGTATTGAATGCTTTTACGCCAATTGCAACACTCATTATTGGCTATTTTTTCTTTTCTCAAAAAATTCATAAGAAACAATGGATTGGACTTATGATCGGGATCGTTGGACTTATGATTATGATGAATCTTAATCCATCAACAATTTTCTCCGATAATATAATTTATTCAATATTAATGTTATTTGTTACTTTTTGTTATGGGCTTGGTTCACATTTAACGAAAAAGTATTTACAAAAAATTGATGTAATGATTGTTTCATTTTTAACCTTAGGTATTTCTGGTGTATTCGGCTTTTTTTATATGATCATTGTAGGGAAGGGCACTTTAAAACCATTTGTTAATTTTGAAGTTTTTAGTGGTGTGTTTGGACTAGGCGTTATATGTTCTGGGTTGGCATATTTATTATTTTATTATATGGTTAAAGAGGGAAGTGCAGAATTTGCAACAATGGTTACTTATATAGTACCTGTATTTGCTTCGATTTGGGGCTTTTTCTTTTTAAGTGAGCCTTTATCTTTCAAAATGATATTAGGGTTGTTAATCGTACTTCTAGGAGTATTTATTACGAATAGTAAACAAAAGTCAAAAATGAATAACTCAAAAGCAAATGCAGCGTCTTAGTGAGGGGAGAATAATATGACTAAACCAATCGTTTTTTTTGATATAGATGGAACGATTTTAAATCATGATAAAGTAATTCCGGATAGTACAAAGAAAGCAATTTCGGAACTTCAAAATAAAGATATCCACGTAGCGATTGCAACTGGTCGTGCGCCATTCATGTTTAAAGAAATTCGTGAAGAATTAAATATAAATAGTTTTATAAGTTTAAATGGACAATATGCTGAATTTGAAGGTGAAGCTATTCACAAACATGCCCTACATCCAGAACAACTTCACCAATTTACTCAAAAAGCAAAAGAACTAGGCATTCCGCTTATCTATTTAAATAACGAGACAATGAGAGCGTCAATTGATTCACATCCTCATATAAAAGAAGCAATGACATCGATCAGAATGCAACATCCTGAAGTTCAGCATGATTTTTATCTTAATCGTGAAATTTATCAAGTCTTACTGTTCTGTGAAGAGCATCAAGAGCCATCTTTAACCGATGGGTTTAATGAATTTAATTTTATTCGTTGGCATGAATATTCGTCAGATGTCTTACCAGTTGGAGGATCTAAAGCGAATGGAATACTTCAAATGGTAAACCATCTTGGATTTGATATGCAAAATGTGATCGCATTTGGTGACGGATTAAATGATTTAGAAATGATTGAAAAAGTTGGTACAGGTATCGCCATGGGTAATGCAGTAGATCCACTAAAAAAATTAGCTAACCATATCACAACGAATGTTGATGAAGATGGAATTTTAAACGGTTTAAAATGGGCAGGACTTCTTTAAGTCTGTAGATATAACTACAAAAACATTTATTTTCAGACTGATTGCAAGCGCTTGTCTTTCGAGGCGCGAAGTCTGGTGAGGAGCGGAGTTACCCTAAACGGTAAGAGCACCGCAGACAGGCGAAGCAACGAAGAAAGCGAGCGTTTGGCGGGCAGTCTGAAAGAGCGATTGGTTTTCCAATCGCTCTTTTTTATTTTCTCTCTAAAGGTGAAGCGCCTTCTGGAGGAGAAAAAGGATTTGTTTTATTAATACGATCATAAAACATTACTCCATTTAGATGATCAATTTCATGCTGGAAGCAAATTGCTGGTAAACCTTTTAAACGAATTTTTACTTCTCCTAATCTCGTGTCAAAACCAGTAACTGTTATTCTTGCGTATCGTGGAACATATCCAGGAACATCTCGATCAACAGATAAGCAGCCTTCACCACCTGATAAATAAACTTCCTCAACAGAATGACTTACAATTTTTGGATTTAATAAAGCATAACTATATAAATTACCTTGTAAGTCAGTAACATGAACACCTATGGCTCTTTTTAGAATTCCAATTTGTGGCGCAGCTAATCCGATACCAGATCGTAGACCGTATTCGGCAGCTATTTCTGGATTCTGACTATTTATAACATATTCTAATAATGAATTCGCTAAATGAATATCCTCTGCCGATGGAGGTAAGCTTACTTCACTCGAGATTTCCCTTAATCTAGGATCGCCTTCTCGAATTATATCTTTCATTGTAATCAAATGAATTTCACTCCTGTCTCATTTTTCCTTAATATAAGTATGTACTATTCACTAGTATTATTAATTTAGTCTAACAAATCTTTATTAAATTGTCAGTCACAAGCAGGTAGAATGGAAAAAGGAGCGATAAATTATCGCTCCTTAAAGTTTGTGGTTATACATTAATAATAGAGGCTTACAAGTGTGAATTATAAAACGAAAGCTGCACCAACGATAATTAATAAAATGAATAGAACAACGATTAATGCGAAACCGCCGTAACCGCAACCGCATCCGCCGCCGTAACCATAACCAGGGTATCCACCTTTTCCACCGTATCCGTAACCGTACATATAATAACCTCCCTTTAAACTGTTTCCGCATATAGCGGATACTACAAATTATGAAAAACTACATAAAGTGTGTGGGTATGTGACCAGATTATTTTTTAGGACGTATAAAAAGTGTGAAAAGATGCAACATGGAAATAATAATGAAAAAAAATTGGGTGAAATTATGTATAAAAAATTTAATTCTTTATTTCTTGTAATAGTCATACTCTTTATCCTTTGTTCGGGTTGTACTTCTCAAGTAAAACAAAAGAATTTAGTAATAAATCAACTAGCTGAAATTGCTAAAATGGAACAGAAATTTCAAAAAGCTGGAGAAGGTATTCAAAAACTGGAAGTAAAAGAATTGGAGTATTATGAAAAAATTTATTTATATAAAATCAGCGAAGTAAATAAAAGACAAGAGTCAGCTAAACAAGCAATTAATTTATTAAATGAACGAAAAGAACGAGTCAATGAGGAGTCAAAATTAATTCACGATATAGACATAAAAATTAAAGAACTTCAAACAATAAATATTGAAACGAAGGATGAACAGTTTCGAAATGAAGTTAATAACTTTATAAAAACATGGAGAGAAAGAACAGAGTTATACGATAAATTGAATTCTAAATATAAAGATGCAATGGAAACGGATCTTTCAATTTATAACTTATTATCGCAGAAAAAAGTTGATTTAAAAAATGTAAAGAATGAGACAAAGGATACAAATCACATTTATAAAGATGTCATTAAATACAATGATCAATTAAATCTTTATACTCAAAAATTAAATAATTTACAAAAAGACATATATGAAAAATATGGTAAATAACATATCGGGACTAGAATTACTAAATAAAAATCGTTGTAGTACAGTTTGAAATTTAAGATAAAAAAAAACCATTATTAGCTATTTGAGTATAATTTAAAGGAGTTTCTGTTATTGTATAACAGATTGCTGTTTCAAAGGTAGTACAGGGTTAAAATTTTGTGGCAAATTTTTTGAAAAATCATGAATAAAATAATACAACAAAATATTTGACGAGTTTATGAACGTGTTATAAACTGTACTAGTGTTCAATGTTGTACTAGTGTAATACACGAATAGTATAAGTACAGATTTTAATTATAAGTTTAAGTTACTTGTAATTACTCTTAAGAAAATACACATGATGGATAAAGAAAATAAATCCTCCATAATTAAAGAAGGGTGTGGGTTTTAGTGGCAACTACTACGAAAAAAGTAGCTGGAAAGGAAACAACAGAAATGAAGAATACACAAACTGTTTCTGAATTAATGGATCAAATGCTTCAATTTGGTGATTCAGTTGGAACTCTTCAAATTTTAAATGAAGAGGGCGAAGTCGTTAATGAAGCAGCGATGCCTGAATTATCAGATGAGCAATTAAAAGAATTAATGAAACGTATGGTATGGACTCGTGTTCTTGACCAACGTTCAATTTCATTAAACAGACAAGGTCGTTTAGGTTTCTATGCTCCTACTGCAGGACAAGAAGCTTCTCAATTAGCAAGTCAATTTGCTCTTGAGAAAGAAGACTTTATCTTACCTGGTTACCGTGATGTACCTCAAATGATCTGGCACGGTTTACCATTATATAAAGCATTTTTATGGTCACGTGGACATTTAGTAGGAAGTCAAATTCCTGAAGATGTAAATACAATCTTCCCACAAATTATTATTGGTGCTCAAATTATTCAAGCTGCAGGTGTTGCACTTGGTATGAAGTTAAAAGGCCAAAAATCTGTTGCCATTACATATACAGGTGACGGTGGATCTTCTCAAGGTGATTTCTATGAGGGTATGAACTTTGCTGGTGCTTACAATGCTCCTGCGATTTTCGTTGTTCAAAATAACAGATACGCAATCTCAACTCCAGTTTCTAAGCAATCAAAAGCTAGAACAATTGCTCAAAAAGCAATTGCTGTAGGTATTGCTGGTATTCAAGTTGATGGTATGGATCCATTAGCAGTTTATGCAGCTACATCAGAAGCTCGTAAACGTGCTGTAAATGGCGAAGGTCCAACATTAATTGAAACATTAACATTCCGTTATGGACCACATACAATGGCTGGTGATGACCCAACTCGTTACCGTACAAAAGATACTGAAAATGAGTGGGAAGCAAAAGATCCAATCGTTCGTTTCCGTAAGTTCTTAGAGAAAAAAGGTCTTTGGACAGAAGAAGAAGAAAATGCAATTATCGAAGAAGCAAAAGAAGCAATTAAAGATGCAATCAAACTTGCTGACCAAGAACCAAAACAAAAAGTTACTCATTTAATGGAAAATATGTTCGAAACTAAAACAAGTAATATAGAAGAGCAATATGCAATTTATAAAGAGAAGGAGTCGAAGTAAGTCATGGCGCAAATGACAATGATTCAAGCTATCACAGATGCATTACGCGTTGAAATGAAGAACGATCCTACTGTAGTAGTATTTGGTGAGGACGTTGGAGTAAACGGTGGTGTATTCCGTGCAACTGAAGGTTTACAAGCAGAATTCGGTGAGCAACGTATATTCGATACACCACTTGCTGAATCAGGAATCGGTGGATTAGCAATCGGTCTTGGAATTGAAGGTTTCCGTCCAGTAGCAGAAATCCAATTCTTCGGATTCTTATTCGAAATCATGGACTCAATCGCTGGTCAAGCAGCACGTATGCGTTACCGTACAAGCGGTCGTTTTACTTCACCAATTACTTTCCGTTCACCATTTGGTGGTGGTGTTCATACACCAGAAATGCACGCGGATAGTTTAGAAGGATTAATGGCTCAAACTCCTGGTTTAAAAGTAGTTATTCCATCAACACCTAAAGATGCTAAAGGTCTTTTAATTTCATCTATTCGTGATAATGACCCTGTTATCTATTTAGAGCACATGAAATTATACCGTTCATTCCGTGAAGATGTACCTGAAGGCGAGTACACTATCGAATTAGGTAAAGCGGATGTTAAACGCGAAGGTAAAGATGTATCAGTATTTGCTTATGGTGCAATGGTTCACGCTGCATTAAAAGCTGCTGAAGAATTAGAAAAAGACGGAGTATCAGTAGAAGTTGTTGACTTACGTACTGTTCATCCATTAGATACTGCTGCAATCGTTGCATCTGTTGAGAAAACTGGCCGTGCTGTTGTTGTACAAGAAGCACAAAAACAAGCTGGTATTGCTGCAAATATTGTTGCTGAAATTAATGATCGTTGTATCCTTTCATTAGAAGCACCAGTTGTTCGTATTACTGCAGCTGATACTGTTTACCCATTCTCAGAAGCGGAAACAGTATGGTTACCAAACCATAAAGATGTTGTTGAAGGCATTCAAAAAGTTTTAAACTTCTAATTTAGTTTATAACAAAAAATAGTGAAAGGTATTTGATGAAATCATCAATACCTTTCTTACATTATAAATAAAATATTTTAAAAAAATAATTTAACTTTGTTCGGAGGTAGAAATCTGTGTCAAACTCAGTGGCAAGTCTATTTGAATTTAGATTACCAGATATCGGTGAAGGTATTCACGAAGGTGAAATTGTAAAATGGTTTATTAAAGCAGGCGACGAAGTAAATGAAGATGATATCATTTGTGAAGTTCAAAACGATAAATCAGTAGTAGAAATTCCATCACCTGTAAAAGGGAAAGTATTAGAAGTATTAGTTGCAGAAGGAACAGTTGCAGTTGTTGGTGACGTATTAGTACGTTTAGATGCACCTGGATATGAAAACATTAGCTTCAAAGGACAACATGCTGAAGAAGCTCCAACTACTACTCCAGTACCAGAAGCTGCTGAAGCAGTTCAAGCAAAAGTACAAGAATCTTATGAGCAAAGTGAACCAAAAACAGATGCTGCACCACTATCACCTGTTGCTGCGATTGAACCAAAAGCACATGTAATTGCAATGCCATCTGTACGTAAATACGCTCGTGAGAAAAACGTAGATTTACGTATTGTACCAGGTTCAGCTAAAAATGGCCGTGTAACAAAACAAGACGTAGATGCATTCTTATTAGGTGGAGTAGCTCCAGCTGCTGCAGCACAAACAGAAGTTGCTGTTGAAGTTGTAACAGAAGCTCCAGCTGCTACACAAGAAGCTCCAAAAGCAATGCCAATTCCAGAAGGAGCATATCCTGAAACTCGTGAAAAAATGAGTGGAATTCGTAAAGCAATCGCTAAAGCAATGGTTAACTCTAAACATACTGCTCCTCACGTAACATTAATGGATGAAATAGATGTAACGAAACTAGTTGCTAGCCGTAAAAAATATAAAGAAGTTGCAGCTGCACAAGGTATCAAATTAACATTCTTACCTTATGTTGTTAAAGCTTTAACTTCTGCATTACGTAAATTCCCAGCTTTAAATACATCAATCGATGATGCTACTAGCGAAATCGTACACAAACATTACTATAACATTGGTATTGCTGCAGATACTGATAAAGGTTTATTAGTACCAGTTGTTAAAGATGCTGATCGTAAAGCAATCTTCTCAATTTCTGCTGAAATTAATGAATTAGCTACTAAAGCTCGTGATGGTAAATTAGCTCCTGCAGAAATGAAAGGTGCTACATGCACAATCACAAATATCGGTTCAGCTGGTGGACAATGGTTTACTCCAGTAATTAACCACCCAGAAGTAGCTATTTTAGGTATTGGTCGTATTGCTGAAAAACCAGTAGTATTAAATGGAGAAATCGTGGTTGCTCCAGTATTAGCGTTATCATTAAGCTTTGACCACCGTATTATCGATGGTGCAACTGCTCAAAACGCATTAAACCATATTAAACGATTATTAAATGATCCAGAATTATTATTAATGGAGGCGTAAGATAAATGGTAGTAGGAGATTTCGCAATTGAACTAGATACGGTCGTTATCGGTGCCGGTCCTGGTGGTTATGTTGCAGCAATTCGTGCAGCACAACTTGGACAAAAAGTTGCTGTTATTGAAAAAGGTAATCTTGGTGGGGTATGTCTAAACGTAGGTTGTATTCCTTCAAAGGCATTAATTACTGCTGGTCACCGTTATGAAACAGCTAAGCATTCTGAAGATATCGGTATTACAGCAGAAAATGTAAAAGTTGATTTTACAAAAGTTCAAGCTTGGAAAAGCAGTGTAGTTAATAAATTAACTGGCGGTGTTGCTGGTTTATTAAAAGGAAACAAAGTTGAAGTTATTAAAGGTGAAGCTTACTTTAATGATGCTAACACTCTTCGTGTAATTACTGAAGAATCAGCTCAAACCTATACTTTTAACAATGCGATCATCGCAACAGGTTCAACTCCAATCGAAATCCCTGGTTTCAAATGGAGCAACCGTGTAATCGATTCTACAGGTGCATTAAACTTACCTGAAATTCCAAAAAAATTAGTTGTTATTGGTGGCGGCTATATTGGTATGGAATTAGGTACTGCTTATGCTAACTTTGGTACACATGTAACAATTCTTGAAGCTGGTGACGAAATCTTAAATGGTTTTGAAAAATCTATGAGCTCAATTGTTAAACGTGGATTAAAGAAAAAAGGTAATGTCGATATCGTAACAAAAGCGTTCGGTAAAGGCGTTGAAGAAACTGCAGATGGCGTAACAGTTAAATTCGAAACAAATGGCGAAATGCAAGAAATCGAAGCTGATTACGTTTTAGTAACAGTTGGACGTTTCCCGAACTCTCGTGACATGGGCTTAGAAAATGTTGGTGTTGAAATTAACGAACGTGGTGTAATTACTACTGATAAACAAGCTCGTACAACAATTAATAATATTTACGCAATTGGTGACGTAATTGCTGGTCCTCCATTAGCACACAAAGCTTCTTATGAAGGTAAAGTTGCTGCTGAGGCAATCAGTGGTATGTCAAGTCAAATCGAATACTTAGCTATCCCTGCTGTAGTATTTACTGATCCAGAATTAGCAACTGTTGGTTATACAAAAAAACAAGCAGATGATGAAGGATTAGCTGTAAATGTAGCAAAATTCCCATTCGGTGGAAATGGTCGCGCATTATCACTAAATTCAACTGATGGATTCGTACAATTAGTTTCTCGTAAAGAAGATGGAGTACTAGTTGGTGCTCAAGTTGCAGGTGTAAATGCTTCAGATATCATTTCTGAACTTGGTCTTGCAATTGAAGCTTGCATGAGCGTTGAGGATATTGCTCAAACAATTCACGCTCACCCAACATTAGGTGAAATCTCAATGGAAGCTGCAGAATTAGCGATGGGTCATCCAATCCACGTTTTAAAATAATTACTTAAAAACCTCCTATATTTTATAGGAGGTTTTTTACTGTTCAAATTGATTTGAAACGGTTTATTTAAAGCATAAAGTAGTTTGCTAAATGTAGATGCACTAAACGCAATACGATGGCAAAATAACGAAAAAAACGACTGTCTGCAATCTCCTATTTGTTAGGAGGTTTTTTTGCATGATTAAGGCATGTCTCGCATAACGTTTAAAAAACAAACTTTCTAGTATTTGATCATTGATTGGTGGGAGTATTGATGCGAAAACAATTAATAGTATTAATGATTCATCAACTATTTTGGATAGGGTTTTCATTTGTTTTATTCTTGTCGAAAAGGGATCAATTATATTCTAAAGTCATCTTGTTTCTAGTATTCTTTTACCAGCTTTATTTAATTGCAAAATACGTTGGAAACACAAGAAAAGCAAGTATTATTATTACTTGCTTTTATGCTTCGATATTTTTCTTTTGCCAGGCGATCGTAAACTTATTTTAAATTATCGTTTGTAAAAATACATGATTCGATTGTTAAATAATTCAAGCTTTGCTTCAATTTTTTGAGCTAAATATCTACATAGCTCATTTGCTTTTCCTTTATCACCATAAGTTGAGTTTGGTAATAGAGTAATCACGATATTTTTATCATCTTGAATAGAAACAACAAAATGTTTATAACGTGAATCATTGCTCTGTAGATAAAGTGCATCTTGATCATCTAATTTTTTATTTGAAATAGAGTAGGGAAAGGAAACCCTTTCATAATTCCAGTCAACTTGTTGACCGATCTTAGTTGAAGATTGTATGTAATCATTTATTAAATTATTTATTAAATCTAAATTTGCTTCTTGGTATTTGGATTTATCCACTAATTGAATGGTAGCTTGTTGAACCATTTTTAAATTTTCCCCCTAAGATGTTCTATGAAAAACATCACTTTTAATCTTTTTTATCATAACATTATTTCAAATTTTTAGACAAGTATTCGGTATGATTTTAGTTTTTTCTTCATATGTATTAACTTACAATACTAAACCAGAGGAGTGGGTGAAACAATGTTTGAAAAATTATATGATGATCACGAAAATGTAAGAGTCCGATTTGTTGGCTTCGTAACGAACGATACAAGATACGATATTGGTATTGTATATACTAACATGTTCTTTGGAAAGCCACTCGTTATCTGCATGCAATCTAGACAATGCATTTTATTAGATCGACAGGATGTTTCATTTCCCAATCAGTTGAAATTTTTATGTAAACTAAAAAGTGAGGAAGAGGCAATGGAGCTCGCAGAATATTTAGCTGACTGGTTACCGTCACCAAGTATAGAGGAGAGCTATGAATAAAAAATAAATGTGTTATACTAAATAAAATGTGTTCACCTTATAAAACCCCTTGAATAATCTAGTATTAGAAAATTTAAGTTATACTTATTTACCACTTGCGTAAATAAGTATAACACATTATAATGAAGTTAGTTAATTGATACAACATTATGAAAGGGGTTACAATAATGGGAACGTTCGTATGTAAATGTTGTGAAAAAACAGTAGGTCATTTCGAGGATGAAAAAGTAACAACTCTTTACGTTAAAAACTGTGAAGATTGTGAACCAACTGAAAATGAAGTTTGCTAATAATTATTAATTAAAACATAAGGTCTAATAGAGTAACTATAGACATTTATAAATAAGAAATTCCACAAGGCGATCGTTTTTCCTTGTGGTTTTTTATGTTTTTCTTTAAGGGTAAAAATGTTTTTAATTAACGCGCAAAAAAGGGAGACTCAATTAAGAATCACCCACTTTTCTTTTTATGCAATTTGAGTTTGATCTCCAATTCTTGCAGTTATAACCTCGGATGAAGCTTCCTTCGTTGTAACTGGAATTAATTTTGAAGTATCTTTTAAATATTGAGCCATTTCGTTTGAGTCAATTCTAGTATTTAAATTTGTTAAAAAGGCAGAAACCATCGCAAAAGGATATCTATGCATATTTAAATGGAAAATAATTTCGTGTAATGAACGTATTCCGATACCATGACCATAATAATAATTACTTCCCATAGAAACAGTGTTTTCTCCTTGCCATTCTGGTGTCATTGGGTCAACTTCAGGATTTTTTATATAAACAACGTCACCAGGGGCTGGACGATCTACTTCAGCCGTTAATATAGCTAATTTAGGGTCGTAATTCCAAGTGTATAAGTATATGCCATTATCGAATAGTTGATCAAAAATTTCATAGCCTAAAAGATCTAGCAGGGCTTTATAAAATATCATAATGATTGCAGTTGCACATTCTGTAGCGTAAAATTGTCCATTGCGAAAAATATCATAAATTCCCATGGAGGTTCTTATGCCTGGCCTAAGTCTAAATCCACCCATTGGTGTGCGAATCCAAAACATAGGATTACAATATGCTCGTCTAAAAACCCTAAATTGCATGCCACTTGTTAATAAATCTTTAGAAGCCTGAAGTATATAAGTTCTAATTGTTAAATCAAAAGAAAGTTCACGGTCAGATTTATAAATATGAGACTTTTTACTGTTTGTTAAACTAGACAATATTTCTTGATAAAGTTTATTATTTGAATCTTCGCTATTTTTTAATGAAGCATGAACAATTTTATTATTCACGACTATCAATGAGTCCACATCCTAACGTAAAAACAATTTTTTCGTACGAAATCAATATAATTACCTTACCTATCATATGCCTATATAATTTAGATGTGATTTAGAATGAAAAAAAACTAGGATTCATTTCCTAGTTTCTTCATAAAAGTTTTCGTTATTTTAATACTTTTAACGTTAATAATTCTTCGTCTTCTGGGCCTTGAACAGGTAATCCTGCTTCAATATTCTTTTTAATATAAACTAGATTTTCTAGAGTAATTTCTTCACCAGGTAAAAAGATTGGAATACCAGGTGGATAAACCATTACAAATTCAGCAATAATTCTACCGACAGATTCCTCAAGTGGAACAGATTCTGTTTCGGAGTAAAATGCATCCCTAGGAGAGACTGCTAAATTTGGAATCGTTGGGATCTCAACGTTTAAATTTGTATTGTGCTCTGAGATGTCAAATTCAGTTACTAATACTTCAAGTGCATGAATTAACTGCTGAATGTCTTCTTCACTATCACCTGGTGTTAAAATGCAAAGAACATTATATAAATCAGACATTTCAACTTCAATATTAAATCGCTCTCTTAACCAAACTTCAACATCATGGCCCGTTATACCCAGTTTTTTTACGCTGATTAATATTTTAGTAGGATCAAAATTGAATGTAGCCTCGTTCCCAACTAAGTCATAACCAGGGCAATATAAACCATTGATTGAATTAATTTTATTTCGTGCATTATTTGCTAGTCTAATAGTATTCGTAAGTAATTCTTCACCAACAGTGGCTAATCTCTTTCTTGCAACATCTAGTGAAGCAAGCAATAAATAAGATGTTGAAGTAGTTGTTAGCATACTTAGTACAGATTGTACTCTGTGGACATTCACAATGCCTTCTCTTACATTTAAAATGGAACTTTGAGTCATAGAGCCACCAAGCTTGTGTACGCTCGTAGCAGCCATGTCAGCCCCTGCTTGCATCGCAGAGATCGGTAATTCGTTATGGAAATGAATATGTACACCATGCGCTTCATCAACTAATACGGCTAAGCCATGTGAATGTGCTAATTCAACAATGCTTTTTAAATCTGCTACAAATCCAAAGTATGTAGGATTAATGACTAACACTGCTTTTGCATCAGGATTATTTAAAATGGCCTCTTTCACTGCATTTGTCGTAATACCGTGTGAAATCCCTAATTCACTATCAATTTCAGGATGAACAAAAATTGGTGTAGCTCCCGAGAAAATGATTGCAGATAAAACAGATTTGTGAACATTTCTTGGAACGATAATTTTATCGCCAGGTCCACAAACACTCATTACCATTGTCATGATTGCGCCACTTGTGCCTTGAACTGAAAAGAATGTGTGGTCAGCACCAAAAGCTTTAGCTGCAAGATCTTGTGCTTGTTTTATTTTACCTTTTGGATGATGTAGATCATCTAAAGGAGCAATGTTGATTAAATCGATCGATAATGCATTATCACCAATGAACTCTCTAAATGTTGGATCCATTCCATTTCCTTTTTTATGTCCTGGAATATGGAATTGAATAGGGTTCTTCTTTGCATGTTCTAATAAAGAAGAAAATAACGGCGTTTCAATTTGTTTCATTTAACATACACCCCATTTAATGAATAATAGTGTTTTTCGGAAGTGATATGTTTGTAAACAATTCAACTGTTTACTCTCATTAAGTTATAAACTGTCTTACCTTCATTTGAAAAACAAAAAGATTATATCATTCTATGAATTTTCTGTATAGAAAAATATTATAAAGTTATGAAATTTTATTCATTTGAATGAAATTATATCAATTTTTAAAATAAGAATGGAATTTAAAAAATGTGTTAAAATGGAATTAATTAGAAAATAGTAGGAGTGAAGTAAATGGATTACCAATACCCAATTTCATATGATTGGACAACAGATGAGACAATTGAGGTAATAAAGTTCTACACATCAGTAGAAAAAGCGTATGAAAAGGGAATAGATCGTGAAGTGTTAATGGCTACATACAAACAATTTAAATCAATTGTTCCTAGTATCGCAGAAGAAAAAAAATTATGTAATGAGTTAGAAGAGATATCCGGTTATTCTGCATACAGAGTCATGCAAAAGGCTAAAAATGGTGCTCCTGGTGATAAAATTAAAATGTAGTATTAAATAAGTTCATTGTTAAAATTTATATAGTAATAAAAAATTATTAAGTAAAAAATAGAAGCCCATTAAAGGAAGATTAACTACTTTCAATGGGCTTTACTTATATAAGTATTGTTTAAGTAAAGCAATTTCATATTCGTCCTGTCGAAAAATGTGTAAAGAATGGGCATAGACTTTTGTTTTTGACATATGTATAATTAAACAACACTTATATTAATTCAGTTTATACTTAGTTTGTATAAAGGAATTAAAGTATTATATGTTTCTATAATACGTTGGATTAGTTCTTCCTTTGTAAGTGTAATTGCTTCATCTTTTGCAATTGTAATTCCACATAGGTATTCTGCTTTTTTTACATCATGAAATCTTTGAATACCTTTATTGAATTCATCTTTATTCATTTTACTTTTTTGTACCACGTCAGGCTTCATATGATCGTAAGATACAACAAAATCTTTCGGAATCATTTTGTAAAGTTTATTTTTATTCTTTTCAAAATTAATGGCAATCGATTGCTTATTTGGACTTTCATAAATAATTCCAAAGTAAACAAACAGGTGAGTACCCCACAGTCCAAATTGGAAATGAGGAAGCATTTTGTATCCGCGATTATTTGTTGCAAAAGCAATCCAAGTATCTTTTGGAGCATTCACAGTACGTCTAGCATGCTTAGCAATATGGCCAAAAAAGTTTTGATCAGTTTGTACATTTAAAAAAGGTAATATTTCTTCTTCAATTTCTTTAAATTTTGGTTGAATTTCATTTTGTATAGCACTCATTCTAGTTTCTAATGTTGAGTCAGTTGTAAATATTTCAAAATCACTTTCTTTAAAAAAAGTTTGAGTCATTTTTGAACCCCCTAATTACATTATCTAATTAGTATACCATGTTTGTCCAAAACAAATGGGTAATATGTTTCTTCATAAAACAGTTACATTATAAGCTTAAATAACATATATTAGTAGCAAGATAAAAATCAGAAAATTTTGTTAATTAACTTTTACAATTTGTTTTGCCAACTTATATTCTATGGAGGGATAATGATGAGACAAGTGATTAATGCGTTAAAAAGAACTGATGCAGAAAAGAGAATTCCTGTACTTAGATTAGAATTAGATTACGAACTAGCTACACTATTCGATGCTATGACAGTCAATGATAATGAAGCAATGATTGAATCTAAGAAGAAATTAGAATTATTAAGATTAGAATTAATTCGTCTAGAAGCTTAGCGAGTTTATTTACCGAACCTTTAAATAGGTTCGTTTTTCTGTGCGCTAAATCTTCCGCTAAATGCCCAATGGTCTATCGTATGCCCACCCTCCAAAATAGTTCCTCATCTTTCATCTTAAATAAAAATCATTTCATTAGGTTTTTTTAGGTTAAAATTGGTAAACTGATAAACAGGACCATAATAATATAGTTTTAGCACGTAGAGTTTGGAGTGTTTAAATATGAATGTAGATTGGAAAGAAATTGAACAATTCGCGAGGATTTTGCTTCAAGAGGCAGCTAAAAATATTAAAAGCTCATTATACGACTCCATAACAATCAATACTAAATCAAACGAAAATGACTTAGTAACAAATAAAGATGAAGAAATTGAAAAATTCTTTTACGAAAAAATAAAAAAGAAATTTCCAAATCATTACTTACTTGGTGAAGAAGGTAAAGGCGATGATTTGGATCAAGTAACGGGGGTTGTATGGATTCTTGATCCAATCGATGGAACGATGAATTTTGTTCACCAAAAACGTAATTTTATGATTTCTTTAGGTATTTATGAAAATGGAATCGGTAAAATGGGTTTTATAATGGATGTAATACATAATGAACTATATTTTGCTAAAAAAGGTGAAGGAGCTTATTTAAATGATCTTGAAATAACACCTTTGAAAAATGTAGTACTAGAAGAGGCTATTGTAGCTGTAAATGCTATTTGGTTAACTAAAAATCGTTATTTAAACCATGAAAAATTAAGTAATCTTGTTCGAAAAGTTAGAGGAAGTCGGTCATATGGTTCAGCAGCGATGGAAATGGTCTATGTGGCAATGGGAAGGATTGATGCCTATATCACCCCGAGATTATCACCTTGGGACTTTGCCGCGGGTAAAATTATTGTAGAAGAGCTAGGCGGAATTTGTACTTCGCTTAAAAATGAAAGCCTTTCAATTCTTAAAAAAAGCTCAGTGCTAATAAGTAACGCTTCGATTCATGAGGAATTACTTACTGATTATATCGAATTTCTACAAAAATAATAAAAAGAAGGTAAGTTTGGTTTATAACTTGCCTTCTTTTTTAGTGTGCAGACAGTGTTAAAAAAGAGAAGAGGTTTATAACTTGCCTTCTCTTTTTAATTTAGCACGTAATGAAAAACCATAACCAACTAATGATATTGAAATAATTAGTGAAATAACAGCGCCAATAGTACTTAGTTCTGCTAGCATTATACCAACTAGAATTAAGAAGATTACGGATAAAGTTGCAACGCAGAAAAGTCTAAATTTTATGCTAGACATGGTGAATCCTCCTGTTCATAATTCCTATTTTACTCTTTGTCGAATCGGATGTAAATTTGAAAAAAATAAATCTTTCCTAAATATTTATTAATAAATTATATTTTTGATTAAACATTTTCTTGATATATTTCCGTGTGCATGTGCTATAATGTTTTAGTTAATAATGAAAATAGATGTGTAGACATTTTAGGAGTGAATATATTTTGAAAAAAAGAGAAGATTTACGCAATATAGCAATTATTGCGCACGTTGACCATGGGAAAACAACGTTAGTTGATGAGTTATTAAAACAATCAGGTACATTCCGTTCAAACGAAAACGTTAATGAACGTGCAATGGACTCTAATGATATAGAACGTGAACGTGGAATTACAATCTTAGCTAAAAACACTGCAATCCAATATGAAGGTAAACGTATTAACATCATGGATACTCCTGGACACGCCGATTTTGGTGGAGAAGTAGAACGTATCATGAAAATGGTTGATGGTGTTCTTTTAGTTGTAGATGCATATGAAGGTTGTATGCCACAAACTCGTTTCGTATTGAAAAAAGCTTTAGAACAACATTTAACACCAATCGTAGTAGTAAATAAAATCGACCGTGACTTCGCACGTCCTGATGAAGTTGTTGACGAAGTAATCGATTTATTTATTGAATTAGGTGCAGATGAAGATCAATTAGAATTCCCAGTTGTATTCGCATCAGCTATCAACGGAACTTCTAGCTTAGAATCTGATCCTTCTAAACAAGAACCGAATATGAATGCTTTATTCGATACAATTATTGAGCACATTCCATCTCCAATCGATAATAGTGAAGAGCCTTTACAATTCCAAGTAACATTATTAGACTACAATGACTATGTTGGACGTATCGGTATCGGACGTATTTTCCGTGGAACAATGCAAGTTGGTCAATCAGTTGCTTTAATGAAACTTGATGGATCAGTTAAACAATTCCGTATTACAAAAATGTTTGGATTCATTGGATTAAAACGTATTGAAATCCAAGAAGCAAAAGCTGGTGACTTAGTAGCAGTTTCTGGTATGGAAGATATCAACGTAGGTGAAACAGTATGTCCTGCTGAACACCAAGAAGCACTTCCAATCTTACGTATTGATGAGCCAACTCTTCAAATGACATTCTTAGTTAATAATTCACCTTTTGCAGGTCGTGAAGGTAAATTTGTAACTTCTCGTAAAATTGAAGAGAGATTATTACAAGAACTTCAAACTGACGTAAGTTTACGTGTAGAAAATACTGATTCTCCTGATGTATGGATCGTAAGTGGACGTGGAGAGCTTCACTTATCAATCCTTATTGAAAACATGCGTCGTGAAGGATATGAGCTTCAAGTTTCAAAACCAGAAGTTATCATTCGTGTGATTGACGGTGTAAGATGTGAGCCTGTTGAGCATGTACAAATTGACGTTCCTGAAGAATATACTGGTTCAATCATGGAATCAATGGGTGCTCGTAAAGGTGAAATGAGAGATATGGTGAATAATGGTAACGGTCAAGTCCGTTTAACATTTATGGTACCAGCTCGTGGATTAATTGGTTATACTACAGAATTCTTAACTTTAACTCGTGGTTATGGAATCATTAACCACTCATTCGATAGCTACCAACCAGCTATTCAAGGTCAAGTTGGTGGACGTCGTCAAGGTGTATTAGTATCAATGGAAACTGGTAAAGCTTCAACATACGGAATTATGGGTCTAGAAGACCGTGGTGTAATTTTCCTTGAGCCAGGAACAGATGTTTATGATGGTATGATTGTTGGTGAGCATAACCGTGATAATGATTTATCAGTAAACGTTGTTAAGGTTAAACACGCTACTAACATCCGTTCAGCGAATAAAGACCAAACAACAACAATGAAAAAACCACGTATTATGACGCTTGAAGAATCTTTAGAATACTTAAATGATGATGAGTACTGTGAAGTTACGCCAACATCAATTCGTTTACGTAAAAAGCTTCTTGATAAAAATGAGCGTGAGCGTGCAGCGAAAAAGAAAAAATTCGCTGAACAAGAATAATTAAATTTTAAAATAATTATGATATAATAAAACCGACTAGAAATAGTCGGTTTCATTTTTGTAAACAAAGTACAAAATATTGATTTTCAGACAGTCTAAAAACGAATAGAAGTATTTTAGTTTTATTATAAAATAGGGGGATATGGATTTGGAAAAAGCTCCAAAGGGTTTTGAATTTGTCATCACACAGTTAATAAATATAACTCATGATATTCATCTTTCCATGTGGATATTATATGGTTTAATTGTTGTACTATGTATTGTAGTATATCATTTAGGTTTCGCAAAAAAATTGAGCATCCTTAAAAGTTTAATCATTTATGTTTTGCTTATGATTGGATGTAGTTTCCTTACTTTCTTAGCTTTAAGGATACCAATCGTGGAAGCATTACTTGCTAGTGTTTTCGTATTAGGTGTTTATAAGATTCGTTTACATCAATCAAAAAAGAATAATGCTACTACATAATGTAACACTTTTTAGAAAGTTGGTATCTAGATGAAATCTGTTCAGGACGCTTTATATAATTGGTTAACGATAAAAGTTATATATGAAGGTAGACCTTCGGATGAAGCTGCTAAAGAGACGTATGAGATGTTTGATTCGATTTTAAAAGAAGATCATCAAGTATCTAACGTGAAAATAGAAAAAATGGAAGATTTCTATTTAATTACATTTACACAAGCAGAAAAAGAGCGAACTACGCGCTTTCCTATTGAAATGATTGATTGCTTTTTAGATCAAGTAAGAGTTAATCCAGAGAAGTATTAAAAACCTAGAAATTAATCTAGGTTTTTTTTGTTTAAACTTATATTGGATTTATACATGAAAATAATATCTAAGTCCAAAAAAAGAAGCCCAATTGGCTTTTTTTCACGCTGTTGAAAAACAATCTTGTCAATTAATTTACCAAATTTTCGTAAAAGGAGTATAGTGATGTTGATTTCCACTACNNACCCCTTCGTTCCAATCAACATATTCATCTAAAGAAGTCTGCAATAAATCATTATCAAATAGCCTTTACTAAGAGTAACCTAACAGCTGTTTATTAATCAGTTTTTAGTTCAATTACAATCGAACATTAATTAATAAACTAACTGATCAATGGAATTTGTTTTTGTAAAAAGTTTACTCAAAGTATTTTTAACTTCTGAAAAAAACATTACTAGTGTAATTGGAATCATAACATTGCTCAAATATATTAACATATATAACCATTAATAGATCATCCCAAAAAATAATTTCAGCATAAATATACATTTAATTTCCTTTTTACTTATTGAACATTTTATATTTCAACACTATGAAAAAAAGAAGCCCAATAGGCTTCTTTTTTAATAATTTACCACTCGTCATTGTCCTTTACCGGTTTTAAGAAACGGAAATTTCCTGTTGCAATTCTTTGTTCTGTTTTTATTTTAATTCGAGCGTAACATTCAGAGCATGTATATGTATGGATAGGACGATTTCTTAATTTTTTTGCAATAGGTGATTCATCGCTAATAGATTCGCTTTTATCACAAATCATGCATTTAACTCTCATGTGAAATTTCTCTCCTTATATATGAAGCTTAAGTTAACATAATTATAACAGGTTTTAGAATATATTTTTAGAAAACAGTGGTTTTAGCAGGAAGTTTTCAATAAACTTTGAATTATATTAGTATACTCTTTATTTGAAGGAGATGAAATAGTGATGGCAAACAGTATTGAGAAAACATTATCACCAAGCTTATTAGAAGATTGTAATAAAGAAAAGATTGTTTTTTTAAGTACTTTTAACTCCGAAAAGAATGCACCAGTTACGAATGCAATTTCTTGGCTTGCTGCCTTAGACGATAAGACGATTCGTTTTGCAGTCGATCAAAGATCAGCAATTATATCGAATATCGAAGAGGTTGAAGGGGTATCATTAAGCTTATTCTCAAATGAAACAGTTTATAGTATCTCAGGAAATGCAAAAATTTTAACGAAGCAAATGCCTGGGATTCCATTAAAATTAGCGTGTATAGAAGTGAAAGTTAATGAAGTAAAAAATATATTGTTTTATGGGTCAAAAATAACAGTCGAACCAGAGTATGCAAAAACTTATGATGAGAGAGCTGCAAAAAAATTAGATGTTGCAGTTTTAAGTGGTCTTAGATCCAACTGAGCTTTAAACATTAAAAAATATTCTAAAGTAGAGAGAATTTCATATAATATATTAACGGTTCGTCCATTCTTCGACTAGTAACCAAATGTAAGACCAATCAATTTAGAATTAAAACTAATTATTCTAATCTGAGTTATTTTTAGTCAGGAGGTTAAGGATTGAGTAAAATATACGTTCTCGACACCAATGTACTACTGCAAGACCCACTAGCAATCTTTTCATTTGAAGATAATGAAGTAGTTGTACCAGCTGTTGTATTAGAGGAAGTAGACTCAAAGAAGAGATATATGGATGAAGTTGGTCGTAATGCTAGGTATGTATCCAAACTAATTGATAGCTTTCGAGAACTAGGGAAATTACATGAAAGTATTCCTCTTGAAAACGGTGGTTCGTTTAGAATTGAATTAAATCATCGCTCATTTCAACAATTGCAAGAGATCTTTGTTGAAAAAACGAACGATAATCGCATTTTAGCTGTTGCAAAAAACTTATCACTTGAAGAAGAAGCAAAAGAAAGTGGAAAAACAGTGATTTTAGTTAGTAAAGATACATTAGTTCGTGTAAAAGCGGATGCATTAAATTTACTAGCTGAAGATTATTTAAGTGATCGAGTAGTGGAAGTTGATCATATTTATACCGGTTATCTAGAGTATTACATAAATACAGATTTATTAAACAAGTTTTACGAGAAAACTGAACTTCCTGTTTCAGATATAGCGAACCATCCATTTTATCCTAATCAATTCATCGTATTAAAGGATGCTCTCGGTGGTAAGAGTTCAGCTCTTGGAGTTGTAGATAAAACAGGTACAAAAATTAAGAAATTTGTTTTCTCGAATGAACATATTTGGGGCATAAGACCAAGAAATGCACAACAGTCCATGGCCTTAGAATTACTACTTCGAGACGATATACCATTAGTTACATTGATTGGAAAAGCAGGAACTGGAAAAACTTTATTAGCTTTAGCAGCAGGTTTAATGCAAAGTGAGGACCTGCAAAGCTATAAAAAGTTATTAGTTGCTAGACCGATTGTTCCAGTTGGAAAAGATCTTGGTTATTTACCAGGTGAAAAGGATGAAAAACTTCGTCCATGGATGCAACCGATTTATGATAACCTAGAATACTTATTCAATACGAAAAAACCAGGTGAACTCGATGCGATATTAGCCGGAATGGGCTCAATTGAAGTAGAAGCTTTAACTTATATAAGAGGTAGAAGTATCCCAGAGCAATTTATTATTATAGATGAAGCACAGAATCTAACTAGGCATGAAGTAAAAACAATTTTAACTCGTGTTGGTGATAAGAGTAAAATTGTATTAATGGGGGATCCAGAACAAATTGATCATCCATATTTAGATGAATACAACAATGGATTAACATATGTAGTTGAAAAATTTAAAGATCAAAAAATAAGTGGACATGTAAAACTAATAAAAGGCGAACGTTCATCAATTGCCCAACTTGCAGCGGATATATTGTAATAATTAAATGCTTACAAAAGCAACATCTTACCAAAATCGATCAGTAAGATGTTGCTTTTGTTTTAAACTATAAAATAATCTTCTTGATTGATGTAATTGGTGTTTCTTTATTTGTGCCATCAGCAAAATATAAATGTACTGGCCCATCTTCAAGGATTCTCTTGCCATTGTATGAAAATGCTAAATAACTTTCATATACAGTTTCAAAAGGTAATTTTATTAATTCATCTTCTGTTTCGATTGTAACTTCTGAATCACGATTTTTCGGATTACTATTATCTATAAAATATGAAAATGGCATTGCATACGATTCCTTAAGCCATTCTTTTTTTTGAGTAGCGTATAAAGGGCTATTATCAACCTTTGCACCTTCAACAATTTCACGATCCCAATGCTTTGAAACACTTTTCGTATATTGCTCAAGCTCATCAACCTTTTTCAAATCACCAGCTAACAAACTATCTAACTTAACCTTTCTTTCATCAAAAATCCAAACACTTGGATCAATCGTTAACGGAAACTCCACATTACCTGTTAATTGAAAAACATCACTCATACCAAAACCCCTTCTATGTACTAAGTCTAACTATAGTGTACGACTATTTTAAGTAAAAAGACAAACAATTGAACAATATTGGCACTTATTTTCATTTGATTTTTTTATGTTTTCAACTTTTTTATAGTGATTATCTAGAGCGTTCTTTTATTGTAGAAATTAGATTTTTATTTAAAATTACATCCTAACATAAGAAAACTCTAATAAATAAACTGTTGCAAAAATATAATTTTCTAAAATACATATTTGTAAAACTTTTGATTTAAGTTGATTTTTCCTAAAAAGAACTATAATATTAAATAGATAGCTTGTACGGAAGCGGAGGGAGAAAATTGAGGTCTGATGCTGTAACAGATTACAAAGACAAAGCATTTGAATTATTAAAAAAAGATGCTGAAAAAATATTAAAATTAATAAATGTGCAACTTGATCATTTAACGATGCCACAATGCCCTCTATATGAAGAGGTTTTAGATACTCAAATGTTTGGATTATCAAGGGAGATTGATTTTGCTTCTCGTTTAGGTTTAATTGAAGCAGAACAAGGAAGAGAACTTCTTTCTGAACTTGAGCGTCAACTTTCTGCTCTACATGAAGCGTTTACAGATCAAAAGAATAAATAATTATTTGCAACAAAAGTTCAAACAATAAATGTTTGAGCTTTTTTTTGTGAATTTTTTTAATTGTTATAAGTAATAAATCTATTAATCTATGTTACAATGTTTTTATTTAAAAAGGGAATTTAGCAAAATAGTTGAATACATAAAGTATAATTAATCAAAGCAGGGATGATTAAGTAATGTTAAAAAAATATTTGAAAAATATTGATTATATGATTTTTGTTCCATTATTAGTGTTGTGTTTATTTGGATTAATTATGGTGTATAGTGCAAGCTCACCATTACCATCCATTCGTTATCAAAGTGAACATTGGCCAAGTGACTATTTCTTTCATAAGCAATTAATTGCATTTGAAGTAGGAATGTTTGCATTTGTTTTTTTAATGTTTCTACCTGCAACTTTCTTTAGAAAAAGAATTGCTATGATATTAAATATAGGGGTAAGTATAGGATTACTTATTGCAGTTCTACTCTTTGGTGAAGTTAGAAATAATGCAAAAAGCTGGGTATTTGGAATTCAACCAGCTGAGTTAATCAAATTAGGGTCAATCGTTCTATTAGCAGGATGGTACTCCAAAAGACAAAAGCGAATTACAAAGAACTGGAAAATGCTATTTGCTCCATGGAGCATAGTAGCTATTTATATCATTCTATTGAGATTACAACCGGATACAGGTACAGCTTTATTAATAATCGGTACTTGTGCTGTCGTTTCGTTTTGTAGTGGTTTTATTGTAAAGAGATTAATTCTCTTATTCGTTGGTGGCATTGGATTACTATATCCATTAATTAGTATTTGTATCAGTTTAGGGATCGGTTTAACAGATGTACAAGTTAATCGATTTTTAGCTTTCCGAAATCCTTTTGACTATGCACAAGGAATCGGATTTCAAATCGTAAATTCACTAATCGCATTTGCCAATGGTGGACTTACTGGAGTTGGATTAGGTAAAAGTATTCAAAAATTAGGTTATTTACCTGAACCTCATACCGACTTTATTCTAGCAATAATCGGTGAAGAAACAGGTTTAATAGGAGTAATTGTAGTTATTTTATGTATATTCATAATTGTTTGGCGTGGATTGTTAATAGCTCATCAATCAAAGGATTCTTTTGATTCATTATTAGCTACAGGGATTAGTGCAATCATCGTCATTCAATCATTTATAAATATTGGAGGAGTCACTTCGTTAATTCCACTTACGGGTGTTCCGTTACCTTTTGTTAGTTATGGAGGAACTTCATTAATCGTTATGCTTTCGATGGTTGGTATTTTAATGAATATTTCAATACGAAATAAGATTCATAAAGAAACTTTATAAAATCTTCAAAAATGCATTTTGAAAAAAGTTTATTCTTAATTTATTGATAATTATCTTTCATAAATACAGGAGGCTTACAAATGACTTACACGAAACAGATTAAAAAAGTTCTTGTTGCTAACCGAGGTGAAATTGCAATTCGAGTATTTCGAGCTTGCACTGAGTTAGGAATTAGAACAGTTGGTATTTATTCTAAAGAAGATGAAGGGTCATATCACCGTTATAAAGCTGACGAAGCATATATAGTTGGAAAAGGTAAAAAGCCAATTGATGCTTATCTAGATATTGAAGGTATTATTGAAATTGCAAAGAAAAACGATGTAGATGCAATCCATCCAGGATATGGATTCTTATCAGAAAATATTAAATTTGCTCAAAGATGTGAAGAAGAGGGAATTGTTTTTATCGGACCATATTCAAGACACTTAGATATTTTTGGAGATAAAATTAAAGCAAAGAAGCAAGCTCTTCAAGCTAATTTGCCAATCATTCCTGGGAGTAATGGTCCAGTAAACTCATTGGATGATGTAAAGGAATTTGGTGAAACTTATGGATTCCCGATTATTATTAAAGCTGCTCTAGGTGGTGGCGGTCGTGGAATGAGGATTGTCCGTACGAATGCAGGAGTAAAAGATGCATACGAGCGTGCTAAGTCTGAAGCAAAAGCTGCTTTTGGTAATGATGAAGTTTATGTTGAGAAGTTTATTGAAAATCCAAAGCATATTGAAGTTCAAATATTAGGGGATAACCAAGGGAATATCATTCATTTGTTTGAACGCGATTGTTCAATTCAAAGAAGACATCAAAAATTAGTTGAAGTTGCACCATGTACTTCGATTAGTGAAGATCTAAGAAATAGAATTTGCGACGCGGCTGTTCAATTGATGAAAGAAGTAGAATATGTTAACGCTGGTACAGTTGAATTTTTAGTTTCTGGTAATGATTTTTATTTTATTGAGGTTAATCCACGCGTACAGGTTGAACATACAATTACTGAAATGATTACAGGAATTGATATTGTTCAAACACAGATCTTAATTGCACAAGGTAATAGTTTACATAGTGATAAAGTAGGAATACCATTACAAGATGAGATTCCAAGAATTGGTTTTGCGATTCAAGCACGTGTTACAACGGAGGACCCACTAAATAATTTTATGCCTGATACAGGAAAAATTATGGCATATCGTTCAGGTGGAGGTTTTGGTGTAAGATTAGACACTGGTAACAGCTTCCAAGGTGCTGTTATTACACCTTACTATGATTCATTATTAGTAAAAGTTACAACTCATGCATTGACATTCGAAGGCGCAATTGCGAAGTTAAATCGAAATTTAAAAGAATTCCGTATCCGTGGAATTAAAACAAATATTCCATTTTTAGAAAATGTTACGACACACCCAGATTTCTTATCTGGTGAGTACAATACTTCATTTGTCGATTCATCTCCGGAATTATTTGTTTTTGCAAAAAGAAGAGACCGCGGAACAAAATTATTAAATTATATCGGAAATGTAACAGTGAATGGATTTCCAGGTATATCGGTTAAAGAAAAACCAGCTTATGATGATATTATCATTCCAAATGTAAATCATATAAAAAATGCTGAAAGTGGAACTAAACAATTACTAGATAAATTAGGTGCGGATGAATTTTCGAAGTGGTTAAAAAATCAACCGAATGTTTTATTTACAGATACTACATTTAGGGATGCTCACCAATCACTGCTAGCAACGAGAATTCGTTCAAAAGACCTAATTACAGTAGCAGAACAAACATCAAAATTATTACCTAACTTATTCTCTATGGAAATGTGGGGCGGAGCAACTTTCGATGTAGCGTACCGTTTCTTAAATGAAGATCCATGGGAAAGATTATTAAATTTAAGAGAACAAGTTCCAAATGTATTATTCCAAATGCTTTTACGTGGATCAAATGCAGTTGGATATAAAAATTACCCTGATAATCTTGTTAAAAAGTTTATTGAAGCATCGGCTCAAGCAGGAATCGATGTATTTAGAATATTTGATAGTCTAAATTGGATTAAAGGGATGGAAGTTGCAATAGATGCTGTAAGAGAGAGTGGAAAGCTTGCTGAGGCATCGATCTGTTACACAGGAGATATATTAGACCCAACTAGAACAAAATATAATCTAGCGTATTATAAAGAGCTTGCAAAGGATTTAGAATCGGCTGGTGCACATATTTTAGCTATTAAAGACATGGCAGGTCTATTAAAGCCTCAGGCTGCTTATACGTTAATTAGTGAATTGAAGGATACTGTAGATCTACCAATCCACTTACATACTCATGATACGAGTGGAAATGGTTTATACACATATGTAAAAGCAATAGAAGCTGGCGTAGACGTTGTAGACATCGCAATTGGAAGTATGTCTGGCTTAACTTCTCAACCAAGTGCAAATAGTTTATATTATGCTCTAAAAGGTTCAAATAACGAGACAAACTTAAATATTAACGGCTTAGAACAGTTATCAACATACTGGGAAGGCGTTCGTAAGTATTATAGTAGTTTTGAAAGTGGTATGGTTTCACCACATACAGAGGTTTATCAACATGAAATGCCAGGTGGTCAGTATTCTAACTTAAAACAACAAGCTAAAGGTGTTGGTTTAGGAGACCGATTTGAAGAAGTTAAGGATATGTATGGTAGGGTAAATCAACTATTTGGAGATGTCGTTAAAGTAACACCTTCTTCAAAAGTTGTTGGAGATATGGCTTTGTTTATGGTTCAAAATAATTTAGACGAAGATTCTGTATATGAAAAAGGAGAACATATCGATTTTCCTGATTCAGTAATCGAATTTTTTGAAGGGAAATTAGGACAACCTCATGGAGGATTTCCAAAGAGTTTACAACGTATCATCTTAAAAGGCAGACAGCCATTAACTGAAAGAGCTGGTGAGTCTTTAAAACCAATCGATTTTAAAGATGTTGAGGAATATTTATTCAAGACGTTAAATCGCCAGGTTACTAATTTTGATATATTAGCTTATTGCCTATATCCTAAAGTATTTATGGACTATCAAAAAAATGTAGAAAGCTATGGAGACTTATCTGTACTTGATACACCTTCTTTCTTCCATGGAATGAGACTGGATGAAGAAATTAAAGTAGATATTGAACGTGGTAAAACACTGATCGTTAAACTTGTTTCGATTGGTCAAGCTCAACCTGATGGAACAAGAGTAATATACTTTGAATTAAATGGTCAGCCTCGAGAAATAGTGGTTAAAGATTACTCAATTAAATCTACTGTCGTTCAAAAAAGAAAAGGGGACACTAGTAATCCAAACCATATTAACGCAACAATGCCAGGTACTGTTTTAAATGTACTAGTTAAAAAGGGAGATGTAGTTGAAAAAGGTCAAACTTTAGCAATTACAGAAGCAATGAAAATGGAAACTACTGTCCAATCTCCATTTACTGGTGTCATAAGAGACATTCTAATTACATCAGGAGAGAGTATTTCTACAGGTGATTTACTAATAGAACTAGATCAAAGATAAGAAGTACAATTGTATAGCGAAGTTAGAGAAGTTGCAGTAAAAGGACATCTCTTCTTCGCTTTAATTTTAAATGTAAAAAAAGGTATTTCTTCTACAATTAAGTGGAAGAAATACCTTTTTTATGAGATATTTTTATTTTGAAGTAACTCAGAATTTGAGCTTTTACTTCTTGTACAAACTAAACTTTGGAAACTAAATATTGCAAACAAGCATGAAATTAAAATGGCATGTGTTAATGCAACATAAATATTTAGGTTTGTAAAGACTATAACCGCTCCACAAATTACTTGAAGAGTAACAAGAATTAAAGATACAAACCATCCAAAATAAATGCCACGCTCATTACGATAGTATTTATAAGCATGTACAAAAGCAATAATTACCCAGACGAATAAAAGAAATGCAGCGAATCGATGCCCCATTTGAATCCATTCATGAACTTGTGTGGGAATACCGTTGTTTGCTTTACTACATAATGGCCAGCTAGGACAAGCTAAGCTAGCATTTTCGTGACGGACAAGAGCGCCAGTATAAACTACTAAGTATGAATAAATCCATAAACCGTAAGTATGAAATTTCATTCTTTTTCCGACATAAAAAGAATTTTTTTGATAATTGCGATCACGCTCGAAAATTAATAATGTTAACATGACTACAGCAGCAAAACAAATTAGAGAAATACCAAAATGAATTGCTTTTACAGCTGGGACTTGACCCCAAACAACCGCGGCTGCCCCAATTAATGCTTGAGCAACTAGAAAAATACAAGAAATGATTGCTAAAAACTTTGTTTCTCTTTTATGAGGAATGACAATCCAAGCAAGGACTGCTAATAATAAAACAAATATCCCAGCAAGGCCTGATGCTGCACGATGAGATAATTCAATGACAGTTTGAATAGTCAGATGATCAGGAATGATTTGACCTTTACAAAGAGGCCATGATCTTCCGCAACCGAGTCCAGAATTAGTCTTTGTTACGAGTGCACCACCCAATAAAACAATTAAAAGAATGAATGAGGTAATTAACGATACCCCTTTTAAAACACGTAGCAAGTATATCCACCCACTTTTATAAAATAATAATAATTTTAAAATTTAATTATTAAAAAAATTATTCTGTAAATAATACTTCTATATCATATAAGATTACGACATAAAATTCAAAGGTAACCTTCATATTTAGACATAATATTTGTTTTTTCTTAACTTTGAATGTATTCATTTTTGAAATATAGAAATAATTAATTTTATAATTAAATAGTATTTAGTATTGAAAAGATAGGCTGTTTACGTTAAAATTTTTTTGAAACGTACACAATTTGTTCATATATTTATCACAAAAATTTCATTGAATTTAGTTTAATAGAAGTATGTCTAAATTAAAAACTCATTATGAACCATTAAAAAATGGGTATGAAAAATGAAGTTTTGCAAAAAAAGAGGAGGATTGACTTGGAACAATTAGCTAATAATGTTTCTAATAACGAAGAAACTAATCATCCTTCTAGTTCACTAAAGAAAGATTTACTTTCTTTAATGAAAATAGGGATCGTAAACTCTAATATACTGACAACTTTTACAGGTATCTGGTTAGCAATCCAAATAAATGGATTAGATATATTAGATTATTTACCAAAAGCAATTATTACTGTAATTGGTTCATCACTTATTATTGCGGGATCATGTGTAATCAATAACTATATTGATCGTGATATTGATCCATATATGGAGAGAACGAAAAACAGACCGACTGTAACCGGTAATATTAAACCAAGCGTTACAATTTCGATTGGTATTCTTTTATTAATTGTGGGCTTTACTTTTATGGCTTTCACAACCTTAATGGCTGTTGTATATGCATTTATTGGTGCATTTACATATATCGTACTATACACTCTTTGGACGAAACGTAATTACACGTTAAACACAGTAGTAGGTAGTATATCTGGTGCAGCACCCCCATTAATTGGATGGGCAGCAATCGATGCGAATTTGCATCCAATTGCTTGGATGCTGTTTTTAATCATGTTTATATGGCAACCACCTCATTTCTTAGCACTTGCGATGAGACGTTCTGAAGAATACAAAAGAGCGGGAATTCCAATGCTACCAGTCGTTTACGGATTTGAAATGACGAAACGTCAAGTGATGATTTGGGTATTATGTTTATTACCACTGCCATTTTACATGCAAGCTCTAGGTTTACCATTTATTATTTTTGCAACAATATTGAATATTGGATGGGTTATTTTAGGATTATATTGTTATAAACAAAAGGATGATCAAAAGTTCTCTAAACTGATGTTTATATACTCCATAAACTATTTAACTCTTCTATTTATGTCAATGATTGTGTTTACAATTTCGTTTTAATTAGGGGTATTACGGGGGATTTTTTTATTGTTTGTTTAATCTTATTTTTAAATAAGAATGAAACACTTTAAATTGAAAGAGGGGGAAGTATACTTATGAAACATTGGCGATTAGTCTCGCTAATTTCCTTGATAGCAGTTATTTTGAGTGCATGTGGACATGCAAATCAATCTACACTGAATCCTCAAGGTGAAGTAGCAAAAATGCAATACGATCTTATGAAGCTAAGTACGTTGATCATGGTATTCGTTGTTGCTGTAGTAACAGTTCTTTTCCTTTACGTAATCGTGAAATATCGTCACCGTAAAGGTCAAGAGAATATTATTCCAAAGCAAGTAGAAGGTAATCATTTCTTAGAGCTTCTTTGGACAATTATTCCTGTTATTTTACTTATTATTTTAGCAGTACCAACAGTATCACAAACGTTTAAGCTTTCAGATGAGAAGCAAATAGCAAAAGATGAGAAGAAAAAAGATGCAATTGTTATTAATGTAAATGCTCATCTTTTCTGGTGGGAATTTGAGTATCCAAAACAAAAATTCATTACTTCTCAAGACATGTATATCCCAGTTGGTAAAAAAGTTATCTTAAACCTTAAAGGTCAAGATATCAAACACTCATTCTGGGTACCATCATTAGCAGGTAAGCTTGATACAAACGTTGAAGGCGAAAACAAAATGTGGCTTTCAGCGGATAAAGAAGGTACATATAATGGATTCTGTGCAGAGTTTTGTGGTCCTTCACATTCATTAATGCAATTTAAAGTTAAAGTTGTAAGTCAAGCCGATTACGATAAGTGGTTAGCTGATATGAAGAATCAGAAAGGTCAAGCTGTAACAGCAGATGCACAAGAAGGTGAAAAAATCTTCAAACAAAGCTGTATTGGTTGTCATGCTGCAGATGCAAATGATACAAGACCACCTGCTGCACGACTTGCTCCAAACTTAGCTAACTTCGGTGATCGTGATATGGTTGCTGGTATTGCTAAAAATAATGAAGCAAACATCAAAAAATGGTTAACAAATCCGGAAGCTATGAAGCCAGGAAACCTTATGACAGGTAAATATGGTGACTTATCAGCTGATCAGATTGATGCATTAACTGCATACTTAACTAGCTTAAAAATTGCAAAATAAATTAATGGATATGAAGCAAAGGGGGTAATACTGTGAGTTCTGTAGCGAAAAAGAAACCACTATTGTGGGACTACTTAACGACAGTCGACCATAAGAAAATTGCAATCCTGTATTTAATTGCAGGCGGATTCTTTTTCTTAGTTGGTGGGATGGAAGCGTTATTTATTCGTATACAATTAATTAAGCCAGACAACACATTTTTAGTTGGTGATGCTTATAACCAAGTATTAACAATGCATGGTACAACAATGATTTTCTTAGCGGCGATGCCGATGATCTTTGCATTTTTTAACGCGGTAGTACCTTTACAAATTGGTGCTCGTGACGTAGCTTTCCCGTTTTTAAATTCTTTAGGTTTCTGGTTATTCTTCGTTGGTGGAGTTTTCTTAAACCTAAGTTGGTTCTTAGGTGGAGCGCCTGACGCAGGTTGGACTTCATATGCGACACTAGCTCTACACAGTAAATCACATGGTGTAGACTTCTACTTATTAGGTCTACAAATTTCAGGTATTGGTACATTAGCAGGTGGTATTAACTTCTTAGCAACGATTATTAACATGCGTGCTCCAGGGTTAACATACATGCGTATGCCACTATTTACTTGGACAGTTTTTGTAACATCAGCACTTATTTTATTTGCGTTCCCGGCATTAACAATCGGGTTAGCGTTATTAATGTTTGACCGCCTATTTGGAACTGCATTCTTTGATGCATCTTTAGGTGGAAACTCAATGATCTTTGAACATTTATTCTGGATTTTCGGACATCCAGAGGTTTACATTCTTATATTACCGGCATTTGGTATCTTCTCAGATATCATTCCAGCATTTTCAAAGAAACGTTTATTCGGTTACTCTTCAATGGTATTCGCAACAGTTTTGATTGGTTTCTTAGGATTCATGGTATGGGCTCACCATATGTTTACAGACGGTCTTGGTGCAGTAGCAAATGCAATTTTCGCTGTTGCAACAATGGCAATTGCAGTTCCTACAGGGGTTAAAATCTTTAACTGGTTATTAACAATGTGGGGCGGACAAATTCGTTTTACAACACCAATGCTTTGGTCAGTTGCTTTTATTCCATCATTCGTTCTAGGTGGGGTAACTGGTATTATGAACGCTGCAGCTCCTGCTGACTATCAATTCCATGATAGTTATTTCGTAGTAGCTCACTTCCACTACGTAATCGTAGGTGGGGTAGTATTTGGTCTATTTGCCGGTGCACATTACTGGTGGCCAAAAATGTTTGGTAAAATCTTAAATGAAACATTAGGTAAAATTACATTCTTTTTATTCTTTATTGGTTTCCATTTAACATTCTTTATCCAACATTTCTTAGGTTTAATGGGTATGCCTCGTCGTTACTTTACATATTTACCTGGACAAGGCTTAGATACAGGAAACATGATCAGCTCAATCGGAGCAATGTTCATGGGTCTAGCTACAATCGTTATGTTAATCAACGTAGTTTATACAGCAATTAAAGGTAAGAAAGCTGCTGGAGATGCATGGGGTGTAGGTCGTACACTTGAGTGGTCAATTCCTTCTCCTGCACCAGAATATAACTTTGCTCAAATTCCATATGTACGTGGATTAGACGCTCTATGGGTAGAAAAAATAGAAGGAGACGGCAAAATGACACCTGCTGAACCACTAGGTGATATTCATATGCCAAACTCATCTATTTTACCGTTTGTTATGTCAGTTGGCTTATTTATTGCAGCATTTGGGGCATTGTATAATGACCAACTTAAGAATCACACTGCAGTTGGTGTTTTAATTCTTGGCTTAGTTATTACATTCGGTTCAATGTTCTTACGTTCTTGGATTGATGATCATGGATTCCATATCCATAAAGAAGACATAGCTGATGAGGGGGTTGAGGCATAATGGAAATGAATCAAAAATTTACAGCTGAAACGTTTCCTCATAACCCTGAAAAAGCTACAGAAGAAGGTAAAAATAAGTTCTTAGCATTCTGGCTATTTCTTGGTGGAGAAACTGTATTATTCGCATCATTATTTGGTACTTTCTTAGCTTTAAGAAACTCTACTGCTGGTGGAGCAAGTGCTGCAGAAATGTTCGAACCAAAATTAGTATTCATTGCTACAATGTTACTTTTAACATCATCTCTTACAAGTGTTTACGCTATGTACCACATGAAAAACTTTGAACACAAAAAGATGATGCTATGGTTAGGAATTACAGTTTTATTAGGTCTAGGATTTTTATTATTAGAAATTTACGAATTTAGACACTATATGCACGAATATCATTTTACAATTAAGAGTAGTGCATTTGGTTCTTCATTCTATACATTAGTAGGTACTCATGGTGCCCACGTATTTGTTGGTTTACTTTGGATCACTACTTTAATGCTTCGAAATGGTGGAAGAGGTTTAAATTTATACAACGCTCCGAAGTTTTATATTGCAAGTTTATACTGGCACTTCATTGACGTAGTATGGATTTTCATCTTTACAGTAGTATACTTAATGGGAATGGTGGGATAAGAAAATGGGTACAAATACAAACTCTCATCAAAGAAATCAAGTTGAAATAAAGTATCACAGACGTAAACATGCAGAAGAAATGAAACAGCAATTAATTTCATTTGCATTAATGATCGTTTTAACACTTGCATCATTCGCAGCAGTATTATACAGAGATAAAATGGACCCATACTTTACAGTACCATTTATTTTATTACTTGCTGTAGTACAATTAGTGTTCCAACTTTATTACTTCATGCACATGAAAAATAAAGGTCACAGCACACAAGCATTCTTCCTATATTCAGGACTTACAGTTGCTGTAATTACACTTTTAACATTCTTAACATTAATCTGGTTATGATGTAAAAGGGAAGTGAATTAAATTCACTTCCTTTTTTTATGTTTGTTTATGTACATTGTTGATAATTTGTGGGACTTACTTGCAGATTAGTTCAATAAGAAACATTGTATTGTAGAACTTTAAAAACACATTAAAAAAGGGTCTATTTTGCAGGAGATTTTTCTTTTATATCAAAATCCTAACATAAACGTAAAATTACAATAAGGTGGAATGATTTGATTGAAAAAAATTGAAGCACTAGAGTGGCTTAAGAGTAATAATAATCCATCAGCATTTGCGACTAATCGATTCGGTGAAACAATTAACGCTATTAATTTTGTCGAGAAACTTTATGAACTAGGTGCAGGAAAAGTGTGTGTAGTAGGTATTAGTGATGAAAAAGACCGTATTGAAGATGAAGGAGGACCCTATGCTGACTCCTTATTAGTTGAATTACCTGAGGATGACTTAAAACGTAATGATATTATAAAGTTCTATAAAAAAGAGATGGAAGAACAAGGGATCGTCGAAGGAGAAGGAATTTTAGAATGGAATGAAAGTAATTTAGATAATGGCATACTTGGTTTTGGGTGGTATTGATATAATGCCATTATTTGATAATTAATGTAACTAACGCATGAGTAGTTCAACGAGATTATATGTAAGAAAACAAGGCTAATTAAGAAAGAGCCTTGTTTGATTTTTGAAACCTTTATGTAATACCTTGCAAATGATATTAATTGATTGTATAAATCGTATAGTTTTTTTGTAAATTTGCCATTAGTAACTACAATTGAAGATTTTTAATGTTGCCAGTATGGAGAACTTATTTAGATTGAGAAAGCACATAATGAAAGTATTTTTGTGGTGTACCATAACGCTTGAGTTCTTGAATTAATTCTTCATCAGCTTGAGTAATAGTTCCTTTTTCTACTCCATTAGCATCTTGTATTGATACAGGAAGTAAACTTCCATCTTGGTAATCGAAGTTAATGATTTTTCCTAAACCTTCTCCTGTAATGCTTAATGTAACACCTTCATTTACCATAGCATAACCAACAATGTCATATTTTTTCTTAAACAATTCCTCTATCTCAGCTAATGCAACAAGATCTTCTTCGCCATCATTAAATACGTTATCCTTATCAAATTTTACCCAAATACCAACAGCTTCTTTTTCTGGCGCTCTATTTAAATCTTCATAATCAATTTTCGTTATCGTTCCAGAATGATAAATAGGTTCTTCCTCATTAATACAATAAATGTCACTTCTTTTAATAATTTCTACACGATCGCCTTCACTTACTGTTAAGTCTCTTTTTGTACCAAACCTATTGTAGTAAATCAATCATATTTCCTCCTAGTAAAATTTTTTAGACTTATAAATTATCCCCAAAACTACTAAAGAAATACTTAACGAGAATAATATATTTTCATTGATGTTCTCTTTGGGGTCAATCAATGAGCCAACTCAACTATGGAGATTTTTATCATTATCCGACAGAAGACTCCTTCCAGAATTACGTGAAGGTGTGATAACACCAGTAATAGGTGGGAGGTGAATGTCGGTTAGGCGTGATAAGTCTAAAGGCTTTTTTGCTGTCTGCTTCATATCTCAATGATCTGCTCAGTCTTAAGTAAAAGAAAGGTTCCCAAGAATCTCCCACTTCAAACAACCTGTAAGGGCGTTAAGTGGTGAGTAGTTCAATGGTATAAGAAAGTTCAGTGGAAGAAAACTATAAAGCCGAAATAATTTTAGAATGAGTACTAATTCGGTTATGGTTGAACAGTAAAATGGAAGGGATGATTCAAAGATGGATATGGAAATTCCTAATGATGAAGATATTGAAATGGAAGAAAAGGTTGAGCTAAGTGGTAGTATTGATAAATTAACAGAGCATGTAATTTGGGGTGCACAAGGTTTCATGGATATTCCTGATCAAGGTAAAACGTACAGAAAAAAATATTTAGGAAACCGATATCAATAAATCAAGAAATCGTTGACCGTGAAAAAGACGTGTAAGTTCAAAGACAGTCAAGTGATAATACTCTGTATTATTTCCATTAGATTTCATGAATAAATATTGATACATAACAAGCACATGCGTTATTGAAGTTCATATTACTCTTTATGCAATTAGCGCATTACGATACGATCATTCATAATTTAGGAGCTGATTGATTAATCAGCTCCTATTTCACAGTTCAAAAAAGCAATTCAACTAACTCTAAGCGGCTCTTTATTATCAGGAGGTTGGCTAGTTTTTGAGGAAGACTCTTTATTCAAAGCCAATAATAATATCATTCCAATAATACAAGCTGTACCAAGCCATTGGAAAAAACCAAAAGGTTCTTTTAACCAAAAGATTGTAGTTAAGACAGCAGCTAGAGGTTCGATACTTCCAAGCAGACTTGATTCCTTAGGTGGAAGGCTTTGTAAACTTTCGATATAGAACCAAAATGCTATCATTGAACCGAATATGATAATGAAGACTAAATATAAAATTGCTTCAAGCGTTAAGTTTTTATAGTCCATTTGCCAAGGTGGATGGATAAAACTCAATAAAAATCCACCGATAATCATAGCCCATCCGACAATGACAAGTGAGTCGTATTGCTTAAGCAACGGTATGGCAAATAAAGTATAAAATGCTAAAGCTACTCCAGATAATACACCCCAAGCGATTGCAAGTACTGGCACAGATAATTGCGAAATTGAGCCGTTTGTTAATAAGAGAAAACTTCCAATTAATGCTAGAGAAACAGTTAACAAATCTCTACTTGTTAGAGTGGTTTGTTTGCGTACAATTAAATAAAGGATAATCATTACAGGTGCTAAATACTGTAATAGTGTTGCAACAGCAGCGTTTCCATGTTTAATAGAAGCCATATATGTGTATTGAACGGCTAGCATCCCTAATACCCCGAAGATAATTAGTTGAATTGCGATCTTTCCATTTTTCCAAACCCCAAGGATCTGAGAACGGTCTTTTTTAAAATATTGAATGGCTAGGAGTAATAACCCAGCTATAAGCAAACGGGTAGTTACTAGCCAATCTACATCGATTTGATACTGTTGAAAAAGTTTTTTTGCGACTGTACCACCAATCCCCCAAAATACTGCTCCTATGATAACAAGAACTATTCCCTTACGTCTATTCATGATTTTAGTCTCCACCTTCAAATATAAAAATAGTGTTATAATAAGCTAAATGATAAGTGGAAAAATGCTAAAATAATACTCAAATCGAATGGAAAAATGTAAGGATATTGAGGTGGATATCGGGAAATGCAAATTAAAAACTTTATGGTTGATAAAAGTTTGAAAGAATTAACTAAACATCATACTGTTGTTTTGCCATTTGCATGTTATGAAACAACGATTAAGCAAAACATTAATAGTTATATACCACTTCATTGGCATGATGAATTTCAGTTTGTTCACGTTGTTAAAGGAGAAGCAATTTTTCAAATAAATGAAGAAAATATTTTTGTTCAAGAAGGGGAAGGGCTTTTTATAAATAGTGGTTGCCTGCATATGGCAAAAGATCGGAACGATTCAGATTGTACCTATATTTGCTTAAATGTTTCTCCAAGTTTCGTTTTGTCTCAAGAACTTTATACAACCTTTGTAAAGCCTTATTATCAGGCGACTAATATCCCATTTTTATTCCTAGATCCAAAGGAGCTATGGGCCAATAGCATTTTATGCTATATTTTGAAAATCAATGAGATGATCAAACAAAATTCACCATTCTATGAAATCGATGTCAGCTTACATCTCACATTAATTTGGAAGAATTTAATTATGAATGGGATTGAATTAGAGTATGAGCAGTCGGTAGTGGTAAAGAGTAACCGAATGAAGCAAATGTTAAATTGGATACACCTACATTTTTCTGAGAAAATACTATTAGACGACATTGCAAGAGCGGGTCAATTAAGCCGATCTGAGTGTTGTCGATATTTCAATCGTATTTTAAAAACAACTCCTTTAAACTATGTAACCGATTATCGAATACAAAAAAGTTTAATATTACTACAACAACCAGAATCGAATGTAACTGAAGTTGCCTTTCAAGTTGGATTTAACAGCACAAGTTACTTTATTGATAAATTCCGAAAGTCAATGAACTTGACACCATTAGCTTACAAAAAACTAAAAATTCCAGAACTCCTTTAAAGTAAAACACAAAACATCTTTCAGTTGAAAGTTGCTTAACTGTAGCAATATGGAGCGTTAGAACTCACAGATCATAATCATGACATAAACTCATCGTAATGATAGAGTAATATGAAAAAAGATACAAATAGGTGGTGGCATTTTTATGAAGCATCTTCTTCCTAGAATAGAAGATTTGTTGCAAAGAAATTTTTCTTTGTACTCTGATATGGAGTTCAATAAAGAAGCAGCGTATATATTTAAACAGCATCATAATGAAGTCTGGATGTTAACGATCAATGAGTATCTTCATTTTAAGAGTAGGAATATAAAAGAATTTGATTGGAAAAAAGCCAGCGTATTCAATGAAAAAGCTGTTATTCAAGATGTGATTCAAGAATTGCAAACATCAGATGTTGTAGTCATTATAGATGGAGAGGAAAAAATTAAGGGCTATATCAATTCTGCTGTTTTAGTTTCCAAAGTTTTTGAATCTTATCAATATTTAGAGGCCTATTTTCGAACGATGATTGATACAATGGATGGTTCGGTCTCGATTGTAGATGAAGCTGGAAAAACAGTTGTTTGGACTCATGGTGCTGAAAGGATTTTTTCAATTCCTAAAGAAGAAATTATAGGGAATAAAATGGAGGAATTTTTTCCGAAAGATATGTTATTGAATAAAGTTACAATGGATACAGGTCAATCCTTTCGTCATAAGCAGCATAAACCACGTGAGGATCTCTTTGTCATGATTAATAGCAGCCCAATCTTCATAAATGATCGAATTGTTGGTGCAGTTGCGGCTGAAACCGACATTACGAGCCAAGTGATAATGAATCAAGAACTTATGAATGCTTCCTCCAAAATCCTACAATTGCAGAAGGAGGTTTCAAGACTGCAATTGTCACACGATTCTTTTCAACAAATTAAAGGTTCCAGTCAATTGATGAAAGAAACAATTTCGTTATCAAAGAAAATGTCTGAAACGAGTGCAAATATTTTATTACTTGGTGAAACGGGGGTTGGGAAGGAAGTCTTTGCAAAAGCTATCCATTTTTATCGTGGATCATCTTCTCCATTTATTGCTGTAAACTGTGGTGCGATAACACCATCATTGTTTGAGAGTGAATTTTTTGGCTATGAAAAAGGAGCATTTTCTGGTGCAGATGTAAAAGGTAAAAAAGGAAAACTAGAGTTGGCGAACGGAGGAACACTTTTTCTGGATGAAATTGGGGACTTACCGTTGGATATGCAAGTGAAGTTACTTAGAGTTTTGCAAGATAAAACGTATTACCGCGTTGGTGGTACAAAGCAGCTAACAGCGGGGTGTCGAATCATTGCTGCTACAAATAAGGATTTAGAAGCAATGGTTGAAGCTAATACATTTCGTGAAGATCTTTATTATCGTCTTAACATTTTATCCATTACGATTCCCCCGTTAAGGGAACGAAAAGAAGACGTAATGGAGCTCCTTCATCAATTTATCTATGAGTTTTCTTTACTATATCATCGAACGATTAAAATAGTTGACCCTCAGGTAACTTCCGCCTTATTACAATACGATTGGCCTGGAAATGTAAGAGAGATGAGAAATGTTATTGAACGATTAGTATTACTGTCAGTAGAAGGAACCATCACTATAGGAGCTTTACCTCCAAAGTTGCTACAATCTACATTGTTACCTACTGTCAATGATGACTCCTTGCAAGATGATCTAAATGATTTTGAAAAAAATAAAATCATTGAAGCCATTCAAACAGAGGAAGGGAACAAGCAAGCAGCAGCAAAAAAACTAGGAATATCTCGAGCTACTTTATATAATAAAATGAAAAAATTAAAGATTGAGCTTTAAAACAAAAAGCCTTTTCGACTAAATTAGTCCAGACGAGCGAAAAAACTCCTGGGCTGATTTAGAACATAGAAATCAAATGTTTAAGCAGTTATCTCCCATTATTTCTCCTCAATCCATAAGTAGCAACTTTTAAATAATCATACTACATATGTCATATTCCACCGTTCTGTCAAATCACTACTGTCTATACATTTAGACACAAAACGTTTAACAGTGTCTAAAAATCTTTACACTTTTTCCTAAACAATCCTCTGAAATAATAGAATATAAAAATGGCACAGAACTTGCATTAATACTTCATGTCTAATTAAAACCATTAAAGGGGAAATGATCATGAATTATCGAATGCAAGAATTACAAACATTTTTACAAAAACAAAGTATTCCAGGTGGCTTGGTCACATCACGCCAAAATATTTTTTATTTATCGAATTTTGATTACAATCCGCACGAACGATTTGTAGGTATTTTTGTCTTCCCAAATGATGAACCCATTTTTATTACACCAGCAATGGAAGTTCAAATGATAAAGGAAGCAGGCTGGAAACATCAAATCCTAAGTTACACAGATTCCGATCAACCGTGGGCACTTGTTGGTCACTTGATAGAAAGCAGAAACAAAATGAATCAATTTGCGGTTGAGAAAGATGATATCTCCTATTCTTACATTGAAAAACTGCAACAGATCTTTGGTGAAGTAGAGTTTGCATCACTAGATTCGATACTTACTGAAATGCGATTAGTAAAAGATGCTGATGAAATTGAAATATTACGTGAAGCCGCCGCTTTTGCTGATTACGGGGTACAAGTGGGTATTGATGCATTAAAAGAAGGAATCACAGAACTTGAAGTGCTAGGGAAAATTGAATTTGAATTAAAGAAAAAAGGGATTAAAGAAATGTCATTCCCTCCCATTGTTTTGTTTGGGCAAAATGCAAGTAATCCACATGGAGCTTCAGGTGACAATAAGTTAAAAAAAGGAGATACTGCGCTATTTGATTTAGGTGTGAAATATAAGGGATATTGCTCTGATATCACAAGAACAATCATGTATGGTAATCCTGGTAGCGAACTCGTTAAAATCTACAATACAGTTTTACAGGCCAATCTTGCTGGGGTGGAAGCTTCTCAACCTGGAACAAGAATTGGTGATGTTGATCTTTCAGGAAGACGTGTCATTCAAGCAGCTGGCTACGGTGATTTTTTTCCACATCGAATCGGTCATGGTCTAGGTATTGAAATTCACGAGGCACCATCTATAAATGAAGTAAATGAAGGCTTATTGAAATCAGGAATGGTCATCACTATTGAACCTGGCATTTATCTTAATAGTCTTGGTGGTGTTCGTATCGAAGACGATGTTGTCATTTCAGATTACGGTTGTGAAGTTTTAACGAAATTTCCAAAAGAATTAATGATTGTAGGAGTGAGCGATGATGAACAGAATTGAGAAAATACAGAAACAGCTATTAGATAACAATGTCGATGCAATATTAATTACAAAGAGTGAAAATCGCAGATATACGACAGGTTTTACAGGATCTGCAGGTATGGTGCTAATTTCAAAAAATGCTGCTACTTTTATCACTGACTTCCGCTATGCTCAACAGGCACAAAATGAAGTGAAAAACGCTAAGATTATTGTCCATAACGGTAATATAGAAAAAGAAGTTGCCAATGAAATCGACTGTCAAGGTCTTAAAAGGGTAGCTGTTGAGGCAAATTCCATGACATTAAAAACGTACTCCACACTTCAAGAGTATGGAAATGTACAATGGATCCAATTGGAAAATATCGTTGAAAAGGTTAGAGAAATTAAAGAGTCGTTAGAATTAGAATTAATGAGAACGGCAGCCAGCATCGCAGATAAAGCGTTTGAATATATTTTGAATGTCATTAAACCAGGGATTTCGGAATTAGAATTACGTGATGAGCTGGAATTCTACATGCGTAAACAAGGTGCAACCTCATCATCTTTTAATACTATTATTGCTTCTGGAAAGAGGGCTGCCCTACCGCATGGAGTAGCTTCCGAAAAATTGATCGAGCATGGAGACATGGTTACCCTTGATTTTGGGGCATTGTATAATGGCTATTGCTCTGATATTACGAGAACAATCGCCGTCGGAAGTTGCTCGGATGAGTTCCGTAAAATTTATCACATTGTATTAGAAGCTCTAAAACGTGGAACAGAAGGGATTCGATCTGGTGAAAAAGCGAAAACGATTGACGATTTAACGAGAGACTATATTTTAGAAAAAGGCTTCGGAAATCGTTTCGGACATTCAACAGGTCATGGTTTAGGTATGGAAGTTCACGAACCAATCCGACTTTCTGATAAAAGTGTAGAAATTCTTCAAACTGGTATGGTTGTTACCGTTGAACCAGGAATTTATATTCCAGGATGGGGTGGCTGCCGAATTGAAGACGATATTGTAGTATTAGAGAATGGTTATGAAATTATTACTCATTCTCCTAAGCACTTAATAATATTATAAAAAAAATATTGAACTGGTCATCTAATGCATTTTAAAAAAGATGACCTTTCTTTTGAATGGGGGAGTATTCGATATGAATGAAATCATTTTATATATCATGACCGGATTTATGGTCTTAGGGGCAATCGATTATTTGATGGGTAATCGGTATGGACTCGGGCAAAAATTTAAGGAAGCCTTCCAATCCATGGGACCCCTTGCCCTTTCAATGGTTGGTATGATCTCACTATCACCTGTATTAGCAAAATGGTTAACACCGATTGTATCCCCTGTCTACCAATTTCTTGGAGCAGATCCATCAATGTTCTCATCCACGTTTTTAGCACTTGACATGGGCGGTTACTCATTAGCAAATGAAATGGCTCAATCAAGTGATGCAGCTCTTTTTTCTTGGGTGTTTTTAGGAACAATGATGGGGCCAACTATTGTTTTTACCATTCCGGTTGCTTTAAGCATCGTCCATAAAAATGATCATCCCTTTTTTGCTAAAGGAATTTTAATTGGGCTTATGACCATTCCATTTGGCTGCTTAGCGGGTGGATTTGTTGCAGGATTTGGTTTTATATGGATGCTGAAAAATTTGATTCCTTCTATTTTGATTTCTGTCATGATTGGCATTGGCATGCTTTTGGCTCAATCGGTGATGATTCGTGGGTTTAAATGGTTTGGAAAAGGAATTGAAATTGTTATTATCATTGGTCTTGTTTCGATGATCATTCAAACTTTAACAGGTATCGTTATTATTCCAGGTATGATGCCGCTTTCGGAAGGCTTTGTAACAGTTGGAAAAATAACGATCATACTTGCCGGTGCCTTTCCATTTGTTTTTGTGCTTGTAAAAGTATTACAGAAGCCATTTGCATTACTTGGAAATAAGCTAGGTATGAATCAACAGGCATTAGGTGGATTCATTGCTTCCTTCGCCCATCACATTCCTATGTTTGCGACAATGCATGAGATGGATGATCGTGGGAAAGTCATAAATACTGCATTTGCCGTAAGCGGCGCATTTGTTTTCGGAAGTCACTTAGGATTTGTAGCGGGTGTGGAGAAGAACTTTGTTATTCCAATGATTGTCGGTAAACTGACCGCTGGTTTTTTGGCTGCTGCATTGGCTTTTTTAGTATCAAAACGTGGAGTAAAATGAATTATGAATAATAGAGATGTAGATTTGAATTTTAAAGGTTTAACTCATTTTGGAAAAGCAGGATGCCATATGCCCCCACAGAAAGTGTGCATCCTAGATTTTCATTCACTATAAATACCAATCATTTAAGAATGAATAACGTTTTCAAATCGTATTTTAATTTGAATAAACCGTTATTACTGTTATATAATTTAGTAGTATAATAGTTTGGATAATTTCATTAAATATTATATGATAGAAGTAATGTTTAAATTTTTTTTGTCTTTGTGAAGTTTTTGGTTAAAGTTCTAAATCTACTTTATATTTACATCGTCCAATATTATTTAAACATTAGGTAAAAATAATAAGTGTGAATAGAATAATTAAAGGGTGTGCATTCATGATTAGCTTAGGGATGTTCGGGTTTAAAGCACTTTGGAGTCCATATTTATTTGTGTTTTTAGTTTTAGTGATTTTAGCTTATTTTTACATAATTAATAAATTTAAAGATAAAAACCATGTTACTGAGACTAAACAAAAGGTGTATTTCGTAATTGGAATATTGTTAGTTTACACCGCACAAGGCAGTCCAATCGATTTAATTGGTCATATCATTTTTAGTGCACATATGACTGAAATGGCAGTATTATACTTAGTTGCACCGATCTTTCTTATTAATGGTATTCCAGATTGGTTATGGAGAAACATACTTAAACCAAAATTCGTTAATTCGTTTTTTACTTTTGCTACAAAACCATTAATTGCTTTACTTATTTTTAATGTAGTATTTTCGATTTACCATTATCCATTAGTATTTGATACTGTAAAAACGAATAATGTCTATCATTTCTTATTTACAAATATATTATTTTTCATGGCAGTATTTATGTGGTTTCCTGTTATTAATAACTTACCTGAGAGACAAACACTTTCTGATATCCAAAAAATCGGTTATATGTTTGGAAATGGTATTTTATTAACACCAGCATGTGCACTTATTATTTTTGCAGGACATCCATTTTACGCGACTTATAATGATCCAGTATTATGGAGTAAAGCGATGGAACTTTGTGTATCGCCAGATTTATTAAAATCGCTAAATATTTCAGGCCCAGAAGTATTTAACTTTATGTCAGCAAGGGAAGATCAGCAGGTTGGCGGAGTTATCATGAAAATTATCCAGGAAATAGTTTATGGATCTGTTATTGGTTATAATTTTTTCAAATGGGCTAAAAGAGAACAAAATGGAAATAAAATTGATCCAATCAGTAGTAATCCGTTATTGCTTAAAAAATCGTAGGGGTGGAAATTTTGAATTCGTTACCAATTTTACCAACAATAAGTACAAGCTTTATTGTAATTAGTGCAATATTAGTTGCAATCGGCTGGTATCTTATTGCAAAAAGAAATATCGAGGGACATAAGAAAGTTATGTTCTTTGCTGGAGTCTTTGCACTTTCGTTTTTCATTGTATACGCAACGAGAACAATCTTTATCGGAAATACTTCTTTTGGGGGACCAAAAAGTTTAAAACTGTATTATCATATATTTTTGTTTTTCCATATATTCTTAGCAACAACTGGAGGAGTATTTGGTCTAGTGTCAATCATTTCAGGATATAAAAACAAATTAAAACTACACAAAAAAATTGGACCGATTACTAGTATTATTTGGTTTTTTACTGCAATTACAGGTGTATTCGTCTATTGTTTATTATACGTTTTCTACAAAGGTGGAGACACTACTTCAGTTATTAAAGCTGTTTTAGGATTTTAATTAAAAAATAAAAGAGTGAGTAAAAGAAGTTGTACTTCTTTTTACTCACTCTTTTTAATAATTATAGAATAATGAACTTGCTTACTAGAGAAATTTGCTCTTCAGCTTTTTTAAGTAATTCTTTACTTTTATCAACAATACTTTCAGGGAAGTTTTCGCCTTCTCCATACTCTACACCGTGAGGATAATAGTATTTACCTAAAAGTGGAGTAAGTAATTGGATTTTACCTTTACTTGACTCTACATGTCCTTCTACTGCGAAACCTTGAACGCGTAAGTAGTAGATTTCATTACGTTGTTCAAATTTATAATCGTAAGTTACTCTTTCGTAATCCCATTGACCAGCAAGGACAAAGCCTAATTCTTCCATGATTTCAGTTAATAAATTTACATTTAATACATGGTTTTCTAAATTTGTATTCTCAAATTTCATGTTATTACCCCCTAAATTACTTAGAAAAAATCCCTATTAATATAATATTATCTATGACAATAATTAGCAATGAAAAGCTGATAAATGTATTTTAACTAATTTATATATTTTTTTGAATAATTTGGCTACAATGGATATATACACATAGAGTTAACAATTGGGAAGGGAAGATCTAAATGGAAAAGCTTATAAAACTTTTCTTTTTTACAATAAGTTTTATAACAGTTTTTATGTTCAGTCCACTAATTAAAGATTGGATCACCAATATTTCATCATTTAAACAATATCAAAAAGTAGAAGAAGTGAATATGCCAATGATCGAAAATGCAAGTACTGAAAAAATTACATACTCCGTTTCTCAGTATATTGGTAAAAGTGAACAAGAAATTTTAAAAACCTTTGGTAAACCGTCAAGAAAGGTTCCTTCTCAATATGACTACGATTGGCTTGTTTATGATAAAGATGCTACGAAGTATACTCAATTTGGTGTACTAAATGGCAAAGTTGTAACAATTTTTGTTGCTGGTAATAAAGTTGATATAACCCCATTTGTGATGGGGAGCCACTATGAAGAAACAATGGATAATGTGGCATTACATGAAAAAGTCTCTTTCTCGATATTAAGTAATCAATACACATTTAAATTATCGACAACCGATTTACATGAACGTCCACTTGTTTCATTAAATAATTGTTTTGCTCAACTTTATTTTGACCGTTTTACTGGAAGTTTATTAGGTGTTCGATATTTATCTCCAGAAACTTTAGTTAAGCAAAAACCGTACGAGCTAATTTATAGTGGAAATCTAATAAATGCAAAAAAATTAAATACATTGCAAGAAGCAATTGTTGATCGTGAAGAAGAGAGACAGATATTTAACTTAACGAATGTTTATCGTAAAAGAATGAATTTAAGCACTTTAACTTGGAATGCTGATGCTGCCAAAGTAGCTTTAGGACATAGTAAAGATATGGTTCAAAATAAATATTTTGATCACTATTCTAATTTATATGGTAGTCTAGCTGATCGTTTAAATGATGGAAATGTTCCTTACAGAATTGCTGGCGAAAATATTTCTGCTAATTATGTAGATGGTATAGCATCTGTATATGGATGGATTAATAGTAAAGGTCATCGTGTAAATATGTATAAAAAAGAATATACTACACTAGGAGTTGGGGCCTTTAATAAATATTACACCCAAAATTTTATAAAATAATAGCGAAATCAAGCAAAAGCGAAAGTTTGTGCTTGATTTTTTTATTTCCATACAAGCACAAAATTATTCGAAAGACATAATTTTGTAGTAAATGCTTTTAATTGGAGTGATATGAATGGTAAATGAAAATAATCGTCCATCTATCGAACAATTTAGGCAATTCGTTATGGAACACCCAAAACTTCGTGAGGAAGTAAAAACGGGTAAAAAAACATGGCAACAATATTTTGAAGATTGGTATTACAAAGGTGAAGACCATGAAATGTGGGATGAATATAGAAATGATACTAATACAAAATCTCAAAAGAAAACTGCCAAAACGGAACAATCAGAAGAAGGATATGTTGGAAAAGTAATTTCTTTTGTGAAAAATTTAGATCCAGATCAAATTCAAGGCCACTTAACAAATGTAAATTCTACTTTAACTAATATTCAACAGCTTATATCACAATTTAAATCTCCTGCTGCTTCAACTAATCAAAGAGAAGAAAAGCCAGCGTCACAACAATTTAATTTTAGACAGGATTGAGGAGATCTAAGTGAGAAAAGATGTATTAGAATTTCTTCAGAGTGAGGAAGATTATTTGAAGTTTTTGAGACAACAACCTAAATGGTATCGTAAACTTTCTAGAAATCCTGAGCTTACTGATGAGTTTAGACTGGCTTCCCTTGAGTTTTTTGGTAAAACTATTCCACAACGAGTTGATAAATTGTCAAATCAAGTTCAAATGGCATCATTTATGATTGACATGTTTCATGTATTAAAGGATCAACAAAGTACTAGTAGTGAATCCTCTGATACTGAATCAAATGAAGATTAAAAAGGATAATAATTCAATCTGTCATAGCTTTTTGCTACAATGAAGAAAGCAAGTTTTAAAAAGGAGTAGTAGTTATGACAGAAATTTGTTTAGTAAGGCATGGACAAACAGATTGGAATTTTAACAATATAATTCAAGGAAGAGAAGATATTCCTTTAAATACGGTAGGTAAACAACAGGCAAATGATAGTGCATTGTTTTTAAGTGATCAAAAGTGGGATCGGATTATTACAAGTCCTTTAGTTAGGGCGAAACAAACAGCACAGGCAATTGCAGAGTTTTCGAAAATTGATGAGATTATAGAGGATGAACGATTTCTAGAAAGAGAATTTGGTGAAGCTAGTGGAAAACCTATTTCCGATGTTCATGAAAACATTTATAATAATAATGTAGAAGGTATGGAAACAAATGAAGAATTAATTGATCGAGCCTTTAGTGCATTAAAAGACATTGCCCAAAATTATGAAGGTAAACGAATTGTAATTGTTGCACATTCCCATACGATTAAGGCGATTCTACATGCGATTGATCCTGAGAAAGTTAATTTTAGGACAAAATTAAAAAATGCTTGTGCAAATTTTATTGAATTTAAAGATGGTAAATGGAAGATAAATGAATTTAATATTTCTGATCACATAAAAGCTTAGGACAAGTTCTTTTATTTACGGAATTAAATGTGATATAGTTTATTCTTGGAGGTGTAAGGAAATGTATGCAACAATGGAAACCTTGCAACTTATATCAGTCTCAGAAGAACTTGCTTCAATGATCGTGCAATCGGATGTTGCAGATCAGTATCGAACTTCATATATTGCATTAAATAATGATAAAACTGCGCAAGAAATTATTAGCCGTTTTATGAAGACGAAGGATTTATATGAGGATGTTCAACGATTTGGAAAATATCATCCAGATTATAAAGAAATTCGTAAAAAAATGAGTGAAGTTAAAAGAGAACTTCAATTAAACGATACAATCGCTGCTTTTAAGCATGCGGAAGATCAAATCCAATTACTTTTAGATGAGACTAGCTATTTAATTGCTCAAGCTGTTTCGCCTTCTGTAAAAGTTCCAGCGGGTAATCCATTCTTCGTAAATACAGGTGGAGGATGTAGTACTGGTGGATGTGGCACAGGTGGAAAGTGCGGATGTAAAACGAAGTAATCAATCATACTGAAAGGCTCATTATTTAATAATGAGTCTTTTTTTTATAAAATTCATTTTCTGAACCTAGTACAGTTAGCGCAATTATTTCCACAACAAAACATTTTTTTATTTGGAACGTAAAATCGATGTTTAAATACGAAATTATTATTATTTTCTTTACGAATAAATTCAATTCGGTAAATTAGTTTAAAGTGTTCAGTAATGGTTTTAGCGCAATCAATCAGTAGTTTTTTAATCGCTTCTTCAGTCTGTTGACGGTCTGTCTGAATATATAGAAAATTGACACCACAAATTTGTTTGTTTGAAAAGTGATTAATTTGTTTATAATTTGAAATGCAGTTAAAAAATTGCTCCCAAACATCATCTAACATAATTTTCAATCCTTTCTAAAAACTATTTATGAAAGTTTCGTTGCAAAAGAAATTTGGGATATGATATTCTATTTCTAACGGATTTTTAAAGGAGAAAGCTATGTTCGTGCAAAGACAAGGTATTATTATTTATTTACAATCATTAAAACAAGCAAAAATGTTACGTAAATTTGGAAATATTCACTTTGTCTCTAAACGTTTGAAATACGTAGTCCTATATTGCAATATGGATGATATAGATCGAACAATAGAGAGATTGAAAAAATTTCATTTTGTGAAACGAATTGAATTGTCATATAAACCTTTTATTAAGACTGAGTACGAAAATGCAAAACCAGACGAAGCAAAGGAATATGATTATCAAGTAGATTAAAAACGATTGAATGGATAATTAATTTAGAAGGTTAACCTATCTGAATTAAAAACCGTTCAATCGTTTTTCTTGTGGTATGGTTTGAGAGGTAAGGGATAGGTAAAAAACTATCCCTAATATTCTTTGTACTATATGAGAAAGATTAGAAAATAATAAATTCTATTATTTGGTCTAATTATTTCATTGGTGGAATTAAGTGATTTAAGCGTAAAATTCCGATAATATATTGATGGAATAAATCGTTTTCATGAAATGAGCTTGAGTGTCTAATTTGTAATGTGATGATTTCTTTGTTTAAAGTTGTAGCTAATTCTTCAAACAAGACTTCACGTTTTGTAACTGAGTCGTCTTTTAATGTGATTCCTTCTCTACAATAATATATTGGTTGGAATTCGCCAATAGAAGTAGGGCTTAAGATAACTGCAAAAGAACAGCATTTTGAGCCTTTATTTTCAGCTGTTAATTTAAGTAAAAATTTAACTCTATCTTTTTGCGATTTAGCAATATCAAATAGTTCATATAAATCTGAGTATCCTTCTCCAATTTCAATCATGCGTTGGATCATGAGTGTTCCCCCTTAAAACGTAAATACTTTATGAGTATTTCAAACAAAGTATGGTAATAAATGCAACATTTATTCTACAGGATAAAAGCATAAAAAAAAACCCCGCAATTGCAGGGCCCCTCTTATTAAAGTGTAATCACTTAAAAGAAGGCAAAGGGAGAGGAGAAACCGGAGGAAGAACTTATGGGGAAACGTAAGTCTTCTCCGCGGTTGGCAACAACATCAACTGAGATGTTGTTAAAATTAATTATTTCCAAAGTGGATGATTTTATACATTAGTAGAAGAATATGGAAAAATGTTTTTGTTTTAGTGAAATTATGATAGGATATTTTCGTAAATTGAAATATATAGTAGGTGTAAATTATGAGAGTAGTGTCAGGAAAAAATAAAGGATTAAGTTTAAAGGCAGTGCCTGGTATGAGTACTAGACCGACAACCGATAAAGTAAAAGAAGCAATGTTTAATATAATTGGACCTTACTTTGAAGGTGGTATTGTATTAGATTTATTCGGTGGTAGTGGTGGACTATCAATTGAGGCTTTAAGTAGAGGGATTGAAAAAGCGATTATTGTAGATCGTGAAATGAAGGCGATTAAGACGATTAAAGAAAACTTAGCAACTTGTAACCTAACTGATTGTGCTGAAGTATATCGAAATGACGCTGAAAGAGCTGTTAAAGCGATTATTAAAAGAGAGATCCAATTTGATTTAATTATTTTAGATCCTCCTTATAAAAAGCAACAAATCGTATCATTAATTGAAACTTTTGATGAAAAAAATCTACTTTCATCAGATGGAACAATTTTAGTAGAACATGCTACAGATGTCGAATTACCTGAAAAAATAGGGAAATTTGTACGAACAAAAGCAGAAAAATATGGAATTTGTGGCGTATCAGTGTATCATATTTGTATGGAGTAATTTTTAGGGGGTACAAGATGAAACGTATTGCTGTTTGTCCTGGTAGTTTTGATCCAATTACATTAGGACATTTAGATATTATTAAACGTGGAGCAAGAGTGTTTGATGAAGTAATAGTTGTCGTATTAAATAACTCGGCCAAAAATTCTTTATTTACTTTAGAAGAAAGAAAAGAATTAATTACGGAAGCTACGAGTGCAATTCCAAATGTACGCGTTGATTCATTTAGTGGGCTATTAATGGATTATGCGAAAAAAATAAACGCTTCTGCAATATTAAGAGGCCTAAGAGCAGTATCAGACTTTGAATATGAAATGCAAATTACAGCAATGAACAAAAAATTAGTTGATGAAATTGACACGTTTTTTGTAATGACAAATAATCAATATTCATTCCTAAGTTCTTCAATAGTAAAAGAAGTCGCAAAATACGGTGGAAATGTAAAAGATTTAGTACCAGATTGTGTAAATAGCGCATTAACAGAAAAATTTTTGAAACCTCAAGTTTAATATAAGCTTAAGTATTTATATATAATTTATAAATGAGTAGACAACATAAAAGAAACCTCAAGTTTATTTAAAACTGAGGTTTCTTTTATATTGTCGTATTATTTGAGCATTTTTATATTATTTAAAAACGCTAGTAATTTTTATTCTTGAGAAGTTATTTAAGAGTTAATTATATAGAAAAATAAGTTCAAATGTATATTATAATAAGTTTTGTTCGATCTTAATTGAACTACAAACTAATTAACAATCAGTTACGTTAATCTAAGTAAAGGATATTAAATTAAGTTTTTTAGTGTAACCATACTTTTGTTGAATAAATTGATTGGAACGAAGGGATGCTCGACTCCTATGGGATATGCGGGAAGGCTGAGACCCCACAGGCTCGCCGAGGAGGCTCAGGTCTCGCCCCA
>NZ_NUQC01000024.1:0-25261 GCF_002585125.1 Bacillus sp. AFS029533 | reverse complement strand
ATCAACTTATTCATCAAAAAGAAGTCTGCAATAAAAAATAATCAAATAGCCTTTACTTAGAGTACACTAACAGTAATTTTTTAATCAGTTTGTAAGTTAATTAAGATTGAACATCAACTTAAAAAACAAAAAAGATAAATTGGCTTCTCATAAGGACTTCATGAGTATGTATATTAGCACAAACTTGATATTTGGTTACTCGTAAGGGCTCAATGAGTAAGTAATTAGCACAAACTTGATATTTGGTTACTCATAAGAGCTTCATGAGAATGTACAAAGGCAAAAACATGATAATTGGTTACTCATAAGGGCTTCATGAGTATGTACAAAGGCAAAAACATGATAATTGGTTACTCATAAGGGCTTCATGAGTATGTATATTAGCACAAACTTGATATTTGGTTACTCATAAGGACTTCATGAGTATCTATATTAACAAAAACATGATAATTGGTTACTCATAAAGGCTTCATGAGTAAGTACAAAAGCAAAATTATGATAATTGATTACTCATGAATCTTATATTACGATGTAAAATTTATAATGAAACACTAAAAAAGCTCACTTATAAAAGTGAGCTTTTCTTAGTATTTAAGTAACTTAAACTTTGTGAAAATACTTCGTCGCGCATGATAAAACTAAATCGGCGATCTTTTTTTATGTTTGGTGGAAATTCGTCTAACAATACAGGGCCGTTTGTTTCAAAATAGTGCTTTTGTGTTAAAAGTTCTCCTATTTCGGCAAAATAAATATTTTTTATGATAATTTTATCCTTACCTGTAACACGGTATTGCCCTAAATAATTAATTTTAGATACATTTCCACCTGTTTCTTCTAAAACTTCACGTTTAGCTGCTTCTTCAGGTGATTCACCTTCCTCGACTTTTCCGCCTGGGAATTCGTATCCTCTTCTTTGATGGTCTGTAAGTAACCATTGGTCATTGTATTTACAAATAACCCAAACATGTTTTGGAGCGGGTGAAAATGGATGTTTCTCAAACGATAATTCAACTGTATTATGGTAAAAATCTTTAAATATGTACATTTTAACCTTCCTACATTCATACTTGTTTTTCCATTGTACTATTTCTATTAAAATGTTTCATCATTATTGAAATAATATTCCTGAAACTTTATGAAAATATTTGATTGCCTTGCAAATTGGACAGTATACTATATCATAGTAGTATAACTATTTAGGAGGATATAGTATGACTGGAGTATTTGTTGTTAGTGGAATTATTATCGTTGTTGTATTCGGTGCTTTCGTTCTAACTGTAAATAAAGGCTATGGTGTCCAACATAAAGTCGATAAGCTAGAAGACGTAAAAATGAAAAATAACCATGATGAGAAATAATTCTAGCAGACGAAAGGTTTGTATATGAATAAAATTTTAATTGGAATCATTAGATTTTATCAAAAATGGATTTCACCTGCAACGCCACCATCATGTAGATTCTATCCTACTTGCTCTAGTTATGGACTAGAGGCAATACAAACCCATGGTGCACTTAAAGGATCTTATTTAACGACTAAAAGAATACTTAAGTGTCACCCACTACATCCAGGTGGATATGATCCAGTACCTGATAAAATAAATAAAGAAACAAAAAAAGATACGGTCAAAGAAACTTGAAATGAATAACAAGTTTAATTTGATCGTATTTTTTTACTTAGTTATTTCAACTAAAGAAGTATATTTATAAATCTTTTTAGAAATGCTTCGGATTCTCTCTTCATCCACTTCTACCCCTAAACCAGGGCCAACTGGTACTTTAACTTTTCCATTTATTAAAGCTACCTCTGGAAAAATGAGATCATGCTCCCAATGTCTAGATGAAGCCGAAATATCTCCAGGTATTGTAAATCCGGGAAGAGATGCTAATGCAACGTTTTGAATTCTTGAAATCCCGGTTTCAATCATGCCTCCAACCCAAATTGGAATATTCTTTTCAACACAATAATCATGAATTTCAATTGATTTAGTTAATCCCCCGACTCTTCCAGGCTTTACGGTAATAATTTTGCAAGCGTTTAATTCATATGCTATTTGAATATCCTCTAATGAACAAATACTTTCGTCTAAACAAACTGGAGTAGAAATTTCCTTTTGAAGAATGGCGTGCTCGATGAATTGTCGGTCGCCGAAGGGCTGTTCTATCATTAACAGATTAAATTCATCTAATTTTTTTAGTTTCGGAATGTCTTCAATTGAATAATCTGAATTGGCATCAATCATTAGAGGGATTGTTGGATAGCTATTTCGTATAGTTGAGACAATTTCGTAATCATTTTCCTTTGAAACTTTAATTTTAAATCGTTCATAGCCTTCTGTTATATATGCACTAATTTGTTTCAACATTTTTATTGGCTCGTCTATACTAATTACAACCCCAACTGGTATCTCTGCCTTATTGCCCCCTAAAGCTTGTGCTAAACTGATTGAATTTAGTTTACTATACAAATCCCAAACTGCACCTTCAAGCCCAGATTTAGCCATTTGATTGCCTTTAAATTGATTGAATCGTGTAGCGACATCACTTGGATGATTAAACTGTTTTTTAAATAAGATCGGTATAAAGAAATCCTGTAAAGTATGAAGTGCAGTTTGAATCGTTTCCTCTGTATACCAAGGCTCTGAAAAAGCAACGACTTCTCCGTAACCACATATTCCATTAGCATCTAAAATTTTAACAATAATACTTTCACGTTTTTCATATGTACCATAGCTTGTTTTAAAAGGTACTTTTAGAGGCTGTTCTATTAAAAATAATTCAATTTGCCTTATCAACATGTTTATTCCCCTTATAGAAGCTTAAGTAGCTCTCTTCTAACTAACTTGTTTGTTGCATTTCTTGGTAAGTTGTCTACATAAAATATTTCTTTTGGAATTTTATACCCTGCGATTTTATCTCGACAAAACTCGATTAGTTCTTCTTGTGACGGAGGATTAGAGGATTTACTTACAACAAATCCAACAGGTACTTTTCCCCAATTTGGGTCTTCTTTGCCTGTTACACCAGCTTCAATGATATCTGGATGCGATAATAATACTGATTCAATCTCTGCTGGATATATATTCTCTCCACCGGAAATAATTAAGTCACTTCGACGGTCAACTACAAATAAAAAACCATCCTCATCTACATAACCCAAATCACCCGTATATAGATACTCAGATGAATCAGTTAACTTAGTAAGTTTATAATAACCTTTGCTCACGTTCGGTCCCTTCACTACAATTTCTCCTACTTCTTTTGGTAAACAAGTTCGTTGATCGTCTCTTATTTCTAGCGTACATCCAAATAAAGCTTTACCAGCCGAACCAATTTTAGAAAGCATATATTCAGGAGAAAGCGTTGCAATTTGTGAACAAGTTTCAGTCATGCCGTATGTTTGATAGACTGGCACATTTAATGCTCTTGCCTTTTGTAAAAGAGGTAACGGAGCAGGTCCTCCACCAAGTAAAGCTGCCCTTACATTGTTTAATTCATTTGTACCCTCAACAATTGTCAAAATGTCATTTAATACTTTTGTTACGACAGATAGAATTGTTACATTATGCTTTTTGACACAGTCCTTAATGGTATGTGCATCTGCTTTATTCGTTAACACAATTTTCATGCCATAAATCGCACTTTTATATACAGTAGATAAACCACCTACATGGAACATTGGCAAACAGACTAGCCATACATCCTTATGATCTAATCCTAAATTTAATACTGAGGCAATTGCGCTGCTCCAATGATTAAAATAAGTTTGTAAAACTGCTTTTGGGAAACCTGTTGTACCAGAGGTGTACATCATAGTTGCGATTTTATCACCATCAAAATTAGACTTAATCGGAAATTCCTTTGATTTACTGTTCTCTATTTCATTTATATTTAACAGTTTTATATTTTCAGGAATCTTCACCGTATTTGATTTGGCTACGATCAAAAATTCAGAATCACTATTTTCTAATTGATAGACTATTTCGTCATCACTTAATCTTATATTCAGTAAAATTGATGTTGCCCCGATATAATGAAGTGCATAAACAACTTCTATAAATTCAATGGAATTATTCATTAAAACCGAAACGTGGGATCCGTCTTTTATGCCAAGATGGTGAAATTTATAAGCAAGATTTATAACTCGATTATGTAAATCCTTAAACGTAATTTCTTCCCCATCTGTTGCAATTGCTATTCGATTAGGAGTTAATCTGACTCTCTCAAGCAAAAAATTCGGAATTTGATTCATCAAAAACACTTCCTGACTATTATCAAAATTTACAAAAGTTTATTTTAAAAACGCTCTCCTATTGGTGAGCATTTAGACGGAGAGATGCGTAGTTATACTTATACTTAATTCATAAAATGAGCAACTACATTAAGGTTTCTTCTCCGTTGCAAATTTAATGTGCAAAAAAAGCTTGATGATTTCTCATCAAGCTTCTATCTTCTTTCAAATCAAGGAAAACGTGGGAATTTATCGAAATCAGGTGTACGTTTTTCTTTAAATGCATCGCGGCCTTCTTTTGCTTCCTCAGTTGTGTAGTAAAGAAGTGTAGCATCTCCAGCTAGCTGTTGAAGTCCAGCTAAACCGTCTGTATCTGCATTCATTGCTGCTTTTAAGAAGCGAAGTGCAGTTGGACTTTTTTCAAGCATTTCTTCAGCCCATTTAACTGTTTCAGCTTCTAATTCTTCTAATGGTACTACTTTGTTAACTAAGCCCATATCTAATGCTTCTTGTGCATTATATTGACGGCATAGGTACCAAATTTCACGAGCTTTTTTGTGCCCAACAATACGAGCTAAATAGCCAGAGCCATAACCAGCATCAAAGCTACCAACCTTAGGACCAGTTTGTCCAAATTTAGCGTTTTCAGCTGCGATTGTTAAGTCACATACTACGTTTAATACGTTACCTCCACCAATTGCATAACCAGCTACCATTGCAATTACAGGTTTTGGAATAACGCGAATTAAGCGTTGTAAATCTAATACATTCAGGCGAGGAATGCGGTCTTGTCCAACATAACCACCGTGTCCGCGAACACTTTGGTCTCCTCCAGAACAGAATGCTTTTCCACCTTCACCTGTTAAAATAATAACACCAATTTTTTCGTCGTCTCTTGCATAAGCAAAAGCATCAATCATTTCTGATACTGTTAATGGTGTAAATGCGTTATGTACGTGTGGACGATTGATTGAAATTTTAGCAATTCCATTATATGTAGAATATAAAATTTCTTCATATTTTCTTTCTTGTACCCATTCAATAGTCATGAAATTTCCTCCTTTTCACTTTTCAATAAAAACCCAATTACTATTGTAGCAAATTTTTTCGAATGTTCCACATGAATTGCATGGCCTGCATGTGGAATTTTAATAATTTCGCTATTTTCTAGCCTCTCGTTCATTTTCCCCATTATTAAACAAAACTTTTCATCATATTCTCCACAAACTAATAAAGTCGGTTTTTTAAATTGCTTCAAGTCACCCCATAGAGATGGTTGAATGCCCGTTCCCATCCCTTTTAGACTATTACTTAAGCCAATTGGTGACTGATTTAATCTTCCTTGTTTAATCTTTTGTTGTGAATCTGATGGCAAATTCTTTTGAGTTGAAAATAACGGAATGTTTTCCCAATAATTAACAAATACTTCAATACCTTCATTTAGGATCATTGAAGATAAATGATTGTCTTGTTCGATTCGAGCTAATCTTTCACTTTCAGTTTTAAGACCAGCCGTACAGCTTTCTAAAATAAGCGATTTAATTTTTGTTGGATAGGCTAAAGCGAAATAGAGGGCTAGTCTACCACCCATTGAATAGCCTAATAGATGCACAGAATCAATTTGCTTTTGTTCTAAAAAATCATGTAAATCTTTAGCAGCAAATTCCATTCTGTACCGCTCATCATTTTTCGGACAATCTGTCTTTCCATGTCCTAATAAATCAATTGCTATTACATGATAGTTTCGTTCTAGTTTACTTATTAAACTTCCCCATGTCTCCTTTGAACCTGTAAAACCATGCAATAATAATATAGTTTGCCCTTGGCCAGATTCAATGTATGAATATGTGACCTCATTTATTTTAATTTCCATGAACAAGAACACCTAATTTCATTTCTCGTATTCTGCTTTTACAATGCTCCAAACTTTTTGATGAAGATCATAATTTTCTTTCCGATTTGTCTGAATTTCAATTACATGTAATCCATTATTCTTTTTAGCTAATTCATCTTCAAGTTCAAACCAATTATGAATTTTTGTATGAACACCACCAAAAAGGGCAGTTGCATGCTCGAATTCCAATCCTAAAGGAGTTCCGAATAAGTCTTCAAAATGTTTTTCTTCTTTAGATTGAGGTAAAAATGAGAAGATTCCACCCCCATCATTATTAACAAGAATCACTCTTAAAGGTAAATGATGTAGTTTTGAAAGGACTAGACTATTTAAATCATGATAGAAAGATAAATCTCCAATTAATAATGTGACACTCTCTCCAGCTGCTGCCATCCCTAATGCGGTTGCAATTGTCCCATCTATTCCATTTACCCCTCGATTACAAGCAATTTTTAACTTTTTAGATTGATTATGTAAAAACGTATCCACATCACGAATAGGCATACTGTTTGAAACAAACAATGTACTTTCTTCAATTAGATTTTTTGCTAATACTTGAACGATTTTCCCTTCAAAAAGTTCATCAAACTGTTCTGCTTGTTGTAGTCCACTTTTTGTTTTTTCATTAATTGTTTTCCATTTATTCAACCAATCTAATTCTTGATTATTTGTCTTCTGATATGACTCCAAAATTGCATTACAAAATTGGATATCATCACAAGAAATCATTTGCGTTGCTTTTAACGTCGGATCCCTCCATAAGTCTCCTTCATCAATTACAATTAGCTCGCAATCTTTTTGCTTTTGTATATATTGGCTAAACGTTTTAGACACAGGCATTGCCCCGAATCGTACGATAACTTCGGAATCAAGCGAATCAACAATGTCTTCAAATCGAAGAAATGTATCATATGTATCAATTACATTCGAGTCTTCATTACCATTAATCGTTCTTCCATTTGAAAGAGGATCACATAGAACTGGGTAGTCTAATAAATTCCCTAAAGATTTAATCTTCTTTAAAGCGCCTTCTTCAACATAAGGTCCACAAACTAATAAGCCTTTTCTTTTTGATTGAAAAAGCTTGGTAAACTCATTACTTGTTTCATTTGAAATTGTCGCTAGAGTTTCAGTAAGTATTGTGTGAGCAGAATTTTTACGCTTTCCTGCTGAGAATAAGTCATCAATCGAAAAATTTGGAACTAGTGGTTCTCGAAGTGGCACATTCATATGTACGGGCCCCATTGGAGCGGTCACACATGAACGGTACAGTCGATTAACACTTGAACGCGCATATTCGTACATAGCTTCCGAAGCCTCTGGTAAGGCTAGCTCAATGAATTTTTTTACAAATGAACCGTATAATCCAATTTGATTCATAGCTTGTGGTGCACCTATATCTCTAAGCTCATGTGGCCGATCGGCTGTCAGTACGATCAATGGAATTCTAGATTCCTTTGCTTCAGAAATGGCTGGCATATAATTTGCAGCTGCTGTTCCAGAAGTACAGATCAAAACTGTAGGCTGTTTCGTACTTTTAGCGATTCCTAAAGCAAAAAAAGCCGCCCCTCTTTCATCTACTGCAATAAATGACTTTAATTTTGGATGCTCATTTACTAACATCGATATTGGTGTAGAGCGTGATCCAGGACTTATTACAACGTTTTTAATATTTAATGCACTTATTTCATCTACAAGAGCACCAATATACTTTGTTAGTGCTTCATTATCTTTCATTTCGTAACCCTCCTAATGCATTTAGCATTGGCAGAAACTTAACACCAGTTTCAAAAAATTCTTCCTCTGGTTTTGAATCTTGTACAACACCACAACCGGCATACAATTTTGCTTTATTTTCTTTAATTAAGGCACTACGAATCCCTACAGCAAAATCACCATTTCCGTTTAAATCAATCCACCCTATCGGAGCTCCATACCATCCCCTGTCCACAGGTTCAAGTTCACGAATTAATTTACATGCCTCTTCCTTAGGAAATCCTCCAAGTGCAGGGGTTGGATGTAATGCTTGAATTAATTCAAATAAAGAAACATGATTATATACTTTCCCTTCAACTGGTGTGAATAAATGCAATAAGCTTTTAGTCGCCATTATTCTTGGTGTTGAAGGTATTGATAATTCATTACAATATTGTTGTAGCGTTTCTCGAATATAGTTTACTACAAACGCATGTTCACCATTATTTTTTTTACTATTTAATAACCAATTGGCGGCTTCTGTGTTTTCTTCCTTAGTTATTCCTTTTGCGGCAGATCCAGCAAGACACATCGAAGAAACTGTATTATTTTTCTTAGAAATTAATCGCTCAGGTGTAGCACTAATAAATACAGTATCTTTTAATTGATAAGAAATAACATAGTTAACATTTCTTGTTGCTTCTAATTCATAAATTACATTTGTTGAATTTACTTCTGCAGAAAAGGTTGCATTTAAAGTTCGATTTAAAACAACTTTTTCTAATTCTTCGTTTTTCATTTGATGAATTGCTTCTTTTACGCTTTGAATCCATTCATTTGGTTCAAATTCATCTTTGTTAATACATTCTGATTGTGAAAAACTCGGTTGCTTCATACCAAACTTTTCTAAAAAGTCATCATATTCTTTATATTGAAGCAATAAATCCTCTACTGTAGTTTGTTCATTAATTTCATAGTTAGAGGTGATGAATGTCCCTTCGTTTGTAACCGTCACCATTAATTTAGGTACATAGAAATGAGAGGTACCAAAATTCTTCCAATCTTGATCATTTTTATAGTTATCAAAAAAAGAGAAACCCCCAAGAGCTATCGGTCCTGTACCAAAGCAATTTTCTTGCTCGATATACACTTGCTCTCCAAAGCGTTTCCATTCTTTTTCTATTGCAGAATACTGTTCTTCTGTACTATGATGAAAAGGAACTAAAGTACCAATTCCTGTGAGAATTAACGAGTTTTCTTGGTTTGACCAATAAAAGCGTTCAGTAAAACCCAATTCATGATAAAAATGGTAAACACTTAGGGGATGGATATTCATTATTTTTTCCACTTTACAAATGAAGCGTTTTGAACAAGCTTTTGCCTTTTGAAGAGAATGCTCAAAGAAGGCAATCGATTCCAGTTGACCTGTTCTAAGCATAATAGTTCCCCCTAGCTTAAATATACGTTAAATACATGATATAACTAAAGATACAACGATGAATGTAGACTGTCAATTTTATGAAGTTCGTCCATACTTTTTTAAAGTAAAATGACCTACATTTTCAAATAATATTAAAAAGGAGGATGTTAAAATGCAACCAACTGTTCAATCTCCAACTTCCTCAACAGGTTTTAGAACATGGTGGAATTTATTAAGACCACATACATTAACCGCAGCGTTCATTCCTGTTGCGATTGGAACAATGTTAGCGCACATAGCTCACTCATTTCATTTACTTTTATTTCTTTCAATGCTTATTGCAAGCTTACTAATCCAAGCCGCTGCAAATATGATTAATGAATATTATGACTATAAAAGAGGGCTAGATCATGAAGGTTCTGTCGGTATCGGTGGAGCAATCGTAAGGGATGGTATTAAACCTTCAACTGTTTTAAATCTTGCTTTTACTTTTTTTGGTATCGCTCTTCTATTAGGAATTTATATTTGTATTCAAAGTAGCTGGTGGATAGCAGTTATTGGACTTATTTGTATGGCAGCAGCTTATTTTTATACTGGAGGACCACTTCCAATCGCATACACTCCATTTGGTGAGTTAGTAGCGGGCTTTTTTATGGGAGTTGTAATTATTGGTATTACTTACTATATTCAAGCTGGAAATTTACCATCAAATGTGATCTTACTTTCTATCCCTACTTCAATTACAATTGGAGCAATTTTAACAGCAAATAATATTCGTGACCTAGATAATGACAAAGAAAATGGACGTAAAACACTTGTTATCTTATTAGGTAAAAAGAATGCAATTATCTTTATTGGTTCATTATTTGCAGTAGCATATGCTTTAGTTATTTTATTTGTTATCATGAATTTAATTACACCTTTTGCACTTATTTCATTAATAAGTATTCCTGTTGCAATAAAAGCAACAAAAGGATTTATTGGTAAGACTCAACCAATGGAAATGATGCCAGCCATGGCAGCAACAGCAAAAACAAATACTATAATGGGATTCCTTCTTGTTATAGGCTTAATAATTGGAAATATTTTTTCCTAATTAAGGCAGAACAATTCCTCAAAAAACTTAATTCATGTTTTCCTCCTTTTTGAACAAAATATGGATAGTCATATTCATTTACTTGAAAAGGGGGAGCATGATGCTTTCACAATCACAAATCCAAACATTTAAAAACGAGCTACTGAAACAAAAAGAACATATAGAAGAAAGACTAAATGATCCAGCTTTTACACCATACTCACTTAGAGATTCGGTTGATGAGCTTTCACTTGCAGACAACCATCCAGGTGATTTAGGTACCGAATTATTTGAACGTGAAAAGGACATATCTCTTCATGAGCATTTAAGAAACGAACTTGATGACGTTAATACAGCGTTACAAAAAATTGAAAATGGAACATATGGTATATGTGAAGTAAGTGGAGAAGAAATACCTTTTGAACGGTTACAAGCTCTTCCTACAGCAAAAGCGATGATCGAACATACTCATGATCAGCATATATCAAGTTCTAGTATAAGATACGATCGTCCTGTTGAGGAAGAAGTATTAAACCCTCCATTTAGTAGAGATCCTAAAGATCGCTCAATGATGTATGACGCTGAAGACGCACTCCAAGATGTTGAAAGATATGGAAATTCCCAAACACCGTCAGATTTTGAATTTAATAATATTGAGGAATATGGAAGCACATTTACTGAGAGCTATGAAAATGTAGGTTATGTTGAGGAATTCGAAAACTTTATCGGTACTGATATTTACGGAAATAATCGAACTGTCTATCCTACAAAAAAACATGAACAATATGAACAAGATCTTGATGACTATGAAGAACAAGCTTTAAACGGAGAATTATCAGAAATTGATGTGAAAGATATTGAAAAGTACTAAATGAATTAAAATTTCATTAAAAAACGATTACTACAATGTGGTCGTTTTTTTTATATTTTTAAATTAACTACATATACTGAATCAAGACAACTTAATTGAGGAGGTTTTATGAATATTAAGTTAATAATTTTATTTTTCTCTTTATACTGTTTATTTTTTATTTCTTCTATCTTATTTCCGATTGACTATGATTGGTATAGTCATCTAATTAAACCTAGCTATACTCCTTCAGGAAAAACAATCGGAATCATTTGGGCATTCTTATATTCTTTCATTTCTTTAAGCGTATGTATCATCGTTTCTTTAGGAAAATCCTTTAAAAAAGTAAAATGGTTTTATATTATATTTATTATTAATTATGTATTTAACCAACTGTTTAGCTATTTTCAATTCAATCAAAAAGATTTACTTATGGCTACAATTGACTGTGGACTTGTCTTTGTTACAGCTGTTCCTTTAACGATCTTCGCATATAAACATTCAAAAACTTCATTTGTATTACTCATTCCCTATTGTATTTGGTCATTATTTGCAACCTTTTTAAACTACAATATCTACGTGCTAAATAAATAGATTTTTAGATTAATATAAAAAAGGCATCCTATAAAGGATGCCTTGAACATAACAAAAATTATTTTTTGTTTACGTTAGCTGCTTGTGGTCCACGGTTTCCTTCGATGATTTCGAATTGAACTTCTTGACCTTCTTCTAAAGTTTTGAAACCTTCGCCTTGAATTGCAGAGAAGTGTACGAATACATCGTTTCCACTTTCAGTTTGGATGAATCCAAAACCTTTTTCGCTGTTAAACCATTTAACTTTACCGAATTCCATCGATAATACCTCCTAGAAATACATATATACACTATTAATGCGTGCATAAAAGAGGGGTAAAGAAAAAGAACGTCATTGTCCAATCGGTTTAGATTGCTACAACATTGAAAGTGGTCAAAACTTCTTTTCAAGACAAAGAAAAATGAGCGTTACTAAAAATTTTGTAGTGCAAATGTATCGTTAATTTCTTACCTTCAAATAAATATGCAGTTAATAGTAACTTAAATATATCATATCTAAAAAAGTGCGTCAATGACACTTAGCCTTAATTGAAAGAATTTTTTATATAATTCTTATAATTTATCTTTTATACATTTAGACCTACCTAGCTTCCTATAAAAATGGTATAATTTGTCATTAATTAGTCAAACTAAATGAGGATTCTGTAACAATTTATCAAATTTTTTATTATTAAATAACTAGATTTTAGTATTACAATATTTGTATAGTTAAACTAAAGGGAGGCATAAAAATGAAAAATTCTCATGAAGTTACATATAAAATTCATGGCCATGATATGCAGTTTGTACAAGTAGAGCTAGATCCAAAGGAAACAGTCGTTGCTGAGGCTGGGGCAATGATGATGATGGATGATGGTATCGAACTTGAAACAATTTTTGGGGACGGTTCGCAGCAATCAGGTGGTTTATTTGGTAAATTAGTTGGTGCGGGTAAGCGACTTGTTACAGGTGAAAGCTTGTTTATGACTAGCTTTACAAACCGTTCAAGCTCTTTAAAAACAGTCAGTTTCTCGGCACCATACCCTGGAACAATCATACCGTTAGATCTACATGAGTATGGAAATAAAATTATTTGTCAAAAGGATTCTTTTTTAGCCGCGGCAAAAGGAACTTCAGTTGGGATTGAATTTAGAAAGAAATTAAGTACCGGCCTATTTGGTGGCGAAGGCTTCATCATGCAAAAACTCGAAGGTGATGGTCTTGCTTTCTTACATGCTGGTGGTTCAATTTACCAAAAAACTCTTCAACCGGGTGAAAAAATTAAAATCGATACCGGATGTATTGTTGGCTTCACTGGTGATGTTAATTATGAAATTGAATATGTTGGAAATGTAAAAACTGCACTTTTTGGAGGAGAAGGTCTATTCTTCGCTACATTACAAGGTCCTGGAACAATTTGGGTTCAATCATTAACTTTAGCAAGATTAGCTTCTCGAATTGGTCAATACTTACCAAATTCTTCTAAGGAAGAAGGAAGTATATTAGGTGGCCTTGGAAATCTACTGGACGGTAATGATTAATTCAGACTTCTTTAAAAGCGTTTTTTTGTTTACATACAAAAAACTAGTCAACGAAATGTTGACTAGTTTTTTTGTACTATTAGATTACTTCTTCTTCTGCCGGTTCTGCCTCACGTAATTTGTAAGTAAAGGTTGGAGTATAATCATAATCCAACTGCATCTTCTTAACGCCTTCTATATAAGTCGATAGATGGTGACTATTCTTAATAGACCCTTTATTTAGTGAAAAAGTGATTGGATGTTTCACTTGAACGTATTCTAAATAAATGTTTAATGGCTTTACCTCTACTTTAAAGGGTGGGCTTAAAGGGACCATATCATATAAATTTACAAATCTTAAACTATGCCTAACATTCTCATCGTAGTTTTCTTTAAACTTTATATTCCCTACTTTTGGAGAGCCAAATGAATAGACATTTGGGTTACAAATTCCTTTCATTGCTATTTCATATCCTAATAACGTGGCCAATGAACCACCTAAGCTATGCCCCGTTATGAATATTTTTTTTGAAAGAGCCTTTTCCTTTACAATTGCTAAAAGCATTTCTCGACAAGATTGATAAATTGATAGAAACCCCGAATGGACACTCCCACCATTCATCACATAAGGAAATAAGTCTTGATCAATTTTCAAATCAGCTAACCAATCCACATCTGATTTCGTTCCTCGAAACACAATGATTACGGATTCATCATTTTCAATAATATAGCCAAACCATTCTAGCTGGCTAATTGCACATGCTTTAATTGTATCTACTAATGAATAGCTTGCTGGAATCATAAACTTACCATCATTATCAAACTGAACATATGCCTGTTCAATGCAAAGTAATAGTTCTAAGGCCTTATCATAGTCAACTGAAAGGAATTTCAACGTATCTCTCCTTTCTTGCTTTTCATCATTATATGAAAAACCTCCTAATAATCTAAGAGGAGGTTAAGAATGGTGTAAAGTTCTTTGATGAATATTCCATATTTCAGATGCGTATTGACGAATCGTGCGATCACTCGTAAAAAATCCCGATTTCGCAACATTGTTAAGACTTTTTATAGCCCAATCTCTTTTATTTTGATACGTATGATTGATACATTCATGCGCTTTTACATATGAAGAGAAATCTCTAAGTAAGAAATACTCATCATTATAAGACATGAGCGAATCAAAAATTGGTTCAAACTCTTCTCTTGGTAACGGGAATAACCCGTGAAGCATTTGATCTAATACCTTTTTTATACGCAGATCATGATGGTAATAATCACTGCTTTTATAACCACCGTATTGGTAATAATTTAATACCTCGTCAGCAGTAAGTCCGAATGTAAAAATATTCTCCTCGCCAACTTCTCTTAAAATTTCAATATTAGCACCGTCAAGTGTACCAAGCGTTAAAGCACCATTCATCATAAATTTCATATTCCCAGTACCCGAAGCTTCTTTACTTGCTGTCGAAATTTGTTCACTAACATCCGCTGCTGGAAAAATAATTTCACCTAATGAAACTCGGTAATTTTCAATAAAAATTACCTTTATAAATTGACTTATATAACGATCATTATTCACAATATCAGCTACTGAATGAATTAATTTAATAATCTTCTTAGCAAAATAGTAACCCGGAGATGCTTTTGCTCCAAAAATAAAGGTTCTAGGATGCATTTTAAAATGTGAATCTTCCTTCAAACGATTATATAAATACATGATATGTAAAACATTTAGTAATTGTCTTTTATATGCATGCATTCGCTTTACTTGAATATCAAAAATTGAATCTGTATCTAATGCAATTCCATTTGTATAGTGAACATAATTTTCGAGAACTTCTTTTCTCTTTTTCTTTACATTCATAAATTGCGATAAGAATGCTTCGTCATTTTGATATTCTAATAGATTCTCAAGTTGAGTTGGTTCGTGTATCCAACCGTCTCCGATCGAATCATTTATTAAGCTACTAAGTTCAGGATTACATTGAAGTAACCATCTTCTATGAGTAATACCATTTGTTTTATTATTAAACTTGAATGGTTCATACTCATAAAAAAGCTTCATTTCTCTTTGTTTTAAGATTTCAGTGTGGATTTCAGCAACTCCATTAACGCTCTTACTGCCTACAATTGCTAAATGAGCCATTTTAACGACTCCATGAGCAATAATAGCCATTTGTTCAATTCGATCCCAATCACCTGGGTATTTGTTCCAGAGCTGCTTACAATATCTTTCATTTATTTCTTCTACAATCATATAAATTCTTGGCAATAAAGGCTTAAATAAATCAACTCGCCATTTTTCAAGTGCTTCCGATAAAGTTGTATGATTCGTATATGAAATCGTTTGAGTTGTAATTTCCCATGCTTCATCCCAGGATAACTTTTCAACATCAATTAAAATTCTCATTAACTCTGGAATCGCTAAAACTGGATGTGTATCATTTACATGAATAGCAATTTCTTCATGGAGCTTACGAATATTACCATACTGCTCCTTATATGAATCTACTATTCTTTGAATACTTGCAGAAACTAAAAAATATTGCTGTTTTAGACGTAAAATCTTTCCTTCATCATGTGTATCATCTGGATATAAGAATTCTGAAACTGCTTCAGCCTCTCGCTTATATTTCATTAGTGATTTATTTGAGGAATGAGTAGACGCTTCAGCACTCCATAATCTTAATGTATTTACCGTGTTTGTATGATAGCCAATAATCGGTAAATCATATGGTACCGCTGTGATTGCTTCTGCACCATGAAGGCGGAATTCCAATCGATTTTTATTATTAAATGATTCTACTTCTCCACCGAATAAAACTTCAATTGCTTCATCATCTCTTCGAACTTCCCAAACATTTCCGTATTTCAGCCATTGTTCAGGTAACTCGACTTGATATCCATCAACAATTTTTTGGTCAAATAGGCCATGTTTGTAGCGGATGCCACATCCATGACCAGGCAAGTCTTGTGATGCTAGCGAATCCAGAAAACAAGATGCTAACCGTCCAAGTCCACCATTTCCAAGACCAGCATCGCTTTCAAACTCCTCAAGAGCACTTAAAGAAATTCCTAATCTCTTAAGGCCAGATTCACATAACTCTCTAAGCCCTAGATGAATTAAGTTACTTTTCAAAAGCTTTCCTAATAAGAATTCAATTGATAAATAATAAACTTGTTTTTTTCGCTCTAAGCGGTATTGTTCACTTGTACCTAACCAATTACCGCTAATATGTTCACGAATCATCGTTCCAAGTGTTTGAAATTGCTCTTGAGTAGTGCTATCTGCAGTACTCTTTCCATGCATACTTTCTAGTTTCTCTTTAAAACTCCATTCAAACTCCTCCACACTAGAAAACATGGAATCACCTCGCCCTAAAAGATTTTTACTTTGAAGACTGCATATATAATTTTGCATATTCTTTAGCAGATTTTAACCAACTTGAATCTCTTCTAATTGCATTCCTTCTGACTGATTTCCAATGTTTTTTATTCTCATAAATACTCAATCCACGTTCTATTGTGTGAAGCATATCGTGAGCATTAAAGTTAGTAAAGGTAAAACCATTTCCATTCTTCGTCTCTTCATTATATGACTGGACAGTATCATTTAGCCCCCCAGTCTCTCTTACGATTGGAACACACCCGTATTTCATCGCAATAAGCTGACCTAATCCACATGGCTCAAATAGTGAAGGCATAAGGAATAAATCCGCACCTGCATAAATCTGATGAGCAAAGCGTTCATCAAATCCAATGTAAGCTCTAACTTTATCGTAGTAGTTATGCTCCATTGCTTTAAAAAAGTTCTCGAATTCTTCATCACCAGAACCTAAAATTACTACTTGGACATTATGATCCATAATTTGAGGGAATACGTGTTGAATAAGATCAATTCCTTTTTGACTTGTTAATCGGGAAACCATTGCAATAATAGGAATATTTTCATCCATTTTTAATGCAAGTGACTCCTGCAATTTCAATTTATTTTCAGTCTTATTTTCGATTGTAAATTCATCGTAATTAGAGTGAATTTTTCGATCAGTAGCTGGATTATAAATGGTTTCATCAATTCCGTTTACAATTCCAAAAAGTTTGTGATCTTGCTCACGTAATAGTCCATCTAATTGCTCTCCAAAAAATTCATGCTTAATTTCTTCTTTATATGTTGGACTCACAGTTGTTACGAAATCACTTGAAATGATTCCAGCTTTCATAAAGTTGATACAATCGTAAAATTTCAAATAGTCATCGCGAAAAAATTGTTCATCGATTCCTAACATATCGTCCATTACTTCTTTTGAAAATACGCCTTGGAATTGAAGGTTATGAATGGTAAATACAGATTTCATTTTTGGATTAATATCTTTTAATGCGCCATACTCTTTCATGAAAAATGGGATCATTGCTGTATGCCAGTCATGACAGTGAATAACATCAGGTTTAAAGTCGAATTCTTTAATACATTCAATTGCAGCTAGAGAAAAGAATGCAAAACGCTCTCCATCATCAAAATGACCATACAACTTGTCTCGATTGAAATAGTACTCGTTATCAATAAAATAATAAGTTGTTCCTTCTAATTTCAATTCAAATAAACCACAATACTGTTTTCTCCAGCCTAGATTTATAGAAAGCTCTTTTACTAGCTTAGCTTCTTCTCTATATTTAGCGGGAATTAACGAGTAGAATGGAAGCATTACTCTTACATTCGTATTTAGTTTATTTAAATACTTAGGGAGAGCGCCTGCAACATCTGCAAGCCCTCCCGATTTAACAAACGGTACACATTCTGAAACAATATATAAAACATTTACCACTGAATCAACGCTCCTTGGACTGAACCTTTTTGAAGCACTACTGGCTCACTTAAGCTTCCTTTTATTTCAACACCATCTTCTATTCGAACATCTTTATCTAATATAACGCCATCTAATATACAATTATCTCCAATGTTTGATTTTTGCATAACAACACAATTTCGAATAATTGTATTTTTTCCAATTTTCACAGCTCTTGAAATAATACTATTTTCAACCGTTCCCTCAATTTCACATCCATTAGCTACAATTGAATTTTTTACAATTGCTTCTTTTGAATATTTTGTTGGTGGCTCATCTTTAACCTTAGTAAAGACAGGATAAGATTTTAAGAATAATTGATTCCATATCTCAGGATTTAATAATTTCATACTTTGCTCGAAATAATCCTCAATTGTTTGAATGATTGAAACTTGTTGAGGTATTTCATACGCACTTAGTTCAACCTCATTATTTTGATCGCGTACAACGTCCATAATTGTTTCATAGCCTTTTTCGTGGAAGTTTTCAAAAAGCTTTAACAATAACTCTTTTTCGAGGATATAGATATTTAAAGATTTACTGAACTGCTTTAACTCAGTAATTTGTGCATCTGTTTCGATATGTCTCTTTAAAACTGGTCTAAAATCCACTGAGCAAATCGTATAAGTATTTGCTACTACTACATACTTTTGAGTAGAACGTTGTAAAAATTGAATATGCTTTTCGATAAAATCGAATGTACCAAAAGCTCCATCAGTTGGTTCTGGCGTAAAAATAAATAGTCCATCCTTTTTACGATTTAAGTCCCAATGTTTACCGGAGCCTAAGTGATCAATAATTGATCGATAAGGTTGATCAGGAAATACAGCGACACTCGTAATACCAGAGTTCACCATATTACTTAACATAAAATCGATTAAACGATATCGACCTGCATAAGGAAGTGTTGCTAATGGTCGATGCTGTGTTAACGGCTTTAAAGATTCAAAATGTGTTGACGCCTCAATTATTCCTAGCATAGTATGTTTCATCAAATAACCCTCTCAATCTATTTTTCTATTTGAGGAATGAGCCACCTCTTATTCTTCGCTTGTAACTAGAATTACCTCTTCATAATCTTTCTCAGGACCTAAAAGGCTTCCATCAGGAATCACCATTCCAGGAGCTACTACAGCACTTTCAATTCGTACATCTTTTCCAATAACGCAACCTGGCATAACGACAGAATCTTTTATCATACTGCCTTCTCCTATTGTTACACCTTGGAATAAGACAGAATGTGATATAAAACCTTCAACAACACACCCCTCATTAATTAGAGAGTCTTCAACGATTGCTGTAGGTGCAATGTATTGTGGTGGTTGATTTGGATTAACTGAATATATGCGCCAATCACGGTCATAAATATTTAGTTCGCTATCTTCATTTAACAAATCCATATTTGCTTCCCATAAGCTTTTTACTGTACCAACATCTTTCCAATAACCTTTGAAAGGATAAGCAACTACTTTTTTCTTTTCTTCTAATAAAAGCGGAATAACGTCTTTACCAAAGTCATTACTTGATTCTGGATTACGATCATCCATCTCTAAAAACTCTTTTAAAACATTCCATTTAAAAATATAGATTCCCATTGATGCTAAATTACTCTTTGGATATTGAGGTTTTTCTTCAAATTCTATAATATCCATTTCATCATTTGTATTCATAATTCCGAAACGACTAGCTTCATCAATCGGAACTTCGATAACTGAAATCGAAACATCTGCCTCTTTTTCAATGTGATAGTCTAGCATTTTACTATAGTCCATCTTATAAATATGATCACCTGAAAGAATCAAAACATATTCAGGCTGATATTGCTTTATATAATTTAAATTTTGATAAATTGCACTTGCAGTACCTGTATACCATTTAACTCCAGATGCTTCTGAATATGGTGGTAAAACAGTTACCCCACCATTTAAGCGATCTAAATCCCATGCACTTCCTATACCAATATATGAGTTTAGTACAAGTGGTTGATATTGAGTTAGCACCCCAACAGTATCAATACCTGAATTTGTGCAATTACTTAAAGTAAAATCTATTATTCGATATTTACCTCCAAAAGCTACGGCTGGTTTTGCTAGTTCTTTTGTTAAAGAACTCAATCTACTCCCTTTTCCCCCTGCTAGTAACATTGCTACGCATTTTTTCTGAACCATTGCTGCTAATCCCCTTTCGCATTTTGACTGGACGAATGATTGTAAAACTAAAGGCAGGTAATGCTATTTCAATACTGTATGGTAAACCATGAAATGGTATTTCTTCTGATTCAATGGCAGAACGATTTATTTTACTATCGCCACCAAATTGTACATAGTCACTTGAGAGCAATTCTTTATATCGATGCTTTGCAGGTACTCCAATTCGATATGTTTCATAAGAAATCTCTCTAAAATTACAGATTACGATGACATAATCCTCTTTGTTTTTTCCTTTACGGATAAATGAAAATACACTTTGATCTGCATTATTTGCATCAATCCATGAAAATCCATCCCAATGATTATCAACTTCATAAAGTGATTTATTTTTTTTATAAATCGATAATAATTCTTTAAAATATTTGTTCATCTTGGAATGATATTCATAATCTTTTATCATCCAATCAACTTGCTCTAAGTCCTTCCACTCATCAAATTGCCCAAACTCACTACCCATAAATAAAAGCTTTTTACCTGGATGAGATAAATAATAACCAAATAGTACCCTTAATTGAGCAAACTTTTCCTCATATGTACCTGGCATTTTATTTAACAAAGATTTCTTACCATGTACTACTTCATCATGTGAAAAAGGTAAAACAAAATTTTCTGAGAAGGCATATAAAAACGAGAAAGTCATCTTATTATGATGATGCTTTCTTTGTGTTGGGTGAGTCTCCATATAAGTCAAAACATCATTCATCCAACCCATATTCCACTTAAAATTAAAACCTAAACCACCTTCGTATGTAGGTGCAGTAACTAATGGCCAATCAGTAGAATCTTCAGCTATCATTAATACTTGTGGATCATGTTCAAATACCGCTTCATTTAATTTACTTAAAAACTGAGTTGCAAAAGGATTCTCTTCATTTCTATTTTTCCAATATAAAATATTTGCAACAGCGTCTACTCGGAAACCATCAATATGAAAATATTCCATCCAATATAGAGCGTTTGAAATAAGAAATGATTTTACCTCTGGTTTTGATAAATCAAAATTCGCTGTACCCCATACTTCATTTTCTCTGGCATCATAACCTTCATATTCATATGTCGGTTCACCATCAAACATGTATAATCCATGAGAATCCTTACAAAAATGACCAGGCACCCAATCCATAATGACTCCTAATCCGTTCTGGTGACATTCGTCTATAAAGCTCATTAGCTCATGAGGATTTCCATATCGACTAGTAGATGAAAAATATCCTACTCCTTGATACCCCCAAGAACGATCATATGGATGTTCAACTAATGGTAATATTTCGATATGTGTAAAACCATGATCTTTTACATATGGAATTAGTTCTGTCGCTAGTTCTGCATAAGTGTAAAAATCACCGTTTTCCTTCTTTTTCCAAGAACCTAAATGTACCTCATAAATTAAAACTGGTTCTTCATAAACTGACTTTTTAAATTTTTGCTTACGATATTTTGCATCTTTCCATTTATAGCCCGAAAGATCATAAACGATCGAAGCTGTGCTTGGTCTTAGCTCACTAAAGAAAGCAAAAGGATCACTTTTTAATAAAACTTCACCACGCTTGGTTGAAATTTCATATTTGTATATCGTCCCATGACCAATATTGGGGATAGATATCGTCCAAATCCCTTGATCGTTCAACTTTTCCATTTTATGTTCAGAACCATTCCACTTATTAAAGTCCCCAACAACTGAGACAGCTTTCGCATGTGGAGCCCACACTGTAAAAGTAGTTCCCACTTTATTCCCATTTTTTACAACATGTGCCCCAAAGCATTCATGGCTATGGAATAAACTTCCCTCATGGAATAAATGCACATCAAACTCAGTTGGCCGTGTCAAAAGCAACATCCTCACCTCATTACAATCTCTTAAATTCTTCTATCTCTTAATATTCTACAAATATATATATTCACCTTGTTTTTATGCAAAAAAAATTCAAAAACTTTTTTCAGAAAATGAATAACCATTCATGAAACCGTTGTCATTATTGCGTTTGTCGTAAAAATGTCGAATTTGTCGAACGAATATCACCGTATAATTATACAACGCATTTACAAAACCCCTTGTCTTAATTTGTAATTTTTTGATTTATCATAAAATTTCATACATAATTTACACTTTTATTACATATAAACTTTATATTAAAAAAGAATTGTAGAAAATTGTCGAACTAAAGGGGAGAATTTTTTTTTGAAAAATTTTTAGAAACGACTATCAAATTACAGATGCAAAAGTAAAAATAAACTTAAAAACGAATCTACTCTTTATGCGGTAATAAATTGTGGCATTAAATATTAACTTACTTACGTTTTAGGAAATTCAACAAAAACTATTGAAATACATGTAGAAAAGGATCACTTCAAAGTTACTAAGGTTCGTGTCAATATCATAATTTCCCTAGTTGTGCTACCCTCTTTGGTTGGACTTATTTTTAGCTCACTAAAATAACAATCGTAATATAGTAAAAAGGATCTTCGTTATTACGAAAATCCTTTTTTGTCTTAGTATTTAAAAGCTTATTAGACTTGCATTCGCTTATTTGATGTGATTACTCGTAAACGAATATCCGAAATCAGGAATACACCACATAAGATGACAAGAAAACCGAACAACATCCCTAATGTAATATGTTCTTTCAAAATAAGAACTCCCCAGATTATTCCAAACACAGGAATTAGAAAAGTAACACTTAATGTTTTGGTAGGTCCAACACTTTCGATAAGATAAAAGTACAATAAATAGGCTATAGCAGTACAAAATAATGCTAATCCTAGAACTGCCAATATAGCAACTCCTGAAACTTTTTCTGTAGATGCTGAGAAATTTAGAAATGTAAAAGGTAAAAGTATAATTGCAGCACCAATTTGTTGACCAGCTGCAAGTGAAAGTGGTGGTACCCCAATAAAAGCTTTCTTAGCATACACACCTGCAATCCCATATGAAATAGTCGACAAAACTGCTAGTCCAATTGCTATTTTAACATCATAAGTAAACGGTATCGAACTCCAACCTACTAACAAGATCACTCCTATTAAACCCACTATTATTCCAATCAACTTACGAATACTCAACTTTTCTTTCGTCCATACAAAAACAACCAGCGCTGTAAATAATGGCGTCAAAGAGTTTAGAATTGATGACATTGAAGCTGGCAAATGTAATGCTGATGTAGCAATTAATGTAAATGGTATTGCCGCATTTAATGCCCCTATTATTAAATATTGTCTCCATCTCTTTTTAAAGTGTAATGACTTTTTAGTAATAACCAAATATAGTACCAGTGCAAACGCAGCAATTATAACTCTTCCCTGTATTGTTAAAATTGGTCCAAAAACAGGTGAAGCTATCCTAATAAATAAAAATGAAGCTCCCCATAATGCAGCTAGGCTCAATAAAGCTATTCCATCTTTTAACTTCATTTATTTAACCCCTTTCTGAATGAAGTTGGAGTGTAATTAAAATGATGACGAAACATGCTTGAAAAATGTGCCGAGCCTTTATAACCAAGATTATGCGCTATTTCAGTTATGGTTTTCTCAGTATCTCGTAATAATCTCAAAGCTTCTATCATTCTTAACCTAGTTGCGTATTCTAACGGCGATAAACCTGTGGATTTTTTAAATAATCTTTGCAAATGAAACTTACTTACTCCAACTTCAATTGCTAACCGATCCAATGTTAAGCTATTTCGATATTCTTTTTCAATAAAATGTTTGGCAGATAAAATAATATCCTCCTCATTTGAGTGAAGTAAATCAGGACGACATCTTTTACATGGACGGTACCCATCTTTAATTGCCAAAGAAAATGACGGATAATATGACACATTTTCTTTTAAAGGGGTTCTTGACTTACACGAAGGTTTACAACAGATTCCAGTGGACTTAACTGCATAAATAAACATTCCATCATACTTTTCATCGCATGATTCAACTGCATCCCACATGACCTGATTATTTAATCCGTTCATTTAATCACCTCATCTTTAGCTATTCACATTTTAACACTAAGATATTGCGCTTGCTTTCAATTTCTTGCTTTCTAATTTCTATGGAAGAAGGATAATAGTAGTTAATAGACCATCTGATGATGTTTGGATTTAAAATGAGTGAAAAGAATATTAGTATTGAAAAATAAGGATATGTGGCCCGAATGAAGATTAACGGAAAAGAGGAATAGTGAAACCATGGAGAGCTATGACTACAATATGCTGTTTCTATTACTTTATTTGTAAAAGTGACAGCGAACATATTGCATCTATGAGAGATAATTCCTTGTACATTTTAAAATGAAAGAAGAACACTTTAATATAATGAAGAAAGCTATACTCAATTAAAGATCTTTCAATAAAGTCCTAAAAAAGACAAATAAAAAACTCAGTTACCTGTGTTATCACAAATAACTGAGCTTTAGATATGACCCGTACGGGACTCGAACCCGTGTTACCGCCGTGAAAGGGCGGTGTCTTAACCGCTTGACCAACGGGCCAAAAAAAAATATGGCAGAGAAGAAGGGATTCGAACCCTCGCACCGGTTACCCGATCTACACCCTTAGCAGGGGCGCCCCTTGAGCCACTTGGGTACTTCTCTATCATATGGCTCCGCAGGTAGGGTTCGAACCTACGACCACTCGGTTAACAGCCGAGTGCTCTACCACTGAGCTACTGCGGAAAAACTAATTATAAAAATTAATGGTGGGCCTAAATGGACTCGAACCATCGACCTCACGCTTATCAGGCGTGCGCTCTAACCAGCTGAGCTATAGGCCCATTAAATTTTATAAAAAGCGGGTGATGGGAATCGAACCCACGACCGAAGCTTGGAAGGCTTCTATTTTACCATTAAACTACACCCGCAAAATATGGGGCGACCGATGGGAATCGAACCCACGAGTGTCGGAACCACAATCCGATGCGTTAACCACTTCGCCACGACCGCCATAAAGAGTGCCGACTAGAGG
>NZ_NUQC01000023.1:0-34092 GCF_002585125.1 Bacillus sp. AFS029533 | reverse complement strand
ATCAAAAAAAGTATGCAATAAATACTAATCAAATAGCCATTACTTAGAGTAACCTAGCAGTTTTTATTAATCAGTTTGTAGTTCTATTAATATCTAACATTAAACTAAATTAATCAAATGAATTTGTTTTTCTAAGAATAAGCTCATAATTTTTTAACTTCTGAAAAAAACATTTCTAGTGTTATTGGAAAGATCATCGAGAAAAATATTTCATCATTATTAAATGTTCATTTAATGTCCGTTTTCCCTATTGATCATTTTATATTTCAACACTCTGAAAAGAAGGTATAAAAAATTATACCTTCTTCCCATCTGATCATTATGATTTTACTGCCTGAATTAACTCATTTTTTTTTATTTCAACTAATTTCACTTGGTGTGAATCTAATTCAACAACTTTGAATTCAAAGTCCTCAAATATGACAGATTCACCTTGTTGGATGTCGTGATTTTGAGTTAAAATCCAGCCACCAATTGTATCAACATCATCTTCCTCAACATATAGACCGAATAAATCATTAATTTCAGTAATTAATACTTTTCCGTCTACAATCTTATGTGATTCTGAAATATGTTGAACAGCTGGTTTTTCATCATCATCATATTCGTCACGTATTTCCCCAACAATCTCCTCAAGAATATCTTCCATTGTTAATAATCCCGCTGTACCACCATATTCATCATACAGTATTGCAAGTGGAATACGTTTCTTTTGCATTAGCAATAATAAATCATGGATTGCAATTGTTTCAATTACCTGAATAACTGGGCGAGTATAGTTTGCGAAATCGTATGTTTTTTCAACTTTTCCATCAAGATAGCGGATAAAAAAGTCTTTTACATTAACCATACCTAATATATCATCTTTATCTTCACCAAAAACTGGGTAACGTGTATATTTTTCGTTTTTAATTATTTCAATTTGTTCTTCAATTGGGTCTTCTGCATATAAACCGATAATTTCAGTACGAGGGACCATAATTTCTTTTGCAAGACGGTTATCGAATTCAAAAATATTATTTAAATATTTATATTCAGCTTGATTAATTTCTCCGCTTTCAAAGCTTTCTGATAAAATAATTCTCAATTCTTCCTCAGTATGAACTTCTTCTGATTCAGATGCTGGCTTAACTCCAAATAATCCTGTAAAAAATCTTGCAGAACTATTTAATGCCCAAATAAATGGATAAGCTATTTTATAGAAAACAATAAGTGGGGTAGAAAGTATTAGTGTGATCGATTCAGCTTTTTGAATAGCAACCGTTTTAGGTGCTAGCTCACCAATTACAACGTGAATAAAAGTCATAAATGAGAAAGCTAAAATAAACGAAATAGTTGTAGCGATTGTTCCGTTTAATCCAAGAAATTCTACGACTGGGTGTATAAGATGCTCAAACGTTGGCTCACCTAAATAACCTAATCCTAAAGCTGTAACCGTAATACCTAATTGACAAGCTGATAAATATTCATCCAAACTCGTCGTAACCTTTTTAGCAGCTACTGCACCTCGCTTTTTTTCGGCTACTAGTTGATCAATTCTACTTGATCTAACTTTCACTATCGCAAATTCTGCTGCTACGAAAAAAGCTGTAAGTGCGATTAAAACTGCAATCATAAACAAGTTAACTATGTCCAATGACGAACTCGAGTATATTACTCGAGTATTCACCTCCTGAGAATTTCAATCTACAAAAATATAAAATTATTATTTTACTTACTTAATAGATTACCATAATTTAGTAAAACATACATATTTTATAGGTTTAATAAATTGTTAAGTTTTAAAATTAATTTAGTCATTATTTTACAAAATGTTTCAATGTTTCAAATAACGGAAATGTATGATGTGATAATGAATCGACTAAAGCATTTTTTTCACAATCATTCATATCTGATATCACTGGTACTAATTGAGCTAATTTAGCTTCAAGCTCAATAATTTGATTTGATATTTGTTGAATTTGTTCAAAAACACAATTTTTTTGATTATAATTAGTTTGCAGTAAATCTTTTATCTCTTCTAAGGATATTCTCATTTTTTTACAATGTTCAATAAATCTGAGAGTCTCAATTGCCTCTGTGGAATAATATCGATAGTTTGATTCTGATCGTTTTGCTTCTAGTAACCCTAATTTTGTATAATAATCAATTGTTCTTTTTGAAACTTGAGCTATTTCAGCTAACTCACCAATGCGATACTCGATCCCAAGTGACAACCCTCCCCATTTTAAATAATATTTCTATTATATAATTTAGAAAGTATACAGTCAAACGTTACAGTTCTACAAATAAAGTCATAAATATGGTATTGAAATACATATTATTATAGATTTTTGAATAATCATTGTTGTTTTAAAGAAGTTTGTACGTTGATTTCCGCTTCAGGATGCTCGCTTTCCATAGGGCAAGACTTGAGCCTCCTCGGCAAGCCTGTGGGGTCTCAAGCTTCCCGCTTTTCCCATAGGAGTCGAGCACCTTACGCTCCAATCTTTTTCACCTTTTTTGTTGATTGATAATACCAATGAAAAACAACATTAATAATACAAGTGGTAAAAATAATTAAAGAGTAGTCTAATTTAATTAGACTACTCTCTTTTATCAGGGTATCTTGTCATTTGCAGTCGTTATGATTAATCTTTTTTATTGATATTAAGCTGATTTTTATCAGATTATTATTCGAATAAGAGGTATATTTGCTAATTCCATTTGAAAGTATCTACTAATGAACATTTCCCAACCCATAATACCTTAACTGGTATGGGTAATTTTTTATTTTATTTGCGATTCATTGGAATTTAATTGCTGTTTTGCTAATTTTATTTGCGGTTTTCTAATTTTAATTGCAGTTTTCATAAATTTAATTGCGATTCTCAGATTTTAATTGCAGTCCCTTCTTCTTTTGTACCTTTTCATCATTTATTTGCACAAATGATCTCCTTATTTTCAACTCAGCCTTTAATTCGTATGATTCCTTCTATAATTTTTTTCAAATCTATATTGATATACCAAAAAACGAGTGTCCCCATCTTTTGGGACACCCTCCATTTTTATGTATTATTTCATTCTCTTAAATCAAATAAGCTAAGGAAAACATCCGTAATTTCAGGATCAAATTGGATTCCTTTATTCTTTTCAATTTCCTTTAAGCAGTCGTCTAAAGACATCCCTTTACGATATAATCGATTTGAGATCATTGCATCATAGCTATCGGCTATTGCTACAATTCTAGCAGTTAAAGGAATTTGATTACCTTTTAACCCTTCCGGATATCCTTTTCCATCGTATCGTTCATGATGATATAAAACGATATCAAAAATGCCATTTTCATTAAAAATATCAATATGCTTAATAATGTCATATCCAATCACAGGATGTTTTTTAATTGTATTATATTCATCCTCAGTTAATTTCTCGTCCTTCAGTAAAATATGCTCCGGAATTCCAATTTTACCAATATCATGTAATAGCCCCCCTTGATGGATGACTGCACATAGACTTTGAGATAACTTCATTTTCTTTGCAATTTTATAACCAATATTGGCAACACATTCTGAGTGATGTGCAGTGTAGTTGTCTCTGGAATCTAACGCCTTTGAAAGAGCTAATATTAACTCAATCGATCCTGTTTTAACTTTCTGATATTGTTTCATTAAACCGACTGATATGTACGCGATCAAGTAGTATGTAATTAGATAGCTAATAATGTGCCCTGCCTGGGGAACTAAATAGTATCTAGCAAGCACTATTATTGTAGAAACCAAAATGATAAACCAATGAGGACGGTTATAAAAACCGAGACCAAATATTACAGTATTAAGCATGTACAGAAAGTAAAAACTATCATTTTTTACAGAAGAAATTAGATTGAATAAGACACTAACCACAAAAGAAATGTAAAAAGCATAACGAAAATAAACTGGATTGTTAAACCATTTAGAAATCATTTAAACTCCCTTAAATACAATATACCTATTAATTTTTCCATTATCTTCTAGAACATGCATATTTATTTATCAATCAAAGTATTAACCAACTTAATTTTTTATTTTTATTCATTTCGATCAATACCATTGCCTTTTCACTAATTAGAATATTAAAATTTTTTGTGAAATTTTTATTATTTTATTTCATCTTTTATTGACCAACGTATATCGGTGGTTTAAAGTAAGAATATTATAAAAATAACAAGTGAGGATGATTATTATGGAACGCGTCTTTAATTTCTCCGCTGGTCCATCTGTCTTGCCTGTTCCAGTATTGGAAAAAGTACAAAAAGAACTAGTTTCTTATGGTACTTCTGGTATGTCAGTTATGGAAATGAGTCATCGTTCGGCTGAGTTTGAAGGAATTATTAAGAAATGTGAAAGCTTATTACGTGAACTTTTAGAAATTCCATCAAATTATAAAGTGTTATTTTTACAAGGTGGAGCATCAACTCAGTTTTCAATGATTCCATTGAACTTATTAAGTAAGTATAAAAAAGCTGCTTATATTAATACAGGAACTTGGTCAAAGAAAGCAATCTCTGAGGCAAAAAAATATGGAGATGTTGATGTAATCGCTTCGTCTGAGGATGAAAATTTTTCATATATTCCTAATTTAGAAGATTTAGCCCTTTTTGAACAATACGATTATTTACATATTACAACGAATAACACGATTGAGGGGACAAAATACTCAACTTACCCTAAAACAAATTCTCCATTAGTTGCAGACTTTTCTTCAAATATTCTTTCTGAACCAATTGATGTGTCTCAATTTGGTTTAATTTATGCTGGTGCTCAAAAAAACATCGGTCCAGCAGGATTAACAATTGTCATTATTAGAGAAGATCTCATTGGAAGTGCAGATAAAAATTGTCCAACAATGCTCGACTACAAAACACATGTAGAAGCTTCTTCACTTTATAATACACCTCCTACATTCAGCATTTATGTAGCGAAGCTAGTTTTAGAATGGATTAAAGAATCAGGTGGATTAAATTCTATTTATCAAACTAATCTTTTAAAAGCTCAATTGTTATATGATTTTATCGATCAATCTGACTTGTTCTCTTCACCAGTTAAGAAAGAGAACAGATCACTTATGAATATTCCATTTACATCAACTTCTGATGAATTAAATAAGCAATTTCTTGCTCAGGCAAATTCAGCCGGCTTGGTGAACCTTGAGGGTCATCGATCAGTTGGGGGAATGCGAGCTAGTATTTATAATGCGATGCCATTAGAAGGCGTTGAGAAATTAGTTCATTTTATGAGTCAATTTGAAAAGAAAATAGTAGAGGAGATTGTAAGATGATAAAAATTCAAACATTGAATAATATTTCTGAGCACGGAATAAAAGAATTTCCTTTGGAAAACTATTCAATTAACAATCAATTAAATGAACCAGATGGAATTCTTTTAAGAAGCCATAGTATGCATGAAATGAACATACCAAACAGTGTTAAAGCAATCGCAAGAGCTGGCGCTGGTGTAAATAATATTCCAATTGATGAATGTACTTCACGAGGAATTGTTGTATTTAATACGCCTGGTGCAAATGCAAATGCAGTTAAAGAACTAGTTCTGACAAGTTTATTTCTTTCTTCACGACGAATTATTGAAGGAATTGAATGGACACGTTCTTTATTTGGTGAAGAAAATGTATCCAAAATTGTAGAAGCTGGTAAAAAAGAATTTGCAGGAGCAGAGATTGCAGGAAAGAAATTAGGTATTATTGGTTTAGGTGCAATTGGTGCACTTGTAGCAAATGACGCTCTTGCATTAGATATGGAAGTATATGGTTATGATCCTTATATTTCAGTCGAAACTGCATGGCGATTATCTAGGAATGTGCAGCGAATCGATAATTTAGAGCAGATTTTTTCAACATGCGATTATATAACAATCCATGTGCCTTTAACACCTGAAACAAAAGCATTTGTGAATGAAAAACTTTTATCAGGCATGAAAAAGGGATCAAGATTACTTAATTTCTCACGCTCTGAATTAGTAGATGATGCTGCGCTTGAATATGCGCTGAATAATGGGACTGTAGGAGTTTATGTGACAGATTTTCCAAATGAAAAAGTGATTGGCATGAAGAATGTCATTCCAATTCCTCATTTAGGAGCATCAACAGCTGAATCAGAAGAAAACTGTGCCCGAATGGCTGCAAAACAATTAAAAAATTATTTGGAAACAGGTAATATTAAGAACTCTGTTAATTTTCCAAATGTAGAATTACCTTATACAGGCAAAAAACGTATTACGATTGCGCATAAAAACATTCCAAATATGGTCGGTCAAATTACAGGATTACTAGCAAACTATCAAGTAAATATTGCTGATATGCTTAACCGAAGTAAAGGTGCTTTTGCTTATACAATGATTGACCTTGATGAAACGATCAATGGTCCAGTTGAACAGCTGTTAAAAGATATTGAGGGTGTTATTTCAGTAAGAATCATCTAACCTCAGACTGTTGACAAACGCTCGCTTTCTTCGTTACTTCGCCTGTTGAGCGGTGCTCATTACCGTCTAGGGTAACTCCGCTCCTCACCAGGCTTCGCGCCTCGAAAGACAAGCGCTTGCAATCAGTCTGAAACTCAGATTTTTTGTGTTTTTGTGTTTTTTGTCTACACAATGAAGCGGTAGGTCTCATTACAAGAGTCCTACCGCCTTTTACTTATTATTTATTCAAAACAATTTTCAATAATTGTCGCAACGCCTTCTCCTCCACCAATACATAGGGTTGCAAGTCCGTACTGTGTCTCGCTTCTCTTCATTTCATGTATCAATGTAACTAGTATTCGAGTTCCACTTGCACCAATTGGATGTCCGAGTGCAATCGAACCTCCATTTACATTGACAATATTTTCATCAAATCCGCATTCCTTCATGACAGAAAGCGATTGCACAGCAAATGCTTCGTTTGCTTCAATCAAGCCTATTTCACTTAATTCAATCGATGATTTTTCAAGTGCTTTTTTTGCTGCAAATGCTGCTCCAATTCCCATTATGCTCGGATCAACGCCTGCACTACTATTTGCATTTATTTTTACTAATGGTTTAATACCTAGTTCTCTTGCCTTACTTTCACTCATAATTACAACTGCTGCTGCGCCATCATTTATACCAGAGGCATTTGCTGCTGTAACCGTTCCATTCTTTTCGAAGGCTGGTCTTAGGGCTGAAATTTTCTCTACAGTAGCGCCAAATTTTGGATATTCATCCTGTTTAAAGATGATTGGGTCCTTCTTCCTTTGTGGAATTTCAATCGCAACAATTTCATCTTCAAATTTACCGGCATTAATTGCATTCTCAGCTTTTTGTTGGCTATTTACCGCAAACTCATCTTGTTTTTCTCTCGAAACTTCATAACGAACAGCCAAGTTTTCAGCTGTGTTTCCCATGTGATAATCATTAAACGCACACCATAATCCGTCTGCAATCATACTATCAACAATCTTTTGATCGCCCATTCTATAACCATCTCTTGCACCTTTAAGTAAATAAGGTGCTTGACTCATATTTTCCATACCACCAGCAACGATAATTTCAGCATCTCCTGCTATAATTGCTTGAGTTGCCAAATGGACTGATTTTAATCCAGAACCACAAACCTTATTTATTGTCATTGCTGAGACAGTATTTGGGAGTCCTGCCTTTAATGCTGATTGTCTAGCTGGATTTTGACCTAAACCAGCTTGAAGTACATTCCCCATTATGACTTCATCAACCTGACTTTCTTGAATACCCGCTCTATTAATCGCTTCTTTAATAACTTTAGCGCCTAATTCTACTGCACTTACATCTTTCAATGTACCACTGAAACTTCCGATTGCAGTTCTAACAGCACTAACAATTACAACGTTCTCACTCATTTTATTTCCTCCTTTTTCTTTCATCCTAATTAACCAAATCACATGAAATCTTTTAACTTTTTATGTTATAAGCTTTACATTTTTCATAAAAAGTTGACTTGCTTATTTCTAATAATTTTGCAGCTTCAATTTTATTACCTTGAGATTCAATTAGAGCTTTCTTAATTGCTTCCTTTTCGGTCTCTTCAACCATTTCTTTTAATGATTTTAAAGAATTTTGATTGTTTAATTGAGATACATTTTTTTCGAATTCGACTGTATTTTTTTGACTGGTTGGATTTTCATACAAATAAAGAGGTAATTGCTTTGGTGTAATCACTTTGCCATTTAGGACATTTATGCATCTCTCAAGTACGTTTTCTAGTTCTCGAATATTTCCTGGCCAATGATGCGACTTTAGAATTTGTAAAACTTCATTTGAAATTTGAATTCCGTTTCGATGAAATTTCCTTTCGAGTTTTTTTATTAACGAATCTGCTATGAGAGGTAAATCATTTATCCTTGATCTAAGTGGAGGAATGTCTATTTTAATTACATTTAAGCGGTAATACAGATCCTGACGGAATTCTTTTAATACTACCATCTTCTCAAGATTTCGATGCGTAGCTGCTATGACTCTTACATCAATGGAAATAGGAGAACTTCCACCAACTCTTTCAATCTCTCTTTCTTGAAGTACTCGCAGTAATTTACTTTGCATATGCAAGGACATATCACCAATCTCGTCTAGGAATATCGTTCCTCGGTTCGCAAGCTCAAATTTACCTTTTTTCCCACCTCTTTTTGCACCTGTAAAAGCACCTTCTTCATAACCAAAAAGCTCTGATTCTAGTAAATGCTCTGGAATGGAAGCACAATTTACTCGTACAAATGGAAAATTTCTTCTTGGACTAGCATCATGAATTGCATGTGCAAACAATTCCTTACCTGTACCAGATTCCCCAAAAAGTAAGATTGCAGATGAACTTGCAGATACTTGCTCTGCTAAATTTTTTGTAGCGTTAAAGACTGGCGTATCACCAATTATTTGATTGAAGCTATATTTACTATTTAATTCTTTCTCAAATTTTCTTTTATAATAGTTTAATTCTTCTACTAAAGGTTCTACTTTCTTAGAATACTCAATCCAATCTTGCGGATTTCGGAACATTACCGTTCCGACAGCACCTACTAATTCATCACCCACATAGAGTGGATAACGATTTGCTACCATTTCTGTATTTTTTATTGGATGGATCTCCGCTACCTCTGCCTGACCGGTTTTAGCGACTATATGCATTCTAGAGTTTTCAATAACATCTACTACAGGCATACCAATCACTTCATCAGCAGAACGCCCAACAAACTCACAATACGATTCATTCATATACAAAACTTTTCCTTCACGATTAACGACAACAATCCACTCAGTTGCAAGATTAATAATTTCGGAAATCCAATCAAAAGGAAGACTTTCTAACATACTATTCATTTCTTACCATACCTCACTTAAAGTAGTAGGGTTCTAGAAAGGATAAGAGCAGGAATCTCCCCCTGCTCAAACAACCTTTCACACTTATCCTACTGAACTGTATATCCTGCATCTATTACATTCGCTTGACCTGTTACCCCTCCAGTATATTCACTAGCAAGAAATACTGTATAATTTGCAATTTCTTTTACTGTAAGTAATCTTTTTTGAGGTACTAATGGATAAATTACTTCTTCAATTACACTTTCAATTGGTACATTTCTTGATTTTGCTAAGTCAGCCAATTGGTTTTGAACTAAAGGTGTATCAACATAGCCTGGGCAGATTGCATTGACTGTAATACCGTCACTCGCACCTTCTAATGCAGCAACCTTTGTTAAACCAATAACGCCATGCTTCGCAGAATTATAAGCAGCTTTACCAGCGAATCCTATTAATCCATTGATAGAAGCCATATTAATAATGCGACCATATTTTTGCTTTTTCATAATTGGAAATACATGTTTGATACTAATAAAAGGTGCAGTTAACATGACCTTAATAAGTAATTCAAATTTTTCAGTAGGGAAATCTTCAATTGATGAAACGTATTGTAAACCAGCATTGTTTATTAAAATATGTAATTCACCAAATTGATCGATTACTTTATGAAACGTGTCAACTACTTGTTCTTCATTGGTTACATCACAAGCATAACCAATCGCATTAAACCCTAGCTCTTGTAATGAAGTAGCTGACTTTTGAACTTTTTCCTCATTTAAGTCGGTTAAGACAACTGTTGCTCCTTGCTCTGCAAAGGTTTTAGCAATTTCAAAACCAATTCCACTACCAGCACCAGTTATCAGTGCAACCTTCTCAGAAAGCATTTGCTGCATTGGTTTGCCTCCTTTTAAAGATTAGTTCACGTTATTTAATAACTTCGGACTAATTGTAAATGTAGCCTCTGTTTTTTCAGTAATTTCTTGAATCGTTGCTCCACCAACGCATTCTACTAAAACCATTCCATTTTCTGTAAAATCAAAAACTGCTAATTCAGTAATTAGTCTATGAACTACACTTTTTCCAGTTAGTGGTAAAGTACATGCTTTTTTAACTTTACTTTCACCGTATTTATTTGCATGTTCCATCACTACAACGATTTTCTTAGCACCATTTACTAAGTCCATCGCACCGCCCATACCTTTTACCATTTTTCCAGGGATCATCCAGTTAGCTAGATCACCAGTTTCTGAGACTTCCATACCACCTAAGATAGCTAAATCAATATGGCCACCTCTAATCATCGCAAAAGACTCAGCGCTATCAAAATAAGAAGCTCCTTTTGCCGCAGTGACTGTTTCTTTACCTGCGTTGATTAAGTCAGCATCTAGGTCAGCTTCTGTTGGGTATGGTCCAATACCTAGTAAACCATTTTCGGATTGTAGCATTACTTCAATTCCTTCTGGAAGATAGTTTGCTAATAAAGTAGGTAGTCCAATTCCAAGGTTTACATACATACCATCTTGAATTTCTTTAACCGCAGTTTGAATAATTAATTGACGAATATCTTTCATGTTATTAGCCTCCTATACTCCTGTAGTCATTCTACGTTCAATTCGTTTTTCGTATGTTTCACCGTGGAATACGTGTTGTACATAAATGCTTGGCGTATGAATTGCATCAGCATCAAGTTCGCCAACTTCTACTACTTCTTCGACTTCTGCAATTGTAATCTTTCCAGCCATCGCTGCAAGTGGGTTAAAGTTACGAGCAGTTTTTCTAAAAATTAGATTCCCTTGCTTATCAGCTTTCCACGCTTTAACAAATGCAAAGTCTCCTACGATCCCTTCTTCTAATAAATAAGTTCTTCCATTAAATACTTTATGTTCTTTTCCTTCTGCGATTGGTGTACCTACACCTGTTGCTGTGTAGAATCCTGGGATTCCTGCACCGCCTGCACGAATACGTTCAGCTAGAGTCCCCTGAGGAACAAGCTCTACTTCAAGTTCTCCACTTAAGAACTGCTTTTCAAAAATTTTATTTTCTCCAACATATGAAGAAACCATTTTTTTAATTTGTTTATTTGCTAATAAAAGACCAAGACCCCAATCGTCTACACCACAGTTATTACTTACGATTGTTAAATCCTTTGTCCCTTTATCTCGTAATGCTAAAATCATTTTTTCAGGAATACCGCAAAGACCAAAGCCACCGACAATAATCGTAGCTCCATCATGAATTTGTGAAACAACCTCTTCAACTGAAGTAATTACCTTATTCTTGCCCATTATTTTGCTCCCTTCAAAAGTAAGATTAGTAGTTTAACATTCTTAAACAAGTCCTGTAAGTTTAAATACTGCAATGATTAAGAATACTGCAACTGTTTTAATGATTGTTATTGCAAAAATATCTTTATATGACTGGCGATGTGTTAAACCAGTTACAGCTAATAATGTGATGACTGCACCATTATGAGGCAAAGTATCCATACCACCTGATGCCATCGAAATAACACGATGCATTACTTCAGGCGGAATATTGTATTTATTAATTGCCTCGATGTATTTATCAGACATGGCACTGAGTGCAATACCCATACCACCTGATGCAGAACCTGTAATACCTGCTAAAGTTGTAGTCGTCACAGCTCCATTTACTAATGGATCCGTAAATGTATGAGAGATTCCTTTACTGACCATTCCAAATCCAGGTAAAGCAGAGATTACTCCACCAAAACCATATTCAGCACCAGTATTCATAGAAGCAAGAAGTGCTCCACCAATGCTTGCATTCATACCTGTCTTTAGATTTGTACGCATATTTTTATAGCCATAAATCATCGCTGAAAGGATCCCAATAACTAAAGCACATTCAACTGACCAAATACCAACAACTGCAGGAATTTGAACAACCCCAAAAGCTTCTAGTCCAATTGATTTAAAGTCAAATCCATTTGGATACCATTTTGGGAATGAAACAACAAAAAATTTATTTGAAAATCCAACTAATAATAGTGGAACAAATGCTAGAATCTGTTTTAAAACTGGTGTAGGAGTATTGGTCGTTAATGTAGGAACTTCTGTTTGAGTTTCATTTGCAGCAGCTAGTTCTCCATTAAATCCTAAATAACCTTCACCTGCTTTTTCTGCTTTTTTACGTCTTGATTCTAAGTACCAAAGACCAACTGCAAGTACAAAAACAGCTGCTAAAATACCTAGAAATGGTGCAGCATAAATATCTGTATTGAAAAATGTAGTTGGAATAACATTTTGAATTTGCGGTGTACCTGGCAATGCATCCATCGTAAATGTAAACGCACCAAGTGCGATTGTTCCAGGAATTAATCGTTTTGGAATATTACCTTCACGGAATAAGTTTGCAGCAAATGGATAAATAGCAAATACAACAACAAACAAGCTTACCCCACTATATGTTAAAATGGCTCCCATTAATACAATCGCTAAAATAGCTCTTTTTGCTCCAACTAATTGAATAATCGTTTTTGCGATTGATTCAGCAATCCCAGACATTTCAACGACTTTACCAAAAATTGCACCAAGTAAAAATACAGGAAAATATAGCTTTATGAAACCAACCATTTTTTCCATAAAAATATTACTAAAAAACGGAAGAATATAACTTGGTTCAGTTAAAAGTACTGCAAATAAAGCACAAATTGGTGCAAATAAAATGACAGAAAACCCACGATAAGCAACAAACATTAAAAGTCCTAATGCTAATAAAATAATTAAGATTTCCATAATAACCTCCTTGTTATCTTTACGTATTGGCCACTTTTTTGATAACGCTTTCATTCAAATTCATTTTTGAATTTGAATTCCACTATTTACTGTATTTAGCTCCTTTCAAGGGATATTCCTTCTGCTAATAAAACAAGCAAATAGTATGCCAAGTTATTATGAGTTTTTAGAAAGACCGTATTTAATCTATTTGGGACTTTGTCTACACTATGAAAATTTATTTTATAATTCTAATAATATTAAGTTAATTTATAATTTTCAATTATTTTTATCGAAGTTTTTTCCGAAATTCCGGAATTTCACCTCAATAAAATTCCGAAAACCTGGAAATTCCAGAAATTCGGAATTTTATTTTTTGAACATTTTATGAACTTTTTATAGCGAACAATGATGATGAATTAAATTTTCCATCCAATCATGTACCTCTAAAAATTGAAACCCTTCTTTTTTAGCTTTCTCATTACTCAATGATTGATCGCTATAAGCATCAAAAGGTGATTGATGTTCGACTGCACCATTAGAATTAATAATAGCCTTTTTTCCAGTTTCCTTTTCACACATGTTTATTATTTCTTGAAATGTTATTTCACCATTAGAGCACGCATTAAAAGGACCACTTTTAATCGATTCATTTTCCCCTAACCAAAGTAAAAACTCTGCAGTTTCATCAGAATCGATAAAGGTCATCTCTTTGTTTAAATCAGATATGATTATTTCTTCATTTTTTGAAATTTTATTAACATGGAAGAGTAATCTCTTTGTATAATCATCCGGTCCCAATACGATCGGGAATCTAGCCGCATACACTGGGAAATTTGCTTCTTGATATAAAACAGCCTCACAAAGACGCTTCCCTTCCGCATAAGAATATTCATTATCATTGTTATACTTAATAGGATAATTGTAAGGATCGAAATCAGTTTCAACATGGTTTAATCCCGTTTCATAAACCGCTAAAGACGAAGTGAAAATATATCTTCCAACATGATTCGTTAATAGTTTAGAAATTTCCTTCGCTTCATTTGGAGTATAACAAATATTATCATAAACAAGGTCCCATTTTAGATTACTTAAACTAGCTAATGTTTCAGGATTTCGTCGGTCGATTATAAATCTACTTACTCGATCTCCGAAGTCATCCTCTGTTAGTCCTCTTGTTGCGATTGAAACATTATAGCCTTTATCGATTAATTTATGAACAAGTCGTTTTCCGAAAAATCTTGTACCACCTAATACTAAAACCTTTTTCATTTTTTAACCTCCAAACAAAAAAATACCCAATATTAATAATTCGCCATAAAACTGCAAAATACCTTTTTTATATAGGAATCTTCTTTTATCAAGTTTATTTTTCTAGTAGTCTATTTATGGGATTTGGACGAAAAAAGAGAGCCTCATTCACAGAGGCTCCCCGTTTTTATTATTTGTTTAAAATGACTGTTTCAGTTGCAGCACTCACATTTCCTGCAGCATCTTTTGCAGTTACAGAGATTACCAATCCAATGTAATCGCCATAGTTTTTATGAGGTATGTCTAAACTGAAGTTCCCATTTTGATCAGCTTGTACTTCTGTCACTACATTGTTGAATTTTATAGCAACCGTCGCATTTGCTTCTGTTTTACCTGTAATTTTTTGATCTTTTTTCGTAACTGTATTAATAATTGGTGCGTCTGGTGCTGTACGATCTAATACAACAATCGATGCTTGTTCACTTTGATTTCCAGATGCATCACTTGCACTAACTGTTAATACACTGTCTGCTTTTTGTGGTTTAATTTGAATACTATAGTTCCCACTTGCATCCGTTTTTCCTGTACCTACTACAGTACTATTATTTTTCACAACAATATTGACATTCGTATTTGCTTTACCAGTAATCGTTGTATCATTATCATCAATTACGTCAATAGTTGGTGTTAATAGTAATGTTGTCATCTGAATAACGTTTGAATATCCACTGTTAAGTGTTCCATTCAATCCACCCATTACAACCAATCTAAAACGGTAGTACGTACTATCACTTAATCCTGTCACTTTCGCACTAGTTGAGCTAACTGTGATTGGTGTATCCAGTTTTGCATCTGTCCAAGTAGTTGGCCACGTGATACCATCCGTGCTTGATTGCTGTTGAATTTTCAATCCACCCCAATTGCCGGCAGGATCTACAGCTAACCAATTAAGTGTAACTGAGTTAGCATGTTTCGAATCAACTTTGAACGTATTTACATTACTATAAACCTTAGCCTTATTGAAGATTTCTGTTGCATACAAGTCTTTACCGTCAACTTTCATAACTTCTTTTGGTGAAATCGTTGCATCTGGATTTGTTTTACCGAAGTTAGTCGCGACAAACTGCATGTCCTTACTATCAACAATACCGTCTTTATTTAAATCTTCTATTGGGTAGTTTTCACTATTTTGTTGACCCATTTTATCAGATACTTGCTTCGCATCAAGAACGTCAATTACGCCATCGCCAGTTACATCTCCAGCTGAACCGTATGTTTGAGTTCCTCCGATGTATTTATACTCTCCAATATCATCACCCCATGGTGATTTTTTACCAAGTGTAATAGATTGTATGCTCTTTAAGTGTCCTGGTCCTTCCACAATGAACTTGATTGGATCTTTTGAAAGTGGAATGCCTTTGATATCGATGTAGCCATAACTATCAATTGTACCTGGTATTTTCGTTCCGTCGGGTAGTTGTGCGTACCCTTTAGCGCCAATGCTATCCAACTTCGCTGTGAAGTTATTTTTAAGCCCTTCAAGTTTCACGTACGTTTGCACTTGTGAATGCGTCGGAACGATTTGGAATTGATTTAATCGGCTAAATGCTGTAATCTCTTTTGTTTCATTTGTTCCGTATTGTGTCATGCTAAATTTTGTTGTGTCATCATCTGGTGTCAATTTCGATGCCATAATATCCCACATGTCATCTGTCACTTTGAATGTCACATCTAAAAATGGACTATCGCCATTGAATCCTTTAAAGTCTGATCCACCTGTTAATTGTGCCCCAACATTGATATCTGTAGCGTTTTGTCCGTAAACCGCATCTGGTGTTTTCACTGGTGTATCCACATTAACCTTCACGCCGTTTTGGTCTGCCCACTTTTGGAATGCTGGGTTGACTGTTACGCCTTGTAGCTCAAGATACTTATTGTAGTACATTGATTTAAAAGTACCTGACATCATATCTTTCACGTTGTTTAAGTTTAACGTCATCGTGATTGTATCATTTAAGGTAACTTTTTGTTTGTCATACGTCGGCACCATATATGGTGATCCTTTTTTGATAAACGCGTACTCATGGAAATCATTGATAAGCTCAACGTTATGTGCTGCATCCATTGGCATTAACGTAATTGTAGCTGGTCCATTTTCGATATCGGATTTTTCAATTCCGAATTTTGCATCGCCATTTGCATCAACTGGGAAATCGCCTTCCGGGTAACCGATACTATTGTGATAGTACCATAAAATATTCGCTGACTGCGTTAACCCAAGTGGAGCAAGTTTCGCTGTCCCTTCATCCGATAGGTTTGTGTGCACCCAGAATGCGTTGTACATGTTGCCATTTTGTTTTTCATCGGTAAAATCTTTGTCTTCTAACTCGTACACGCCAGGTGTATGGTCTTTATAGGTTAACTTCGGTAGCGTGTTGTCCACAACGAACAGTTGTGATTTTTCATACGTTTTTGCATACATGTTAGTCGTATCAGTTGTACGCATTTTTAACGTATATTGTCCTTCCGGTAATGCTGCTTTTGTGAACATATTTGTTTTTTCGAGTTTTGGATCTCCAATAAACGGATAATATGTGCTTGGGTCAAAGCCTACAACATAATCAATATCGGTTTGAACACTGCTCACATTTAATGGGGAATCCGTTGTTGCACCGACTGGATTTCCGTCTTTGTCATAAATCACGATCCAGAAATACTTCATTGGACTATTGAATCGGAACTTTATTTGACGACCTGGGTTTCCGTTGAAGTCCGAATAGATTACCGGTTTACGAGTCGGAGCTGCCGGAACATCCATTAGTAAATTGCCAAGTCCTTTTTCTACCGAGCGAACAGCCAATGGCATGCGATAAGTCTCACTTGGGTCGTCATGATTAACAATGTTCAAATAACCTTCGTATCGGCCATATTCCGCCGTATCTGGTAGATTCAAAGTTACTGTAAAGTTCGTTGTTTCACCTGCTTTTACTGTTAATGATGGTGAACTTGTTGTCACAGTAATGCCGTTTTTAGTTGCATCACTAACCGATGCATTTGGTTTAATGAAAGTTGTAGAAATATCAAATGTTTTGTCAGAGTTTCCTCGATTTTTTACTTTCACTGTTCGATTACTCGTATTGACCGCACCATCTTTTTTATACACTGCGCCAAACGTTAATGAACCTTTTTCGTAATTCAAGTTCACACTATTACCGCTACTATCAATGTTTGCAGTTGTGTCCTGTGCTTTAAAACTTACATCACGTTTTACTGCTTTCACGACATTGACTAAACCAGCACCTTGCTCATATACAGAATAATTGCCGTCTAGATTTCCAGCAGTGTTTGTTAACGCTGCTTTCACATCGGCTGGTGTATAATCGGGATGGGCTTGTAAGATTAGTGCAGCAATGCCTGTCACATGTGGCGACGCCATCGATGTACCTGAAATACGAGAATACGCGTTACTATAATCTACTTTATCTGGGCTATGAACGAAATATGGATAAGTTGAGTACACCGATACACCTGGTGCAACAACATCTGGTTTAATGTCATATGTTGCAGCGACTGGTCCTCTTGAACTAAAACTTGCCAAGTGGTTCCCTTCTGTATTTGTTGTACTTACATTCGTAAAGGTGATTGTATTTGTGCTTGCTACATTACGTAAACGTTCACCGTCAGCTTTTGTCATACGGAATGTTGGTATAAAGCCATCATTACTTGCTAAGTAAGCATCAATGTCCCCATCAATATTATTACTCATAATTGCTGCAACCGCGCCTGCTTTCGCTGCGTTCGTAATTTTATCAGCTAACGGGATTGTACCACGTGTAATAAGTGCAACTTTTCCAGTTAAATCGATTGGATTGCCGTTCGCATCTTTAAAATCAGTTGCTTGTGCTAAACCAACATCCACGATCTGATACGTTTTGTTCTCTAAATCTGACACATGATCATTGTATCCTTTTCCAAGTAACTTGAAGTCAGTAAATGTTTCATTTCCAACTTTTGCTGACGCAATTGGAATACTAACTGGGAAATCACTTGCTCCAACTGTAATGGCAAGTGCTGATGCACCTGGTGTACCTAGTGTCCCTTCACCTGGACCAGAGTTTCCTGCTGAAATAACACATGTTACACCTGCAAGGGTTGCGTTATTAATTGCCACAGCTTCAGCTGATAATGGATTATTAACTGGTGCTCCAAGAGATAAGTTGATAACTTTCATACCATCTTGTATTGCTTTATCAATTCCACCTACAATCCCATCTGTATACCCTGTACCGTAAGGACCAAGTACACGATAGTCATACAAGTTCACGCCTGGTGCAACCCCTTGAGCTGGGAATTCTACATTATTTTTCGCTTGAGCAGCAATCGTACCTGATACGTGTGTACCGTGGTACGTGTAATACGGTTCATCACTTTCAGGTTTGCCGGCTTTTACCCAATCATCGATTGTAGTTTCCATAGGATCGGCATCATTATCAACAAAATCCCAACCTTTAACTGTCGTTGGATCGATTTTGCTTGCATCTTCACCACTTTTTGCACGGTAGCCTTTATATACGTCTGTTAAATCTGGGTGATTGTAGTCAACTCCTGTATCGATAACTCCTACATTGATTCCTTTTCCAGTAGTGCCCTCTTTATGCAAATCTTCAATTCCTGGTAATGGAATATAATTTTCTGCTAAATTATTCCCACCTTGTTCACTTTCAGCAGCAGCTTTCAGTTCACTTGGGTCAAGCTTTACTAAGTCATCGTTTAATACACGATTTACTACACCAGAATCAAATAATTTTTCAACTAAGTTACCTGGTAGTGTCATTGCCACCCCGTTTAATGCATGTGTGTATTCACGCGTAATTTGAGCGGTAGCGTCCCCGGTTTGGTCGGATGTTTCGTTAGATACTTCGTTTGGTGAAACAGATAATGCAGATACTGCATTTACTGCATTCGTTTTACTTGCACTATTATTTAACCCTTTTATAAATGACTTGAATGTAGCGTGTGACGAGTTAACTGCGCTAGTTTCTGCGCTTAATGTCGTTTTTTCGCCCTCCACTGCTTTTTGCAGTACACTTATTTTTGCTGGCGCTTGTGTAAATTCGACAATAACCTTAACTGGTTTTGAGCTTGTCGTATCAATTTTTGGCGAAATCTTTACATCACTTTCTGGTGACACGTTCTTTAACGCGGCGATTTGCTCAGCTGTTAAGTCTGGTGTGCTTGTGTTTTGAGCTAGTGAACCCATGACCGTTTTTTCTGTGCTCGCATTTTGTGTAGCTGCTAGTACGTTAAATGGAATCATCGAGCCCACAACCAGCGCACTGATCGTTGTTTTAGCTAAACTCATTTTAAAGTTTCTTTTACTCACCTGTTCTCCCCCATTTTTTTATTTTTTTGACTTTTGACAATTCTCTTTCTTTTTTTTATTTTATCGCTAGTAATCGACATCGTAAATTGGGGTAATTCATCAAATAAACTATCAAAAAAAGAAGAAAATTGATCCTATTTATAGAACTATTTATTAAAAAGCTTTATAAAACGTCATTTTCAGACAATTTTAATTTGGGTGAATTTTGAGTTTTTTAATAAAAAAAAAGAAAGATTAGAAATAATTACTAATAATTATTACAATCCTCTAATTCGACTAAATTTTCATATTATTTATTTGTCGTTCATATTTTTTTACAAAGAAAAATATGAAAAAAGTTCTAATAAAAAAAGAAGATACGAATGTATCTCCTCCTAATGACTTTATATACTCTTAATAACAATATAATGTGTTTCCGGCCTAGCACTTAATCTAAGTGGTATAGTCGTAGTACCATATCCATTACTTATTATTTGAGTTATCCCCTCATACACATGCGTTTTTCCTTTTTCATAAGGACCATATCCAAAAATCCTTATTTGTCCTCCATGTGTATGACCACTTAAAACAAGAGAAACTCCTTGTTCTTTCTTTAGTAACTTTAAGACTCTTGGATTATGACTAACTAAAATCTTAAATACATTTTGTTTAACATCTTGAAAAGCAAGATCAAGATCCACCTTCCCAGTTTTCAAATCATCTACTCCAATCAGTGACCATTCTTTTTGTAAATGATTAACCGTAACAGATGAATTTTTCAATACAACTACATTCCATTTAGTAAATATATTCTCTAAATCCGTCTTTTTGATTTCGATATCATTATTTCCCCAAACAAAGTAGACCTTCCCAAGACTACTTAGTTTTTGAATATTTTGTTCGATTCTTTTTAGAGGTACTCCTTTTTCTAATAAATCTCCGCCAATTATGACCAAATCAACTTTGCTAGACATTCTCTTTATAATAGAAGAATGTATTTTTCTTCTATGAATATCTGAAATAAAAAATAGTCTAATTGGCTTTTCAAGAGGAGCATTCGAAAAAGAAAATTCATGTTTTCTTACTATATTTTGATGAGCCTCTATGAACATATAAACTAACAGCAGAAAACCTAGTAATATACAAATGACAAAATAAATCATATAGCCCTCCATTTCACGCATTAAAAGAAATACCTACTCGTTGAGCTTTCCTAAAAAGTACTTTTCCTTCTCCTCCAACAACTACATTGACAGGAACATCTTTTGTTACAACAGAACCAAAAGCGATCACAACATTATGTCCAATCTTTATTCCTGAATTTATAAACGCTCTTCCACCAACATTTTAGGTGTAATTTTTATGGTATTCACTCTCATTGTATTTTCAATTATAGCTATTTTTGCAGGCAGTTTTGGTGAAAAATTGTTACAAAATGAGAAATCATCTAAAATTATCAATCTAGCACAAGGCATTATTTTTACAGGAATAGGTTTAAAACTATTTAAGTGTACCCTATTAAAATGACAATACAATGAAAAATGAGTACTTTATTTAGTACTCATTTTTCTATTTATAAAATTTTCAACTCTCCAGTTTTAATCATATTTGCTTGTTTTAAGAATATGTACACAATATATGAAACAATCCCAGGTACTAATATGTATGTAACAATCATCGGTATAATAACTGCACTTCCATAGGTAGCTAATAAATTCATTGGTGCAACAAGTGCACATAATCCTAAACCGGCAATTTCTTTTGGTGCTTCAATATGAAATAAGAATGCAGAAATCGGTCCAGCCACGGCACTTGCAACTATGGTTGGTATAAGTATCCTAATATTCCTGGTTACATTGGGTAGCTGTAACTTAGGTGTGATAATTAATAAACCAAGGATACTTCCTGGATCATTCTCTCGTGCAGAGATAACTGCTAATCCCACAAATTGCGCTGCACATCCCGCCAATGCGGCCCCGCCGGCTAATCCATCTAAATTCAATGCAATGGCTAATGCAGCAGAAGAAGCAGGCGAAACAATTAATATCCCCCACACTACCGCTAATACAATCGAAGCAATAATTGGCGAACCTTCAGTTGAACCTTTAATAAAATTCCCAACCGTTATTAAGATTGGAGAAATCCATTTTGATAAATATAATCCAACTAATCCTGAAATTAAGATGGAAAATAAAGGCACAACCATTAAATCTAATTTCGTTTTACCTTGAACAGCTTTTCCAATAAGAATTGCAACTAAAGCTGATAATAATGCTCCTACTGGTTCACCCATTTTAATGGTCATCGCCGTATCTACCATCAACAATGCCCCGGATCCAATTATTGCAGCGGCCATTGCAGAAAAAATGATTAACGTACTTGAACCTAATAAAACAGCTATACCTGCACCAATAGCAGGTGCCATTAATAATTTAGTCGAAAATCCAATCGTCATTAAAGATTCAAAATGAAAAATCTTTCCAATACTCTCAATTAAAGACCCGATACCGATCATGACGAAAACAGCATGTGCTATGCCTTCTGATGCTCTAAATACTCTACTTTTTTGTTGCGTGCTCATATGATACCTACCTTTTTTTAGTAACTACTTCTAGTATTTGCATAATGAATAGAAAATTATTAATAAATTAGAAGCACAAAAAAACGTCCAAATAATTGGACGTTTTCAATTAGAAAATTATACCATATTTATTGAAAAGCTTAAACACTCTTCTGCCTTTGTAATTTGTTTCCAAACCTCATTCGTTGAAGTTCCACCTTCACTAATTCTTGCTTCCATTACTGTTTTTGGATTTAAAGTATGATAAATATCTTCTTCAAACACTTCATTAATCATCTTAAATTCCTCAAGCTTTAATTCCCCAAGAAATTTATGATTCTCTATGGCATATAGAACCGTTTTTCCAACGATTTCATGAGCTTGACGGAATGGGATATTTTTTCGAACTAAGTAATCAGCAAGGTCAGTAGCGTTTGAATAATCATTTTTAACAGCCTCATACATACGGTTTTCGTTTACTTTCATTGTATCAATAATTCCCGAAAGTAATCGCAGTGATCCTACAACAGTATAAACAGTATCAAACATTCCTTCTTTATCTTCTTGCATGTCCTTGTTATAAGCTAAAGGTAGTCCTTTTAAAACAGTTAATAACCCGATTAAGCTGCCATAAACTCTCCCTGTTTTACCTCGAAGTAATTCTGGAACATCTGGATTTTTTTTCTGCGGCATAATACTAGAGCCGGTACAAAAAGCATCATCTAATTCAATAAACTGAAATTCTTGACTCGACCAAATGACAAATTCCTCTGATAGTCTAGAAATATGTGTCATTAGTAAAGATGAATCAGAAAGGAACTCTACGATAAAATCACGATCGCTTACTGCATCTAAACTATTATGATAGATATCGCTAAAACCAAGTAATTCAGCAGTACGTTGACGGTTAATTGGAAATGTAGTTCCAGCTAATGCACCTGCACCTAATGGTGAAATATCCACTCGTTTTAAACTATCTTTGAATCGGCTTTTGTCACGCTCTAGCATCCAAAAATACGCAAGTAAATGATGTGCAAATGAAACAGGCTGTGCTCTTTGTAAATGCGTATATCCAGGCATAATTGTATTTACATGCTTTTTAGCTTGCGTCACAATTTTATTTTGAACTTCTTCAATTAAATCAATAATGGAAGACGTATTATTTTTTAAAAAAAGGTGCATATCCGTTGCTACTTGATCATTTCGACTACGCCCTGTATGTAGTTTTCCTCCTACAGGACCAATTTCTTGAATTAACAAGCTTTCGATATTCATATGAATATCTTCATTTTCTATACTAAATTGAACCTCATTTTTCTCAACTTTTTTTAATATTTTATTTAAACCTTCTATTATTAATTCAGCTTCATTGATTTCAATTATGCCACATTCTCCAAGCATCGTTGCATGTGCGATACTACCAGCTATATCTTCCTTAGCCATTATTTGATCAAATTCAATCGATGCTGTAAATTCTTCGACTAATTGATTTGTCTCCTTCGTAAAACGTCCGCCCCAAAGTTTTGACATAACTGCCTCCTTAATCCACCCTATATTTTATTTATTTAGTACTGTATTTTTCTGTGTAACTTCGCTATATACCTTTGTTGGTAATCCCCATAGTTTAATAAAGCCTACTGCTGCATTATGATCAAATAAATCACCTTTTGAATAGGTTGCAAGCTCTTCATTGTATAGACTAGTTTCTGATTTTCTACCTACTACTGTATGAGTGCCTTTAAATAATTTCACACGAACAATACCACTTACTGTTTCTTGTGTTGTATTTACAAACGCATCTAAAGCACCCATTAAAGGTGAATACCACAAGCCATCGTATAGCATTTTTGAAAATTGTTGTTCAATGCTTACTTTAAAATTTGTCACTTCACGAGGCAATGTAAGGAACTCTAATTCTTTATGAGCATTGATTAAGATTAGCGCTGCTGGATTTTCATAAACTTCACGTGATTTTATACCTACTAATCTATTTTCAATATGGTCGATTCTTCCTACACCGTGTTTTCCACCAAGTACATTTAATTGTTCGATAAGTTGAACAAGATCTATAGGCTGACCGTTCAAGCTAACAGGTACACCTTTTGAAAATTCAATTTCAATATATTCAGGAACATCTGGAGTATTTTCAATTGCATTCGTCCAATCAAAAGCTTCTTCTGGTGCTTCATTCCATGGATTCTCTAATACACCTGCTTCACAAGCTCTTCCCCAAATATTTGCATCAATTGAAAATGGATTATCTAAATCAACAGGAATTGGTACACCATTTTCATGTGCGTATTGTATTTCCTCATCACGAGTCATACCCCATTCACGAACGGGCGCCACTACTTTAAGATTCGGATTCAAAGCCATTACTGAAACTTCAAAACGAACTTGATCGTTTCCTTTACCTGTACAACCATGTGCTACTGCAACTGCACCTTCTTGCTTTGCTACATCGACTAATAATTTTGCAATTAATGGTCTTGATAGAGCAGATGAAAGTGGATACTTCCCTTCATATAATGCATTCGCTTTTAGAGCGGGGACAATATATTCATTTGCAAATAAGTCCTTTACATTGATCATATATGACTTAATTGCTCCTAAATTTAAAGCCTTTTGACGAACAGCTTCAACATCTTTTCCTTCACCTAAATCAAGACAAAGTGCAATCACATCATAGTTATATTTCTCTTGTAACCATTTAATACAAACTGACGTATCTAAACCACCTGAATATGCTAAAACAATTTTCTCATTTCCCATGTTATTACCCCCGATTAGATTATTAAGAAATATAATAGATTTTTAGAATTATAAATTACCCATTAAGGCAACTAAGATCGCTTTTTGAGCGTGAAGTCGATTTTCAGCTTCATCAAATACGACCGAATGCTTACCATCAATTACCGAAGCTGTTACTTCTTCCCCTCTATGTGCAGGTAAGCAGTGCATGAATAAATAATCATCTTTTGCATTTTCTAATAAATGATCATTTACTTGATATGGGCTAAAATCTTTTAAGCGAATTTCAGTCTCTTCCTCTTGCCCCATACTGGTCCAAACATCCGTTATCACAACATCAGCTCTACTTACACCATCTACAGGATTATTAACAACTTCAATAACACTTCCAGTTGTTTTTGCAACATGCTTCATCGATTGAAGTACAACTTTATTAGGTTCATACCCAACGGGACATGCAATTGTTAAATAAACACCAAGCTTAGCAGCACCCTCAATTAAAGAATGACAGATGTTATTATTTCCATCTCCTACATAAGCAATCTTCAAACCTTTTAATCTACCTTTATGCTCAAGAATAGTTAAGAAATCAGCCATGATTTGAGCTGGATGGTGCAGATTTGTTAAACCATTAATAACTGGAATTGACGAGTGTTCAGCGAACTCGGTCAACATCTCATGAGTATTTGCTCGAATCATGACCCCATCTACATAACGAGAAAATACTTTTGATGTATCATGAACAGTTTCGCCTCTACCAAGCTGTAAATCTTTACTACTCATAAAGATTGCATGACCACCTAATTGCATCATCGCAATTTCAAATGAAAGTCTCGTTCTAGTAGAATTCTTTTCAAAAATCATCCCTAGTACTTTGTCTTTTAAATAAGGATGTGCCTCTCCCGCCTTTTGCATATTTTTCATCTCTAAAGATTTTTCAAGTAAGAATAATAATTCACTTGATGAAAACTCACTTATTGAAAGAAAATTTTTCCCTTTAAAATCCGACCATTTTACAGAGCTAAAATTTCCTTTTGTAACATTCCCTTTTGTCTTTTGAATATAACCATTTTTCTTTACATGATTTTCTTTCAATACTTTACTCATAAATCCATCCCCTTTTTTTAGAAGTTAAGATTCTTATATAATGAATGATTATACACAAATATAAATAATTATACAATCGGTTTTTTAGTTTTTTTTGGTAATTTTTTATGAAAAATTTTAACACATCACAAAAACCCTTATAAACACTCGTTTTATACTAGAAAACAAGATGAAAAAAAGGGGGAAAATAAAAAAAGATGAACTAATCAATCATCTGTAATGATAGGTTAATCCATCTTTTTAAATATTTATTCATTTTCCAAGAAATGATTTTAACATCCAAAGCATCTTTTCAATTTCAGCAATCTTACCTAGGAATAAATCAGCTGTTTCTTGATCATCACTTTCTTCTGCAATTGAGATTACATCACGCGATTCTTGTACAACTTTTTCATAGTCTTTAATCAGATCAGATACCATTTCTTCTGCAGAAAACGTATGATTACCTTCTTTAATCGTAGCTGTTTCTAAGTATTCACGAAGTGTTGCAATTGGTTTTGCACCAATTGTTAAAATACGTTCTCCTAAATCGTCTACCATTACTTTTGCATCGTCATAATACAACTCAAATTTTTCATGTAGAGTAAAGAAATTTGGTCCTTTTACATACCAATGATAGTTATGTAATTTTACATATAATACATTCCAATTCGCCAGTTGTTGATTCAATAGACTTTCTAAATTTGCCAACTTCATTCACACTCCAATTTCTTTGTTAACATACAAAGAAATTTTTCCCAAAAAGTGTGGAGTCTATTCTATTTTTCCCATGAATGTTCGATTGTACATCGAAATAGTTCGTTTAAGCTTTGGATATTTACCTTGTTTGATTCAGTAATCCCCTTCACATACTCCTCAAAAAACTGAATTTTATTTTCAATAAAATCATTTAATTCTTTTTTTCTAGGCTCAAGATCTAATTCTTCACCTTGTTTTTTTCGGATTAATAACTTGTCTACTTCTTCTATAAATTCCTGTTCTAACCCTTCCATCTCTAAAAGTTCATCAAACAAAATTGGGGGAATTTCATTGTATTTTTGGATCCATATACAAGCTAAAATTGGTCTTAATACATAAAAATACTTTTTAATCTTAACTTCTTCCCCTTGCAGGTAATCACGGTAATTCCCTTTGGCCATATGAAGATAATGGTAGATACACGCCTTTTTAGAAAGAATGTCATTACCGACTTTTCTTAATTCTTCTGAAATCGTTAAGTCATCATGATAAACAATTGGAGACCTTAACCATTCTAATAAGGCCGGGTTTGATTTTGCGAAAAGATTAAGTGCCTTTTTTAAGTCCCACCCACTAAAGTCGAGTAAATCATTTATTGGATATTCAATTACGTCACGTCTTTGGTCAATGCTTAAATACCAATCTCTGCGATGAACATAGACAAAACGTACATCATAATCACTATCTTTAGATGGAAATCCCCACGCTCTACTACCAGACTCAACTGCAAATAGTATTTTTACGTCATGTTCGGTTTCTATTTGTTTTAGTTTTTCCACTATTATTTCCTTCATATTTATCTCCTTAAACCGCGTCATGAAATGCTATAGTATAACTAGTATAATAATGATTAAAATCTCTGCACAAGGAGTTTCTTGAATTTATAATTGGAACAAAAGGATTAAAATAGGCTCCGTATGACTTTATATCGATAGTTAAAGCTAAAACCCGATCATTAAATTCTGATTTTAAAAGAAGGCTCTGTTAAAGAAGATTGTTGAATTTCTTATTCAACTAACTGGCAGATTAGTTGAATAAGAAAAAAATATTTAATGGATTACTCAAAGAAAAAGGCTGAAGTATAATAGAAACCAAAAGTATATATATATTGGGGGTCACAGTATGAATAAAAAAATCCAGAAAGATGTTTTAAATTTTTTTAACTCTGGAAAAATAATTGATGCTTCTGTAAATGAAAATTGCATTAAGATTATTATAGATATGTCGGAATTCAAACAATATTATGATACATCATATTTTAGGATTGAACTAATTAATTGTAACGAATTCGTATTAAATATAAAAACTGAAAGTATAAAAGATATAAAAAAACTTAAGGAATATAATGCAGAAATTCAGGGTAGTGGATTAAAAAATAATAAACTCATTGTTAACTGTATTATCAATAAAAATAGAGCAACCCTCATTATAGATACAGAAAGTTTTAAGGTATATGACAAATTTAATAGAGAGTTATCACTATTGAAACTTTTGAGCCTATATGAACTATCGAGTTCTAGTGAAGGAATAGACTTCTTTATTAAGGATGACGATTCCAACAAACATATAAAGTTTACCGAAGAATTACATGAATATCTTTGCAAATCGGAAAATTATTGGCGGCGCTATAAGGAAAATGGTCTAAAAGAGAAATTTGACTTACTTATCGGATTAGACCAATACGGTGATAAAGTTTTTTCAACCCTAGAAATTAAGCAATTAATAACCATATGTGATGGACTATTGAAAAAATACGATTCTGAAAATAATAAAGACGAACAAAAAGTAAGGTACTTTTCAAAAAAGTTTAAGAGACTTTGTGAAGAAGCAATTAAAAGAAATAAATTAATTGAAGCATTTGGTGATTAATCTTGTTCAACTAACGCATGCGTTAGTTCAATAACGATCGGCTGCTTCGGCGGTCGTTTTTTTATTCAACAATTTGACAGTTTAGTTGAATAAGGATTCGTATATTTTTTGGCTTAATTAACACGTTTTTTGAGACAAAAAATGTTTCAAAATTTTAGATGATCTTTTAGGCACAAAAAGAGACCCGTATATTCAAAATGCGAATCTATCTAGAAGTTGTATCTTTTAGACTCGGTTCGCTTGAACCTTATGCAACTAAATGGCAGTTTAGTTGAACAAGGACTTAAAGACAAGACGTTGAATTATACTATTAATAAAGTTACGTTTTCGAATCGCATATAAGGGGTGAACTATGAATTTAAGAACGATATCAATAATTGTTGCTTTATCATTTCTTATACTTACAGCAATTGACTTTTCGATGGATTATGCACACTATAAAGATGCAATAAGTTCAACAAATATGACAGTAAATGAGACCCATATCTTTAAAACGCATATGAATAGCAGTGTAAACAGCCATATAAGGATTGGCGTTTCTATAATTGGTTATGAAAGTCTGTTATTAATGGCTTTTGCAATAAAAAGGAAACAAGGTATCCTGTCTTTTTCTAAAAAAACTAGTCTTATATTTGTCGAGGTTTTCAGATGTTTTTAACACATATTTCTTATGTAACTAACGCATGCGATAGTTGTAGATTTCCAGGTGGTTATCCAATGAATAGTGAATCATAATTATTATAAAAACTAGAGGTATTATAATGAACCGCAATATATTCATTTTGTTAGAAATTGTATTTGGTGGTATATCTATTTTAGTATTTGGAATGATATTTAAATTTTTAGGACTTTATGAATTTATTGGCGGAATAATCGGTATGCTAATTTATTCATTTATTTGGAGAAAATATCTTAAAAAATATGATCCAGATAATAATTAATTTTTTAACCTTATTCAACTAACGCATGCATGAGTTAAATAGCAGCTGCCAATACAGGTGGCTTTTTTTATTCAACAAAATGGCAGTTTGGTTGAGTAAGGGCTCAGATGGTTCTAATTGCTGTTTCTTGTTTATTTGGTATGAGTGCATCTGTAGAAGAGTTTGATCTATTAATCGATACAGTGGAAGAAAACAATCCTGAAGAAACTAAACGAATAGAAGAAATGTTTGGCGGTACCCCTAAGTGAAAGTTAATGGATAATATTGTGATATGTAGCAAATGTGTTGGGAATTATTGGTTATTTATAATTCTTTACTAATCGTTCTAAAAAGAATATTATTTAATCATGGTTTGAAATTCATGTGTTTATTTTAGAACGTTCATTCTATAATGGATTATGACATTTGTTTTTGTTAGTATTGGTTCATGGATTTTTTTAAGGAGAAATAAAATGGCTAGAAGTAAAGAGTTTGACGAAAAAGCAGTATTAAGAAAAGCAATGGAGCTTTTCTGGGAACAGGGTTATGAAAAAACATCCATGCAAGATTTGGTGGATCATATGGGGATAAACCGCAGGAGTATGTATGACACATTTGGTGACAAGCGTTCATTGTTTTTAGCTTCCCTTAATCACTATGAAGAGCTCATCGTCAATGAGATGGAAAGCATAATTAGCAGCACTTCATCCATTAAACAGGCGATACGGGATGTTTTTATTTTCATACTGAATTCCATTGAACAATACCCAAAAGGTTGTCTATCAGTAAATACAGCCATTGAATTATCTTTGTTGGACAAAGAAATTGGACGCATAGTTACAAAAATGTTTAACCGTACTGAAGATATGTTTAATGACCTTATAAAACGGGGCCAAACTAGTGGAGAGCTATCAAAAGAAATCGATTCTGATAACACATCTCGTTTCTTACACAACAATTTGGTAGGTATAAGAGTACTAATAAAAACTAATTACAATAAAAAAGAATTAGAAGGCATCATCACTCTAGCACTTTCAGTGTTGGACTAGCTTTCTTTTTTTACCCTTTTTAGAACGCTCATTCTAAAATCAGTATGAAACAAACCATCATAATGCATACTTATAAAATCGTTTTTTAATTTCTAAGGAGAATCACAAAGATGACAAACTTTAAAATACCAACAGAATCAGAATTTATTGAAGCAGATGGAACTCGTTACGCATATAGAAAATTTGGTACACAAGATGGTATACCAGTAGTATTTCTTGTTCACTTTAGAGGAACGATGGAAAACTGGGATCCAAACATGCTTGAACCTATTGCAAATACACGCCCAGTAATCTTATTTGACAATAAAGGGGTTGGTGAGACCGATGGACTAACGCCTACTACAATTGCTGATATGGCAAAAGATACAGCAACATTTATAAAAACTCTTGGATTAGAACAAGTTGACATTCTTGGTTTTTCCATTGGTGGCATGGTTGCACAAGAGCTAGCTTTACAAGAAGGAGATTTAGTAAGAAAAATTATTATGGCAGGTACTTCGCCTGAATCTGGTATTAATCCAAATCCAGAGATTTTTGAAAGAATGAATCGTCACGGCGGAACGGAAGAAGATGGAATAAATGATTTTATGTTCTTTTTCTACGAACAAACCGAAACAAGTAAATCTGCAGGAATGGCTTCACTACAAAGAATTTTTAATCAGAAAAAAGTAAACAGTTCAGAACAAGTAAAAGAGGCACAATTACAAGCCATTGCAAAATGGGCTAAACAAAAATCTAATCATGATTATGAATGGTTACAAAACATCAAACACCCTGTACTTGTTACTAATGGTGTTAATGATGTGATGGTACCGACTAAAAACAGTTATATCTTAACAGAGAAATTACCCAAAGCACAGTTGATTATATATCCTGATTCTGGTCACGGGCATCTGTTTCAATTTCCAGAACTATTTGCAGAACACGTAAATTCATTTCTTGATTCTAATTCTTATTAAAAAGGAGTATTCATATGAGCAGATTATTTGAAAAAGTTCGTATCGGAAACATTGACTTAAAAAATCGTATAGGTATGGCTCCGATGACTAGAAGTAGAGCTTTACCAGATGGTACGCCGAGCGATTTAGTAGCAGAGTACTATGGTCAGCGTGCTTCAGTCGGTTTAATTATAAGCGAAGGAACCCAACCTTCAGATGATGGGCAAGGTTACACTAATACACCTGGTATTTATACAGAAAATCATATTAAAGGGTGGAAAAAAGTAACTTCTAAAGTTCATAGTGAAGGCGGTCATATTTTTGTTCAGCTTATGCATGTGGGACGTGTATCACACCCTGATAACACACCTCACCACCGCCAAGCAGTTGCACCATCAGCTATTGCACCTGGTGTAGAAATTTTCACGGCAGAAGGAATGAAAGAAATTCCAACACCAAGAGAATTGAGTGAGCTTGAGATAAAAGATGTTATCAATGAGTTTCGTTTAGCAGCACGTTCAGCAATTGAAGCTGGTGCAGACGGAGTTGAAATTCACGGAGCGAATGGTTATCTGATCCAACAATTCCTTAGTGAAAACTCCAATCATCGTCAAGATGCATACGGTGGTACGATTGAGGGTCGTTCTCGATTCGCTATTGAAGTAGCTAAAGCAGTTGTTGATGAAATAGGAGCAGAAAGAACAGGCATCCGTTTTTCTCCTCAAGGAACACTGCAAGGCATTGATGAGGGGGAAAATAGCCTTGAGATGTATCGCTATTTAATAAGTGAATTAAATAAGCTTAACCTTGCATATCTACATTTAATGCACTTTGGAAACGAGCAATTCCTAAAAGATGTGCGTCAACTTTGGGATCAATCACTTCTTGTTAACCGTCCAGGTCGTCCTCTAGATCAACTTTCGTCTGATATAGATAATAATCTTGCAGATGTTGTCACAGTAGGCACTTGGGTACTAGCTAATCCAGACTTTGTAGAACGGATTCAATCAGGTGCTCCCCTAAACGAACCTGATAAAAACACGCTCTATGCAGGAGGAAAAGAAGGTTATACAGACTATCCTTTCTTAAAATAGTTTATTTAATATGAATATCCCATCTAGGGATATTCATAATCTTTTTTCTTATGTTCGATATGAAAAGATACATGTGAGTTAAATAAAAATGAGGAGGATTGTAATGAAAGCTTTAGCAATTGAAAACTACGGTAAAAAACCAAATTTTTTAGACTTCCCTATGCCCAAAATAAATAATGACGAGGTCTTAGTTGAGATATATGCGGCAAGTATAAATCCTCTTGATACAAAAATTCGAAAAGGTGAATTAAAATTATTATTGAAATACAAGATGCCGTTAATTTTAGGAAATGATTTTTCTGGAAAAATTGTTGAAGTAGGTACTAGTGTCACGAAGTTTAAAGTTGGTGATGAGGTATATGGTCGACCTAGAGCAAATAAAATGGGAACTTTTACTGAATTTCTCTCTGTTAACCAAGAAGATATTGCATTAAAACCTAAAAATTTAAGTTTTGAAGAAGCAGCCTCCGTCCCTCTAGTCGGATTGACATCCTACCAAGCTTTACATGATATTCTGCGAATTGAAAAAGGACATAAAATATTAATACATGCAGGATCAGGGGGAGTAGGAACATTTGCTATCCAACTTGCAAAACATATGGGTGCTTTTGTCGCAACTACAGCTAGTGATGGTTGTGATTTAGTAAAATCTCTTGGCGCTGACGAAATTGTTAATTACAAGACAGAAAAGTTCGAACATTCGATTCGTGACTACGACGCAGTTCTTGATACCATTGGGGGGGCGACGTTAGAGAAATCATTTGTAACATTAAAAAAAGGAGGAAAGATTGTTTCTATATCTGGAATCCCGAATGGTCGCTTTGCTAAAGAAAACGGATTTAGCTCATTTAAAAAAACCTTATTTTCAATTGCAAGTTATAAACTTACGAAGCTAGAAAAAAAACATAATGTCCAATATACGTTTCTTTTTATGAAGCATAGTGGAGAGCAGTTGAGAATTTTAACAGAAATGTTAGAGTCAGAAGTGATTAAGCCTACACTTGATAAAGTTTTTATTTTCGAAGATGCCCAAAAAGCATTGGAGTATGCAGAGGCGGGAAGAGCAAAAGGAAAAATAATACTTAAATTAAAATAATTAGTCTTATCTAACAAACCTTTCTTTAGATAGAAAGTGTTTGTTTTTTTTACTTATCGAGGTTGCTTATAGAACTAACAGGTGCGTTAGTTGAATAACTTTTTAATTTAATCAACAAAAGGGACTGTATACGCTCGTCATTGCCAACAGTACAAACAATATAAAAATAAATAGTAAACCGTTCGAAGTGGCATCTCAGTCAACTTCTTTGTTCACTCGTTGAAAAGAACAAAGCAATTGTTCTCGACGAGCACACCAACGAATTATTACAAGAAAAATCAATCCATTGCAAGAGCTGGT
>NZ_NUQC01000022.1:0-219405 GCF_002585125.1 Bacillus sp. AFS029533 | reverse complement strand
CTTCAGCCTCCTCGGCAAGCCTGGGGGGTCTTTAGCCTTCCCGCTAAACCCATAGGAGTCGAGCACCCCTCCGCTCCAATCAACTTAATCATCAAAAAAAGTCTGCAATAAATCCTAATCAAATAGCCTTTACTTAGAGTATCCTAATGTTGTGTATTAATAAGGTTGTAGGTCAACTAATATCGAACTTTAATTAAACAAATTAACTGAATTTGTTTTTCTAAAAATTAGCACATAATATTTTTAACTTCTGAAAAAAATCATGACTAGTGTTTATTGGAATCATGAAATTGCTCAAAATATTAACATTTAAAAACCATTAATAAATCATCCGAAAAATGAAAATGTCATCATAAAGTTCAATTTGATGCCCGTTTTCCGTATTGATCATTTTATATTTCAACACACTTAAATAAGACTGTCCTTTAAAGACAGTCTTATTTAAGTTATTTAACATAAGTACGTAACGTATTTTGTATTTGCTGTAAAACATCATCAACGTGATCTAGTTCTAAAATGATTTTATCGTATTTGTGGTTATTTAAAGTTAAAACTAAATTTCCCTTATTAGTACTTGTAGCAATAAAATAATTCACTCCGTCTTTTTTAAAATGTCCATATTTAGATGCGCCTAAGTGTGTACCGTATATTTTCCAAAGAAATTCATGTATGTCCTCAAGAGAAACATCACTGATATCACTATACGGAACTTCTATTGAATGTTTTAACCCTAATATTGTTTCGAAACTAGAAAGTGTAATAATTAATTTGTGTTCTTCAAATAATATTGTTTTCATAAAAAATCCCTCCTTAATTCTTATACGATCCGGGATTGAAAATCGTTCATTTAGTTTAATTTAATTATTAATATATCGTTGTACTTTTTACCCAAACCACTTATTTTAAAAACTAAACAAACGTTTAATTAAATAGATAATGCAACAATTATCGTGATTTTAAGTATACTGACTTATAATGGGTATGCTTAGTATTAGTAAAAATCGTAAAAAATTAAACGATAAGATAATTTTTTTTCATAGCAAGTAAATGCTAGGGAATGATATCATCTAGATAAAAGAATTATTTACTATTCTCAAAGAGGTACGTATATGGATCAACAAGTACAAACTTATTTCGAAAACCTTGAATCAACAGACAAGAATTTGCAATTCGAAGCCTTTAACTACATTATTTCCGTTACAAAAGAGAAAGTGGATTGGTCATATGAAGTATGGGATCGATTAAAATCGGATCTAACGCATAAAGGAAATCACAAAAGGTCAAGAGCTGCACAATTTCTCTCAAATTTAGCGATCAGCGATCCAGAGAAGAGAATGCTAAATGATTTTCCAGAAATTTGGCAAGTTACATATGATCCAAAATTCGTTACCGCAAGACACACTTTACAGTCAATATGGAGAGTAGGCTTAGCTGGTCCAGAACAACGAGCAATCGTCCTTGAACATCTAGAAAATCGTTATTTAAATTGCAAAGAAGAGAAGAACTATACATTAATTCGATACGATATTATTCAATGTATGAGAAACCTTTATGACGCGGTTAAGAATGAAGAGATTAAACAAAAGGCTTTAGAATTGATTGGAACAGAAGAGGATCTAAAATATCGAAAAAAGTATATGACGGTGTGGAAGTAAAGCACATTTAAAGTGAAGCGAAAAAGTTAGACAAATAGTTTTATACTGCTAAAGAGGATTGGACTCTGTACTGAACAGGGGACAATCCTTTTTGTTTTATCGTAATAGTATGGAGCGGAAACAGGAGACGTGAGTTATACACGTCTCAATTTACTTGTTAAAATAGTTTTAAATTTAAAATCTATTTTATTCTAGGGTTTCCAGTAGATCGTCGAACAATTAAATGAGGTGTGATTGTAGTTGTTACGGAATTTAATTGTTTGTTTTTATTTTCAATCAAATTAATTAGATGTTCCATAGCCAGATTTCCTAGAGACTGACTTAAATGAGTTCCCACTGTTGTTAATTGAATAGATGCATGGGCAGAAAACTCGATATTATCAATTGCACCAATGCTGATATCTTCCGGTATTTTAAAGCCTTTATTAAGTAGGAAATCTAAGCAAATTAATGCAATAGCATCCGTCGCAGCGACTATGGCTGTTGGAAATTCAATACCTGAAAATAACTCCTTACAGGCTTGGACGATGGATTCTATAGTTGTATCGGTCGTTTTTATCCAATCATCACGAACTGCTATTTTTTGTCTATTAGCCTCTTTTTTAAACCCTTCTAAACGACCGTGAAAAGTAGATGCTTGTAGCGGGCCACCTATATACGCTAGATTTTTATGACCTAATTCGATCATATGATTTGTTATTAGTTCGCCGGCTTTTACGTTATCAATCTCAAAATAGTTTGTCCCACACGAATGCTTCCGATTGAAGGTCACATACGGTTTGCCTTCCAAACTTTCTAAAACGGGAAAAATAGAATCATTCATTAAAATAGAAGACATTATGATTCCATCAACAGGGGCGCTTAGTACTTGGTTATAAAGCATATTATCGTTATCTATTTTATTGAAAAATACGAGTACGTTATATCCTTTTTTTGCCGCAATCGATACAATTCCCCGAGTAGATTCTTCGTAAAAAGGATCATGAGTATGTCCTGTGATTAACGCAATCATATTGGTTTTCTTTTTTACGAGATTTCTAGCATTCAAATTCGGATGATAGTTTAATTCTTTAATGGCTCTCTCTACTTTTTCTACTGTTGATTGTCTAATATTTTTAGACCCATTTAATACACGAGAAACAGTAGCTTGAGAGACGCCGGCTAGCCTCGCAACATCGTGTGAAGAAACCAAATAAATCACTCCAAGTTCATATAATATAAAATTTAAAAATAATAGTTAAATAATTAAAAAAACAATGAATACGGCAGATGTTCTAAATCTTGTTACTCCCAAAACAACATAATTTTTGGAATTTTCAAGTGACTATTTATATTATAACAAATAAAATCGAATTAGATTAGAAGTTTTGTGCAAATTAACGAAATTTTTGTATACGTATTCATAGGAATTTGAATAAGTGTGTAATAATTACGTAGTTTAGATACTTGTTGATAAATTTTTATAATAACTTACTAGATCCAACATATAACCACCATTAAGCACAACTTGTTAGAGAATATAGAGAGGTTTTATAGATGTTAATTAAATATTTATAAAATGCTAAAAAATAAAAATTGTTTGACAATTATTAAAAATGAAGCTTATTATTAATACGTATTCATAAGTTATGGAGGGAAACATGAAAAAGAATATTTGGATTAACGGACAAGATGTGGAAACAGAAAATTATTCAGATTTGCTTTCTCCTTATTCACAAGAAAAAATTGCAGATATTGCTATTGCGAATAAACTACAAACTCAGAATGCAATTCAAGTTGCTTATGATTCTAAAGAAGTAATGGCCAAAATGCCTGCTCATCAACGAGCAGCAATTTTAGAGAAAGTTTCGCAACTTCTTGAAGAAAATTTAGAAGAAGCTGCTAAGGTAATTTCTCTCGAGTCGGCTAAACCACTGATTTTCGCCAAAGCAGAAGTAATAAGAACGATTGAAACATACAAATTTGCATCAGAGGAAGCAAAACGAATTCATGGAGAAACAATTCCTTTTGATGCGGCGGTTGGTGGAGTTGGAAAAATAGGCTACACCATTCGTAATCCAATTGGAGTTATTGGTGCAATTACTCCATTTAATTTTCCGATGAATTTAGTGGCGCATAAAGTGGGACCAGCTATTGCTGCAGGGAATACCGTGGTATTAAAGCCAGCTTCACAAACACCACTTTCTGCATTTTATATAGCAGATTTGTTCAAAAAAGCTGGTCTACCGGATGGCGTATTAAATGTTGTTACAGGACCAGGAAGAGTTGTAGGTGACGCCATTGTAGAAAGTGATCTAGTTAGTATGGTGACTTTTACAGGAAGTTCCTCAGTTGGAATTGCACTTCGAGCAAAAGCGGGGCTTAAGAAAACAACACTTGAACTAGGATCAAATGCGGCATTAATCATTGATGAGGATATTGATGTAACAAAGGCTATTGATCGCTGCTTAATGGGCGCATTTTCAAACCAAGGGCAAGTCTGCATCTCTTTACAACGTATATATGTACACGAAAAAATCTATGATGAATTTGTTTCGCAGTTTGCAAAAAGTGCTAGCGAACTCAAACTAGGTGATCCTTTAGATCCTGAAACTTATGTTTCATCTCTTATTTCATCGAATGACTTGGACCGTGCTTTAAGCTGGATCGAAGAAGCAAAAGCGCAGGGTGCGACTATTGCAACAGGTGGCAAAACGGTAGGGAATATTCTTGAACCTACAGTTATTTTAGATGTAACAAATAACATGAAAGTATCATGTAACGAAGTTTTTGCTCCAATTGTTTCAATTTGTAAAGTATCTTCGGTTGAAGAAGCAATTGATGCTGTAAATGATTCCCGATATGGACTGCAAGCTGGAATTTACACTAATAGTGTTGTTAATGCACTAAAAGCAGCAGACGATCTGCATGTAGGAGGCGTAGTTATTAATGATGTACCTACGTTCCGTGTTGATCAAATGCCATATGGAGGCGTAAAAGAAAGTGGTACAGGACGTGAAGGATTGAAGTATGCAATTGAAGAGATGACGGAAATGAAACTCGTTATTTGGCACAAAGGATAAATTTTAGACATCATTTAAAATTGTTTTCATTTTTATGTGTACCGTTTAGCTTTATCGGTTTTTTAGACGGTACACGTTTTTAACTGTTTATAGGTTTCTCATACTGGAAGTTGAAAAGAGCATATAGGAAGTTATACATATTACTATGATTAGCTCGTAATTAATTCAGTGATTAAAAACAAACATCGTAGAAAAATTTTTATAAAAACGGAGGAATCAAATAATGATTAAGCAACTATCCACAAAAGAATGGCAAGAAAAGCGAGATAAATACGTTGTAAAAGGCGTTAGCAATGGAAATCGAGCAGTTGCTGTAAAAGGCAAGGGAGCTACATTATATGATTTAGAAGGTAATAAGTTTATTGACTTCGGTGCAGCTATAGGAACCATTAACGTAGGGCATTCACACCCAAAAGTAGTAGCAGCCATACAAGAACAAGCAGAAAAAATCATTCATCCTGGCTTCAATGTCGTTATGTATCCGTCATACATTGAAATTTGTGAAAGATTGTGTGAAGCAACTCCAGGAGATTTTGCAAAAAAAGCTATTTTATTAAACAGTGGTGCTGAAGCAGTAGAGAATGCCGTGAAAATCGCAAGGAAATATACAAAACGCCAAGCAGTTGTCACATTTACTCGTGGATTTCACGGACGTACTTTAATGACGATGACAATGACGAGCAAAGTAAAACCATATAAACTTGGTTTTGGTCCTTTTGCACCTGAAGTTTATCAAGCACCATATCCATATATGTACCGTAAGCCAGACGGTATGACTGATGAGCAATACGAAGCAGATGTTATTGCACAGTTTAATCAATTTTTTATAGCAACTGTAGCACCCGAGACTGTAGCATGTATTGTCATGGAGCCGATTCAAGGAGAAGGTGGATTTGTAATACCTCCAAAATCATTTGTAAAACACGTTCGTGAATTTTGTTCAAAACATGGCATTGTAATGGTGGCAGATGAAATTCAAACTGGATTCGCAAGAACAGGAAAATTATTTGCGATGGAGCATTTCGAAGTTGCAGCTGATCTAATGACAGCTTCTAAATCTATCGCAGGTGGTATGCCACTAAGTGCTGTTATTGGAAAAGCAGAAATAATGGATATAGCTGATCCGGGTGAATTAGGTGGAACCTATTGTGGAAATCCACTTGCGTGTGAAGCCGCATTGGCAGTTTTAGAAGTCATTGAAGAAGAAAAATTGTGTGAAAAAGCAGAATGGATTGGAGAGGTACTTGAAAGCCGTGTGAGAAAGTGGCAATTAGAGTATAACTTCATTGGAGAATTCCGTCGTCTAGGAGCAATGTGTGCAGTAGAGATTGTAACGGATCAAAAATTAAAAACACCGAATAAAGATCTTACTACAAAAATTGCAAAAGCTGCAAATGAAGCTGGGCTTTTATTACTTACTGCAGGTTTAGATGGAAATATTATTCGCTTTTTAAGTCCACTAGTGATTACAGAAAATGAGTTAAACGAAGGTCTTGCTATTCTAGAAAACGTATTATCTAACTGCTAAATTTTGTTGAAACTGATCATTTAAAGATTTTCATCTGTTCAAAACTTTTTAAAAGTAACGTCCAAATGTGTAGATTAATAGGACTTGCTCGAGTCTTTTACTGCAAGGTTTTTATAAATATTTTTATATTAACGAAAAAAAGGATAGGGTGAATATGGAGAAACAACACAATGGTTTACAACAAAATCTAAAACACCGTCATATTCAAATGATTTCAATTGGTGGAATTATAGGGGCAGGTTTATTCGTAGGTAGTGGGAATGTTATTCATAGTGCGGGTCCTTCAGCAATTGTTGCTTATGTAATAGCGGGATTATTAGTTGCACTCCTTATGAGAATGTTAGGAGAAATGGCTGCTGAGAACCCAGTAAGTGGTTCGTTTTCAACGTATGCAAAAGAGTCGATTGGCCCTTGGGCAGGATACACGATTGGTTGGTTGTATTGGTTTTTCTGGTTAATTACAATTGCAATTGAAGCGATTGCAGGTGCAAATATAATGAATTCATGGTTCCCAAGTATCCCATTATGGGGATGGGCTTTAATTCTTACATTTGTACTTACACTTACCAATATTTTATCAGTGAAAACATTTGGAGAGTTTGAATATTGGTTTGCCATTACAAAGGTAGTGGCGATCTCAGCGTTTATGATATTAGGTCTTGCAATTTTATTCAAATTAATCCCTACGATTCAGTCTCCGGGATTATCAAATTTAACACAGCATGGCGGATTTTTTCCGAAAGGTATAAGCGCAATATTAGGTGGTTTTATGACAGTTATGTTTGCTTTCTTTGGGTCTGAAATTGCAGCAATTGCTGCTGGTGAATCAAAAGATCCTCAAAAATCTGTTGTTACTGCCATTAATACTGTTGTTTGGCGTGTAGCATTGTTCTACATTGGGTCAGTATCTATTTTAGTTTTATTAATGCCTTGGGACGATGCAAAATCATTAAGTAGCCCATATGTAACGTTGCTAAACAATTTAGGGATTCCAGGAGCTGGAACAATCATGAAGGTGGTTGTACTTTTTTCAGTACTCTCTTGTTTGAATTCAGCACTTTATACGAATTCTAGAATGCTTTATTCTTTGGCGCAGCAAGGAAGTGCTCCGAGAATCTTTACAAAAGTAAATAAAGGTGGATCACCGTATTGGGCAGTATGGGCAAGTTCAGCTTTCGCCTTCTTAGCTGCAATTTTTAACTTTATTTCACCTGATAAACTCTTTTCATTTCTCTTGAATGCATCAGGTTCAATTGCGCTTCTAGTGTATATTGTTATTGCAGTATCGCATGTAATAAAGCGAAGACAAGCTGAGAAAACGGGAAAAGTGTTACGATTAAAAATGTGGGGTTTCCCATATGTTACTTACATTACTATACTAGCGATGATCGTCATCTATTTTTCGATGTACTTTATGGATGATCTTCGCTCTCAGTTCTATTTAACTTCATTAATTACAGTTTTAGTGATTTCTTCCTTCTTTATTTTTAAAATTGGAAAAAAAGAAGAAGTTGATACAAACAGCAGGCGGACTAATATACCTAGTTGATGATAAAAAGAAACAAAAATTGTAATTGATATGAAAGCGCTTCTAATTAATTGCATTAGAAAATTAAAAAAGAAGACCGTGTATTGACGGTCTTCTTTTTTATGGAAATTTCCTTAAAACTAACACAACAATATTAAAAATGATGCGTCTTTTTTTAGAGTAGTTTATTTTTTGCTTTAACCTAGTAAAAATTTGCTAAATTCATCTATCGTTTCAAAATAAAACTTTGATTCATTTTTCATTTGTTGTTTAATTTCAGGAATGGCATGTGACCAACCTGCAGCTGCGAAGTCTACGTGACAGGATTTAGCCATTTCCAAACCTGGCTTAAGGTCATCTAACATCAATGCGTCTGATTCTTTTAAGTTAAAACGTCTCAATATTTCTTTAATCGGATAAGGAAATGGTTTTCTTTGATGCTCAGGCAGTTCCCATCCAAAGACTGCATCTGGGATAAAACCGCAGTGCTGCAAGTAATCTCGTTCAATTCTGCTTCTCTCAGAATGAGATACTACGGTTATAATACCGCCCCGATCTTTAAAACCCTTTATTGTTTCAGGAAATTTCTCGTAAAAGTCGGGGATTGAGGATGAAGTATAGCTTTGCCAAATTTCTTGTTGAACGATCATTTCAGCTTCATTGAATTTCATTATGTCTGTACATAAAGAATGAAACCCAGGTTCAAAGCAATATCCAACAAACTCTTCAAAAGAAATAGGTTCATCATTTGGACGAAGTTTTTTAATTGCTTCTACAAAGGATGGATAGTGAATTTCAGGTGTACTCATTACGGCAGTATCATCATGATCTAAAATGATACATTTATACTTTAAATTCATATAAACCACTCTCAGTCTAATCTACATAAGTTTCCTATAGTTTAACATGAAAAAAGAGATGTTGTTTTTTAGTTCATCATCTGTTTAATTAAATCACGATTTCGTTGTTTAAATACCTCATTATGAGATGAAACCATTGCTGATCCACTAGCTTCTGGTTGAATATATTGCTTCGCTTTATTAACAGCATTTGCGGCATCTTGAAATGCACCAGCAATTAATTGCAACTTTCCTTCATGCATAAGAATATCTCCAGCTGCGTAAATCCCTTCAATCGAAGTTTCACTCGTTGTATTCCCTTTAATATAGAAATCTTGAATCATTTCTACTTTTATTTCACTGTTATTTAATAAAGAAGTATCTTGTTCATAACCGTGGTTTATGATTACTTCATCAATTGCCAAATGAGATACTTCACCAGTTTCATTATTTGTCAGTTCAACCTTTTCTATTTCTTCATGGTTTTCACCAGCAATTAGTTTCGTAATAGATGTATTGAAAAGACATTCAACTGAACTATTCATTAATTGGGAGACTTGTGCTTCATGACCTTTTAGTGCATCTTTTCGGTAAGTTAAATAAACTTTCTTAGCAATTGGCTCTAACTCATTAGCCCAATCAATTGCAGAGTTACCACCACCAGAAACGATTACAGTTTTATTTTGGAAATGTTTAAGTGATTTTACTGTATAGTTTAAATTTGAAACCTCGAATCTTTCTGCACCATCTATTTGAAGTTTTGTTGGGTTTAATATACCGCTTCCAACTGCAACAATAACTGTTTTAGAATAATGTATTTGGCCTGAAGCTGTATGTAAAACAAAAATGCCATTATCGTCACGAGTGATTGTGTCTACTTTTTCATTTAACACAACAGTCGGATCAAACGTTAATCCTTGCTGAACAATTTGTCCGATAAATCTCTCGCCAGGGATTGGTGGTTGTCCTCCAACATCCCAAATCACCTTTTCAGGATAACAATGAACTTTACCGCCTAATTCAGATTGAAATTCTATAATTTTTGTTTTCATTTCTCGTAAACCACTATAAAAGGCAGAGTAAAGTCCAGCAGGACCTCCTCCGATTACTGTTACATCATAAAGATCGTTCATATTCATTATGTTCTCACTCCAGAAGATTCTGTCATTGATTATCATTCTCAGTAAAATATAAACCATTTATGAGAATTTTTCAATGATTTCACTAAAAATTAATATTGACAATATTAGTAAATGGACTTATATTAACCTAGTAACATTAATTGATAATAATTATCATTATCATTAACGGTTTGAATATTAAATGAATGGAGGTCCGTTTATGGTTCGGTTATATACTAATGAATTGACCATTGGTTATGGTGATCGTTCTCTTGTAAAAGACCTTAATATAAAAATTCCGGATAAACAAATTACAACAATCATCGGTTCAAATGGTTGCGGTAAATCGACTCTTTTGAAGGCGGTTACAAGAATAATCTCTCATCAATCCGGAACGATTATTTTAGATGGAGAAAACATTGCTTCAAAGAATACTAAAATACTAGCTAAAAAAATGGCGATTCTTCCTCAAACACCTTAAACCTTCTTAATTTAAATGAGCCTGTTGCAATCGGGGTAGGGGTCTCATTAGAAAAGGAAAGAATTGTTTTAATGTTAGCAGCAGTTGCATTAGCAGCATCTGCTGTTTCAGTAACAGGAGGAATTGCGTTTATCGGATTAATGGCACCACATATTGCTAAGAGTTTAGTTGGCCCAAGAAATCAATTATATATAACCATTGCAATATTAATTGGTGGATTATTACTATTAGTTGCCGACATAATCGGAAGAAACTTAGTCGATCCAGAAGGAATACCAGCAGGGATTATAGTAGCCTTAATCGGTGGACCTTACTTTGTATATTTAATTTTAAAAAAGGCTTAATTAAGAGAAAAAGACATTGTGAACAACTCAAATCGTTCATACAATGTCTTTTTTATGTTTAAACAGTTAATTCTTCATTGAAGTATTTAATTTGTCCGTCTTTTAAAGATTGAATACGAGCAAGAGATTCAACTCGATAACCACGATCACGTAGAATCTTTCCGCCATCTTGGAATGATTTTTCAATTACGATTCCAAATCCAATTGTTTCTGCCTTCGCTTGTTCCATGATTGAAAGTAATCCAAGAGCTGCCTGTCCGTTTGCTAAGAAGTCGTCTATTATTAAAACTTTATCGCCTTCTTCTAACCATTTATGAGAAATTGAAATTTCATTTTCTTCTTTTTTTGTAAATGAATATACTTTAGCAGTATAAACATCTTGCTGCATTGTGATCGACTTTTTCTTACGTGCAAAAACTAGAGGGACATTTAAAGCAAGTGCTGTCATTAGCCCAGGTCCGATACCTGAAGATTCTATAGTAACTACCTTTGTTATTTTTTCTTCAGAAAATAAACGCGCAAATTCTTCTCCAATTTCTTTCATTAAAACAGGATCCATTTGATGATTTAAGAAAGCATCCACTTTTAATACATCATTTGCTAAAACGATTCCTTCTTGTTCAATTTTTTTTAGTAATAATTCCATAATGATCCCCCTTAATCTAAACAAAAAACTCAAAACATGTACTTCACTGTAAAAATGAGTGAAGTAACACATTTTGAGTCTTTGATTCGCTAGAGCTAAAATGTCTGATGTGTTACCACTCATAGTCGGTAAATTTACGGTTAACCGGTAGAAACTTGTGAGCCATATCCTCACTATTATACGAGTGAAATTTATAATTTTAATGAAACTATAACATGTTAATAGATTCTGGTCTAGCAATTAATAGGTGTAAATTATTAGCATTATTGAATACTACTTAATACAGTTTACAAATAAACTTGGTGAATTCCTTTATTAAATCCTGGTCATAAACGGTACCACTTAGTTTTTGAATTTTTTTTAACGATATTTCAATTGAACATTTTTTTCTATAAGAACGATCATGGGTTAATGCATCAAAACTATCAACTATTCTAATTATTTTCGAATTAAAATCAATTTCGTTACTATATAAGCCTTCATAGCCGGTCCCATCAATATTTTCGTGATGATAACGTACAGCATTTAAAATATCATTATGATATGATAAATTTTTTAATAAATCATGCCCATAAATTGTGTGATTCTTCATTAGATTCCACTCGAAATCAGTAAGAGGACCTCTTTTTGTAACAATTGAATTTGGTATTTTTAGCTTACCAATATCATGTACATAACCAATAAAATGTAATTGATTGGTTTGACGTAAAGTGAGATCTAAATATCTACTGAATTTATAAGATAATTCACCTACACGCATCCCGTGTAAAAAAGTATCATGATCAAGCTGCCTTAATAGTTCAACTAGCTCATTTGTGACGAATGTTGACCTTTCTTTTATCATAAAATCACCTTTGAATGCTTATTCAAAATAAAATTTATTTTAATAAATGGGCGATATGATTAATATCGCGTTGTGAAAGAGTAGAACTAATTACCGCAATTGGAACAATTTCGATATCAATTTGAAAATCAGCAATGATAAAGTCCAAACGTAATTCACTAATCGTTTCAGGACTCAGTTCGCCGTTTTGGAGTTCAACAAATTGTATTTTATCTCTAAATTCTTTTATGAGTTTAGTTGTTATATACTGTCTTACACCATAACCTTCAGAACTTAACAGTAGTACCCTTTTTTTCACTAATGATAATTTAATGATGATTGCTTGAATATTTAATGTGATTTTAGCAATTACTTCATTATTTACTTCTGGGTATGAAAAGTAATTGCACCAATTGTGAAATACAGTTTTTACTTTATAAAATAACTCTGGATAACGCTTTTTAACGTATTCGGAAATGAGAGAAGATCGTTCAATTCTACCGTTTAAAAAAAGAACTAGGGAAAATGCTTTAAATTGTTTTTGAAGAGTGAGAATAAAATCATTATGATCATGTAATTTTATACTAAGCTTTTTTTCGAGCATCGTAACGAGCTCGTGTAATTCTATATATTGTTTTTCTGATTTATTATGGTAGCTACTTATAATTTTATCTTGAGGTTCATTATCGCTAGAAAAATAAGGGGATGCAGATATCATTATAGAAAGAGCGTTTAGTTCATTTAATGGAATTGATACTTTATAAATATTTTCTAGCTGTATGCAAATATCAGTTGCAACTGAAAAAAACTTTGAATCCTTAATATTATTAGAAGGATTTAAATCCAATTGTATATCTCGGTCAATTCTTTGAAGCATCGTACCAACATAATAAATATATTTATCTAGAGTAGGTGGAAATAAAAATAAATTATTTTTTTCTGCTGATTTTGTCACTACTTTTTTTATAATAGAAAACGATAGAGAATCATAAGGCCATTTATTAGTATGGGAATATAGACCATACAATACGTCACAGCATAAGATTCTTTTTTGAAACTCATTACCTACAATTTCAAGTGGTGCACGCTTCAAAATTAAATTATACGACTTCAATAAGTTGTCTACTCGTTCGAGAATTTTATAAACAGTATTGTGATGCGTATATAAGACTTTTCCTAAATCACTAATGTGTTCAATTTCTTTTATTAGAATAAACATGATTACCTGAAGCGATAAAGAATTCTTAACAAAAAGTGAACGAACTTGATCAAGCGATGAATTAATTGGATTATTTATATAAATACCTTTTCCTTTTATCGTTTCAATATGCCATCCTTCTGGGAATGTGGAATTGATAATTTGTATATCAGTTCGAATTGTTTTCTCAGTGCAATTTAAATTTTTAGCAAGCTCCTCTGTTTTGAACCATTTTTCTTGACTACTTAAAATATCGATTAAGTGTAATCTTCTTATACTCGCCTTATCCATCTCATCTCCTACTTTGATCTAAATTAATATTTTTACTAACATAAATAAACTAACTAATTTTGTGATAACAATCACAAAAAGTGTTGTTGAGATAATGTTTTCAAAATTATTTTAAACTTAGATGATGAATATGCATATGACTATTTTTACCGTTAAAAACGGTAATAAATATTTATTAATCTGCAATCTTCTTATATCTACCGAAGGGCATACATCTACTCATGAATTTTTATATATTATCTGTTTTTACCTATCAAAACGGTAAAAAAGAGTATTTGAAACGTTAATAAGCAAGGCTATAATTTATTTTGAAAAGGAATCCGTTTAATTTGTAAACGGATGTGATCATGGCTGTTCCTCTAAATGGGGAGATGAGGAGGGAATTGATGGGGATCGTGTTACTTTTTTTTATCCTAGGAAAACTTTTGCTAGTTCAGTCTATGTTACATAGCCGAATTACTTTATTAGGATTATTATTTAGTATTTTTATTGTTGTTTTGCTATATTTACTTCCAATCTTTTTAGAATTCAATAAAAGAGAACGATCTATTGGTTATAGTTTTACTTCATTAGTGGTTGGATTTATATTGTTAATCTGTACGGTTTATGAAAGATATGCTGTGTTTGTATTTTCTACTCTTGATCAAACTGAAGAAATCTCCAATACAATATTCTCGTTTTTTATGATAGGGGACTTACTTTTCATTTTTGATTTTCTATTATTACTATACCTCATACTATTCAAAGTACTTAAAATAAAGCCAGCGAAATTAATTTTTGGAAAAGAAATCAGGAGAAATAAAAAAGCAATTAAAAAGAATGTATTTTCATATTCACCCCTTAATAACATTAAACTTAATGAAGATTAAGGAATACTGATTTTAATGATGAAAAAGTATAGAAAAAAATGAAAGACGTACAAAGAACCTCACTTTTGATGTGAGGTTTTTTTGCACTTTCAATCAGTTCAAAATTGTACTAATGAGTAATAAATTGGGCAATTGAATCGGTAACAATGCCCAAGCACTCGACATATTTTGTTGTTGAGAGTCTGCGTTTTAGTAGATTCAAATTAGGGAATCGTATTTATTTTTTATAAGTACGTTATGTTTTTATTCGCTTTCAAATTTTATGTCGGAGGTTATAAAAATGTATGATTTTCAAAGAGAGCTTCAAGAATTAAACGTTGGACAGTTTCAATCAAGTCAAGTAGTTCCATGGGATTATAATCAGTATCAAACTCAAGATGTACGTATGTGCTTTGGTATTTTCCCTTTTTTTAGTTGCTTTGGATGTGGAGGTTGCTTTGGATGTGGAGGCTGTGGAGGCTGTTTCCGTTGCGGAGGCTGCGGTCACTGCGGTCGCTGTCACCGTTAATTGTAATGTTTCATAAAAACTATTTGTCCATTTAGACAATAAACCCCTACTTAATTTATGTAGGGGTTTTACTAGTTATGTTATGACATAAGGAATACATAAAATACATAGGATTATGAAGAAAGTATTTATGCTATTCAATGTACAACTCACTGGATCGAAGGGGTTGAAAAGGATGTCAAAATTGAATCCATCTACACGGCTAAAGGTTAATCGAGATACTTTTTTTGTACCTGATTCGAATGGAGGTGTCTATTTTAGGAATAATTTAAGTTCATTTCGTATGGAAGGTGCTTCTGTTTATCAGTGGATCGAAAAGTTACTTCCTATGTTTAACGGTGAACACTCAATAGGAAGTTTAACAAATGGTTTGCCAGACCAATACCGAGATCGAGTTTATGAAATTGGTGAGACTTTATATAAAAATGGTTTTGCACGAGACATAAGTAAGGATCATCCACATCAATTATCTGAAGATATTCTAAATAAGTATGCGAGTCAAATTGAGTTTTTAAATTGTTTTGGGGATTCTGGTTCCTATCGTTTTCAAACTTATCGTCAATCCAAGATATTGGCAATTGGTTCTGGAACAATTGTCACTTCGCTAGTTTCAGCATTATTAGAGTCGGGGTTAGCGAAATTCCATCTTTTAATAACGAATACTGAAAATACAGATAAAAAACGAATAAAAGAAATTGTAGACAACGCACGTAGGACAGATCATGAAGTCGAAGTTGAATTAATTAAGAGAAAGAAGCTTTCATTACAAGAGATTGTTTCTACTTTTGATTCGATTTTGTATGTATCAGAAGATGATCATGTTTATGAACTTAAAATGCTCAATGAGATTTGTAAAAGAGAGAAAAAGAGATTTATCCCAGCAATTTCTTCGCAAAAGATTTGTATGGCCGGGCCACTAGTGACATCAAGTTCTGAAGCTTGCTTCGAGTCGGCATGGAGAAGTGTGCATCAAAACATACTCTGTGAAGAAGGAACCAACCAACCATTGTCTTTGATGACATCAGCAATGTTGGCAAATATAATGGTGTTCGAGTTATTTAAGGATATTACAAAGTCACGCGAAACAGAAAAGAATAATCAGGTTTATATTATTAACCAAGAGACGTTAGAGGGCAGTTGGCACTCATTCTCACCTCATCCACTAGTGACTGGAAAAGCGAAAGCTAAAATAGTTCATAATTTTGAGGAAAAGTTAGAGCAAAACAAACCTAGAGGAGATCTAAGTAAGTTAATAACTTACTTAGGGCAGTTCAATTCACAAGAAACTGGATTATTTCACGTTTGGGATGAGGGCGAATTAAATCAACTTCCATTAGCTCAATGTCGGATACAAGTAGTAGATCCTCTGACAGAAGGTCCAGTAAAACTATTAACGAGTACGATTTGTACTGAATTAACTCATGAAGAAGCACGAAGAGAGGCGGGACTTACTGGAGTTGAAATGTATGTATCTCAAATAGCGAGTCAACTTATTAAGAATTCTGAGTCTGATGTTGTAGAGTGTATTGAACCTGGGGAATACATCGCAATCGCTACTGGTCAAACTTTTTCAGAAAGTATTTGTAGAGCACTACAAAAATATTTGTCTGAAGAGCTTAATAAACAAACGAGTGATCATAAAAATCATATTCAAGAAATTAAAGCGATAAAAATTGAAGATAATTGTGCTCAATTTTATTTACAAACATTAAATACAATACATGAATCTCCAAAAATAGCATTAGGAAAAGAGATATGTGGCTTTCCAGTAGTCTGGGTTGGTACAGAAAAAGGCTGGTATAGAAGTGTTGGATTAAATATAACAATGGCCTTACAAGATGCACTAAAACAAGTTCTAAAGGAGTCACAAAATAAGATTCAATTAATTGCATCAACAGCTATTCAAAGTTCGTTAGTTATAGTGGAAGAAAAGCAAATACCCGAAATGATTATTTCTCAATCTAATCGTGCTCAACATACTGATTTATTAATCGCGGCTATAGATATTTTAAAACAGAAAAATATGGAATTACAAACATTGGAGTTTATGCTTGAATCGATTAATGTAGATGAACTAGCGGGAGTTTATGGTGTCTTGTTAAGAGAGGTGAGCTCAACTTGATTTCAACGGTTACCATTTTTGGAGAGGGATTATTAAGTAAGTACACATCCGAAATTCTTTTAAACAAATATAAAGTAGTTCTACAGAAAGATTTAGAGTTTCAGATTTCCGAGGATACTAGTTTAATACTTATTTTGGATGATGCATGGAACCCTAAGATTTATGAAAAAGCAGATGAAAAGTTAAGGATCGGAACAGTTCCATGGTTACGTGCTTGTGTATCATTTGGGGAGGGTGTAATCGGACCTTTAGTACATCCAGGTCAAAAAGGATGTATAAAGTGTGCAGATTTTAGACGTTTAATGGCTGGTAGAGAGCGCAGAGAAATGCTAGAAATAGATTATCAGTTAGTAGAAGGTGATGGAGTATCGGATGATGTATGGGGTACAAGAACGGGACTTTTACAAATGGCTTACTTAATTTCAGCTGAAGTAGAAAAATTTATGAATGGTAAAGAAACTCGTCTAGAGGAACGTATTTTTTTACTAAATATGAAAACACTCAAGAGCTCTAATCACTTTTTTTTACCGAATCCTTTATGTCCAATTTGTGGTGAATTAGAAGACGATACTTCTGATTCTGCTATTATCTCACTTGAGCCTAGTATGAAAGTTTCTCCAACTAGCTATCGTAGTCGCTCAATGGATGAATTAAAAAAAGTGTTAGTTAATGACTATTTAGGTCAAAAGACTGGATTTTTAAATGGAAAGGCATTTGATCTAACCACGCCATTTGCAGATGTAGTCGTAAACCTACCGTTACTCCAAGGGGATGAAGGAACAGCGGGACGTACACTTTCATATGAATCTAGTGAATTAACTGCCATTTTGGAAGGGTTAGAAAGGTATTGCGGCCTCACTCCAAGAGGGAAAAAAACGGTCGTACATGATAGTTATAATAACGTAAAAGATTATGCAATTAATCCTGAAATTGTCGGTACTCATTCGAATGAGCAATATGCTCTGCCGCGTTTTCCATTTAAGAAGTTTAATCCTAAACGGAAGATTGATTGGGTATGGGGCTATTCATTTATGAAGGAAGAGCCTATTCTTGTACCAGAGTTGCTTTCATACTATAGTCTAGGATGTGGACACGGTTTTGTGTATGAAACTTCCAATGGATGTGCATTAGGAGGCAGTTTAGAAGAAGCTATATTCTACGGTATTTTGGAAATTGTTGAACGGGATTCATTCTTAATGACTTGGTATGCTCAGTTGCCCCTTCCTCGACTTGATCCAAAATCGGCTAAGGACCAAGAACTCGATTTAATGATTGAGCGCATGCGTTTGGTTGGCGGATACGATCTTCACTTATTTAATTCGACGATGGAGAATGGAATTCCAAGTATTGTTGCCATTGCAAAAAACCGTAAAGAACATGGTTTAAATCTTATTTGTGCAGCAGGTGCTCATCTTGATCCGGTTCGGGCAGTTAAAAGCGCAGTACATGAATTAGCTGGAATGATGCTAACATTAGATAAAAAGTTTGAAGAAAATTATGCTAAAAATATGAAAATGCTTTTAGACAATAATCTCGTTAAACAAATGGATGATCATGGAATGTTATATGGGTTGCGTCAAGCAGAGGAACGTCTGAAGTTTTTATTAGATGATAACCGCCCATTAAAGACTTTTGAAGAAGAATTTAAGTGGGATACAAACCATCTGGATTTGACGAATGATCTAAAGGATATTCTACAAGTATTTAAACAATTAAATCTTGATGTGATTGTAGTCGATCAAACTACTCCTGAAATCAAAAGAAATGGATTATCTTGTGTAAAAGTCTTAATTCCAGGAATGTTGCCTATGACATTCGGCAATCATCTAAAACGATTGAATGGACTTGATCGAGTGTTAAAAGTTCCTGTTAAATTGGGCTATACGAAGAAGCCGCTAAAGCCGGAGCAGCTCAATCCATATCCGCACCCATTCCCATAAGTGGTGTTCTAGGAGGTCATTTTGGATGAGTTTACAAACATTTCTACACAATCTTCATTTTGATATTGAAAAGACAAATCAATCGGATTGGGAAGTAGATTGGGAGGATGCCCCACTAACTTATAAGCTTTATAAAGATTTACCTACTATTCCACTTTCTCTTAACGTTCCATTATCATTAAAAGAAAAAAGGGACTTAATTGAGCCGAATTTAGACGAAATAGGCTACTTTCTATGGTATGTATATGGAGTAGCACAGGTTGCTCAAACAGCAATAACTTCCGGTTCCAACGAAATGGTTAATATGATGTCTTCAAACCGAAGATTCATCCCTTCTGGTGGAGGACTGTATCCGAATGAAATATATTTATATCTTAAGTCTGACCAAATCTCTTCAGGGATTTATCATTATGATGTTGCTAGACATTGCTTAGTATTATTAAGAGAAGGAAATTTTGATTCTTATGTATCAAGAGCTTTAGGAAATAGATGTGATCTTCCAAAGTGTTTTGGTACTATTTTTATTTCAACAATGTTTTGGAAAAATTTCTTTAAATACAATAACTTTTCATATCGCCTTCAAGGGTTAGATTGCGGTGTGCTAATTGGTCAGATTATAGAGATGGCAAAACGATTTGGGTTTAAAGCGGGAGTATATTACCAGTTTCTAGATCAAGCGATCAACCATTTAATCGGCATAAACGAACGTGAGGAAAGTGTATATGGAGTCATTCCACTTTCTAATGAAGAATCTACCTTAATTTCAAAAGGTAATGTAAAAAGTAAACATTACAATTCTATCGATTTAAGTAAAGAGCTTCAAACAGTTTCTCATAAATATTTAGTAAAATCGAAAAAGATTAAAGAGTTCCCGATGCTAATTAAACTGAATAAAGTATCGATGATTGAATCGACTCAAACATTTAGAAATGTTGATGAAGCTGTTGATGATTTAGATGAAAGGAATCGAATAATATTACCTAAAGTGGGTCGTCTATCTTATGATTTAGCTACTATATGTAAAGAACGGTTTTCACCTGAACTTGACTTTGTTTTTCGACCTATTAGTCAAAAAAACCTAGCAACACTACTGAAAGAGGCAACAGCATCCTTCTCATATATAAATGATTTAGATGGATCCTTTAAAAATAATAATAACCGTCCAAAATTATATTTATGTTTGTATAACGTTGAAGGCATTAACAATGGTGCTTATTATTATGATGATCATACCCATACGCTAGTACAAACTAAATTAGGCGATCATCGTATGCAACTCCAATATGGAATGAATGCCCATACCGTTAATTTATTCCAAGTACCAATTTGTATACATGTAGTGGGAAATATGGAGCATATAAAATCGACTCATAGTTATAGAGGCTATCGAATCCAACAGATGGAAGCTGGCATAATGGTTCAACGTTTACTAATAGCTGCATCAGCATTAGGATTAGGTGGGCATCCACTACTTGGATATAATGTGAAATTATGCGATGAGCTATATCAATTAGACGAAATAGGAAAAACAAGTTTAATTCAAATTCCAATAGGTCATTATCGGAATCGGCCTTGGTTAAAAGGAAATTTGCATAGTTAATAAAACTTAAAAAGTTTAAATTAAAAACAAGAATACTTTCTGGGTATTCTTGTTTTTTTTTGTTCCAGTTTATAACATATTTATTTGACGGTGTAATTAAGCAAATTGAATCCACAAAACCCAATAGTGGCATGGGTTAAATACTCAATCGACATTTATTCGACATACAAAAGTCTCGGAAATTAGAATGAATAGTACTTTTGACTTAAATTTATATAGTATAATTAATTTTGTTGTTATTTAAATATAAAAAAACCTTCCGAAAAGAAGGTTTATTATTTTATACTTCAGTGTGTAAATTCTTAGATGAATCAGTCTTTTTAGTGAATATTCTCCTAAAGATTATACTTTATTAAATTATATTAAAAAAACTTTAAAGTTGTTTTAAATACTATTTATTAACATAACATATAATTAAAAAAAATGTCAGATTATAAAACTTTTTGTATAATTAAATCGTCTATTTTTAGTAAAACAAATTTAACTATTTTTCTCGTTAGCTTTTGTTTAATCTTAAACGTTGATTATTAGTAGTTTGATTAAAAGAATTCGTGACGATACTAGAATAAAAAATAACTTTATTAATCATCTATCAAATACTTACGACAAACAAACAATTAAAAAAACGATAAAAGGTATAGAAATTATAGGAGGAGAAAACCATTGTCCAGAGCTATGAAAAATCGTAGAAAAAAACCAATTATAGGGATCGCAATTTCCTTAGTTTTAGTAGCTGGAGTTGCAGGTACTCTTTATGAACAAAACAAAGAACCTAAAACGATTGTGATTAAAAAGGATGCTAAGGTTAAAAATGACATTGTACTAAATTTTCCAGATTATTATAAAACTACAAAAGAAGACGAATCTGGATTATTAGAAGTGTTAAACGTTGATTCAAATTTAGTTTTAGTTAATAAAGATCGAAAGTTACCAGATGGTTATGAACCTAACGATCTTATCTATCCATCAATACCACTAAATGGGGCAGTAAAAGAAAAAACTAGAATGAGAAGTGAAGCTGGACATGCATTAGAGAAGTTATTTGCTGGTGCAGCTGCGGATGGCTATACATTAACAGCAATTTCTGGATACCGTTCGTATGATCGACAAGTTGCTTTATACAATAATTATATTTCTGTACACGGTGAGGCGTGGACTAAGGCATTCAGTGCATACCCAGGAACGAGTGAACATCAAACTGGACTAGCGATAGATGTTTCATCACCGGCATTTGGTAATGCTTTAGAAGTAGGTTTTGCCAAAACACCTGAAGGAACATGGCTAGCAGAGCATGCACATGAATACGGCTTTATTATTCGTTACCCAGAAGATAAAGTAGATATAACAAAATATCACTATGAACCATGGCATATTCGATATGTTGGTAAAGATTACGCTACTTATTTATATACGAATCATCTTGCACTTGAAGAAGCGATGCCAGCTAAAAAATAATAATAACAAAAAGGCATGTCCCATTAATATGAGACATGCCTTTTACTATCTATTACTGATTGATTAAAGTATTTGCCATACCTAGTGCTTTACGGGTTTGTTTGCGTTTAAAATAATAGTTAAACAATTCTTTTTCCGAATGATTGATTAGATAAGCGAATCCTAGTTTTTTAAAAAATGGTAATGAATGCTCCGCCAAAAATTGGTGGTATTCTTGTTCTTTTTCTAAGATTAAAAAGTCTAATAAGATGAATAAATTGATAAAAAGTTTGTCATTTTTTTTGGAAGCAATATCAAATCCTTTACCTACATACTGTAGTAATTCGCCTTTAGGTAATAGTTCTCCAAAATAGGAACTTCGTATATAGCCTTCTAGGGAAAGTAAATATGGTATAGAATTGGTATCCTTCAATTTCATAGACTCAAAATAGTATTTTTTTGCTAACTCATAATTTTTTCTTCGATAATATTCAAAGGCTAAATTATGATATACCCTTGCTTTTCGGTCTGATGATCTACAAATTTCGCAGCTTTGGATTAAGTTTTCAAATCTTTTAATCGTCTCTGAAAATTCTTCATTATCCTTAATTTGTATAAGCATAAGCATTTCGGAGTCGATAACCCGAAGATAAGAATTAATACTTTTGAAATACTGTCGGGCTTTATCAGCATAAAAGTAAGCCATAACAGGTAAATCGTTAGAATGGTAAGCAGAAGCTAAGTGATAATAATATTCCTCATTTGCATATTCTTCATTATTAATTTTCTTTAAAACTTGAATGGCAAGTAAAGGTTCATGATTCGTTAAGTGATAAATACCTTGAACATGTCTAAAAAGATTTACTTCATAAGGCGATAATTTGTGCTTTATTTTTTTTATTTCATTAATGAGTTCTTTTGCTTCATTCATTAAATTCTTCATTAATAAATATCTGATGCGAAGTAATTTATATTGATTAACATAATTTGAAATTTGAATTAACTCTTCTTGCTCAAGTTCTAAGTTGATTTCTTCTATTTCGTCAATTAGCTGCATTGCAATAGACTGCTGCCAACTATTTATACGCATCTTAATATTTTTTAATTTTAAAATCTCATTTTCGATTTTTATTCCAAGTCGAACCGATAGTAGGGCTATAATTTCATTTGCATATTCTGTTTGAGATCTTTCTATTTTACTAATATGCGTACTAGAACAAATTCCTTTCCCTAACTGTTCCTGTGTCATCTGAGATTTTTCTCGATAATATTTTATGATTTTCCCCTCATACATAACAAATTTCTCCCTTTTGTAAACCTTTATATTAATAGTTTGAGCAGTAGAAAACCATCGATTCCCCCAAGTTTATTATAAAAATTTCTATTGAATTTTAATGACTTTCTATTCAAACACAATCAATAATTCAATAAATTTAGTAAAATATGTGACTTTAATTCTAAAAAGTTATGATGATTAATGTCGAAAAAAGGATTATAAACAAAAATTTGGACTGAAATAACCCCCATTTACCACGAAAAATTGCTAAATTACAATTAAATTATTAGATTTATCTAATTATTCTAACTCTAATTTTACATCATTTTTTTAATTGGAGGAATGAATTAGAGCTAGTTTTTTAACTTAATCTAGTAGAAGGAGCGCATCGAAATGAAGATTAGAAATAAGAAAATGCTAAACGTAATGGTAACAAGTGTATTAACTACAAGCTTTTTTACATCTTATTTAATGCCTCAAAAAAAATCTTATGCAACTTCGAACTCTGTTGAATCAATCTTAAAGGGACTGACAGATGAGCAAAGACAATCGATTAAGCGTTTAACTCCTCAAGAAGGCTTTGTGATCGACCCTAGTTTATTATCTTTAAAAGATAAAACTGCAAATATAATTGTTGAACTAAAAACTTCACCAATTGAAAATGGTCAAAATGGGAAATTAAAAGAGTTATCTAAAAGTAAGAAAGAAAAAATTAAAGGTGAACAAGCATTCTTTAAAAAGCGATTAACGGAATTATGGAATAAGAAAAACGAAAAAGTAGAAATAACTCAGCAAGCTAAGGAGAAAACAAATCAGTTTCATATTAAACAATCATTTGAAAATGTATTTAATGGAGTGGCAATGACTATTCCGACTGATCAAATAAATTTGCTTCTTCAAATAGGTGTTGTGAAACGAGTATGGAAGGATAATAAAGTTAGTGTACCAATCAATGAGCTTTCTGTTAATTCTTCTGCTAAAAATAAAAGCGTTCCACCAGCTTTACCACTTATGGGTGTGAATCGTTTACATAACGAGGATATAAATGGACAGGGGATTAAAGTAGGAGTTCTTGATACGGGTATTGATTACAATCATCCGGATTTAAAGGATGTTTATAAAGGTGGTTATGATTTTGTAGATAATGACTCGGATCCAATGGAGTCTACACCTGCAGATCTTGTTGCTTCTGGTGAGCCGGCAGAAATTGATGGTCGTCCATTTGTTACTGAGCATGGAACGCATGTTGCAGGTACGATTGCATCAAACCCACGAAATAATGTTGATTATGCGATGACTGGCGTTGCACCAAATGTTGATTTATATGCATATCGCGTTTTAGGGCATTATGGTTCAGGATATGATTCTTGGATTATTGCTGGTATAGAAAAGGCTGTAGAAGATGGCATGGATGTGATTAATCTTTCTTTAGGAAATAGTAATAATTATTCTTTAGATGCTACAGCAGTAGCGATTAATAATGCAGCTTTGCAAGGAGTAGTGCCCGTTGTAGCAGGAGGTAACGCAGGTCCTACGCCAGGGTCCTTAGGTTCTCCTGGTTCATCACCGTTAGCTATTACTGTTGGAGCAAGCGATGTTCCTACAGATATACCAACTGTACAGACGAGTATAGGGGATGTTTCAGTTAAAAATGAGTTAATGGCTCACGGTTTAGGAAAAGATTATTTAAGTATTCTTGATAAAGAATTGAATGTAGTAGATGTAGGAATCGGTGCAAAAGAGGATTATGTAAATAAAGATGTAAGTGGCAAAGTGGCGTTAATATCACGTGGTACTTTATCTTTTGATGAAAAAATACGCCGTGCTCATGAAAAAGGGGCAGTAGCAGTGTTAATTTATAACAATATAGAAGAAGAGATTCCTTTCTTCTTAGGTGAAAACTTTGGATATGTACCGACCTTTAAAATGAGTCAAGAGGAAGGGAAAAGCATTGTTGATGAACTCAATAAAAATCCGGAAGTTAAACTAAAAATGACAGATTTACAGTCAAATATGACATCTGGTGACGTTTTAGCAGATTTTAGTTCCAGAGGACCTGTAAGTAATAATTTTGATATTAAACCAGATGTTGTGGCACCAGGAGTTTCTATTTTCTCAACGGTGCCAGAATATATTAATAATCCTGGGGAAGAAACGGATTACACCACTAGTTACGCGAGTATGGATGGAACTTCAATGGCTACACCGCATGTTGCGGGTGTAGCTGCATTATTACTACAATCTCATCCAGAATATACTGTTGCCGATGTAAAAGCAGCACTTATGAATACAGCGGATCCATTAAAAGGAAGAACATATAATGTAAACGAAGTTGGAGCTGGACGAGTAGATGCTTATGAGGCAGTTCATAACACGACTTTAGTAGAAGTACAAAATAAAACGTACACATTAGATGAAAATGGGTTTAAAAATCAAATTGATGATGTATCAGGTTCATTACCTTTCGGAAGTATTACACAAACAAGTGAGGAACAAAATCGAACAACATCAATTAGTATTAAAAATTTAAGTAATAATAATGAAACATATCATACAAGAGTAGAATTTTTAACGATCGATGACGTTTCAAAGGATGCTAGTAAAAATAGTGTAAAACTTGATTTACCTTCAAAAGTAACTGTTAATGGGAATGAGAGTGTCAATATAAATGCCAAAGTAACAATACCAAAATCTGCTGAGTTTGGCATATATGAAGGATATATTTATGTAGAAAATGAATCAAAGACACAAGAGTACCAAATACCATTCCACGTGAGATATACGACAAGTGGCTTTGCAAAGGTTGATTTCTTTAAAAATGCAATTACAAGTGACTTAAGTAACTTCCATCCTGATATTCTACCTTTTACACCAGTTACAATAAGATTAAACAGTGAAATGAAAAAAATCGATGTCGTTGTTAGCGATCTATCTGGCAAGCCAATTGGTCTGTATGGTACTTTCGATTTAGATGGTGCAAATGTTGATACAGACTACTTAATCATGTACGGCTTTTCAGGTGATGTAAAATTATTTACAGGTGACCCAAATAAGCCATTATCTTTAGAGTATGAATCATTGGATGAGGGCAAATATATTGTTTCTTATATTGGTACAGATGCAGATGGAAAAACCTATAAAGTAGACAATGATATGGTAATTGATAATACACCTCCAAAAGTAGTATTTGATAAAAAGACAGGCATTAATGAAATTTCCGATGCAGATTTGACAACCGAAACAAACCCAATGGATGGTAAAGACTACAAAGCTTACTGGGTCCACGGTAATGTATACGACGATACAATTGATTATCTAAAAAGTAGGGGACATGATTTAACTCAGGAAGCAAACTCAGTTTATGCTTATCAGGATTCTTCATGGCCGACAGCACAATTTTTCCCAACTAAAAATGGTGACTTTAAATTTGGTGTATTACCAGAAGAGTACGCAAATTATCCTACGAACGTAGCAATTTATACTTATGATTATGCATCAGCAGGAAATCCGGTTTTCCCAGATTTTACGATTATGAATAAAGGTGAGCGATATTCAACAATTAATACAGATTCTAAGGAAGTTACTTTAGGTTCAGAGTTTACAAGTACATTTACGATTCACAATGCAAAGGACTTAACAAGTGCCAATGCGACAATAAATATACCAAACTATTACAAAGTTATGAGTGTAAAGCAATCGAAACAATTAGATGAGTTAATGAAGAAAAATAATTGGAGTATACGCATTGGAAAACCACAAATAACAAAGGATACTTGGTCAAGTATTACGACATTTTCAATTGATATTAAGGATAAAAAGACGAATTTACCAGTAAAAATTAATGGGAATATTGATTTATTAGATATTAATTTAAAGGTTGTGAGCGACCTTAACTATATGAGGGAAAGTGGCTTTTATTATCAAGAGTCAACATATCAAACAAATGAAGGTAATAAGGTTAAGTTACCGACATATGCTAATCGCTTTAAATTCATCGCCCAACATTCAGTTTTAGAAGGGTATTTCCACGGTGAAGCAGTTAACTTTTATAACTACGATTTAGATTATTCGACGTTAGGTGTAAAAGCATATGTTGTAGATAAAAACGGTAAACAATATAAAGCTGATATTTCAGAAAATGGCTATATGACGATCTTTGATATACCAGCAACTGAGGATGATTATACATTCGTAGTTAACATTCCAGGACACTATCAATATAGTAGAAAAATTAAATTAAGTAAAGTAATAGATGGAAAAGTTCAAGGTATAGACTATTTCGCTTATACTGATACTGCAGCAGCAGGAGATATTAATGGTGACAATGTAATCGACATTTATGATGCAAAGCTTATTGCAAATAAAGCTCAGGAAACTGGCGATAAGTTGAAGGAAGATCTAAATAAAGATGGAGTAGTTGATATCCAGGACTTCAATTATGTTGAAAAGAACTTCATGACAACAAACCCATTTTTCCCAACATCTATTAAACCAGTTGAAAAAGCAGGTAAATTAACGTTAGAAGAATTAAAAAAGAAATTTAACTAGAGTGCAAGAACTTTTCCGATAAAAAGCCACAAGGAATTTACCTTGTGGCTTTTAGAATGTTGAAATATAAAATTGTCAATAGGGAAAACGGACATTAAATGAACATATATTAATGAAGAAGTTATCATTTTTTGGATGATCTTTTAATGTATTTAAATGTTAATATGTTTGATTAATTTTATGATTCCAATAACACTAAAAAAGATTTTTTCAGAAGTAAAAAATTAAGAGCTAATTTTTAGAAAAATAAGTTCAATTGATTTGTTTAGTTTAATTAATATTCGATATAAATCGACCTACAAACTGATTTATAAACAACTGTTAGATAACTCTAAGTAAAGGCTTCTTGATTAGAATTTATTGCAGACTTTTTTTTATGAATAAGTTGATTGGAACGGAGGGATGCTCGACTCCTATGGGATTAGCGGGAAGGCTGAGACNNTGGAAATCAACATCACTCTACCCCTTTACGAAAATTTGGTAATTTAATTGAAGGTTGTTTTTCAACAGCGTGAAAGCCACAAGGAATTTACCTTGTGGCTTTTCTCTGTTTTAATTAGATTATTTAAATTTAGTTATAAAAAAATGCACCCCTAACATTCGGGGTGCACTTCAAGTTTGACTTGTGTTCTTTTACCATGTTTCTAATTCAACCGGCGTTACTTCCAAGATTCAATAGCATTTATTAGTAATGACGCAAATACTTTTGCACCATCTGGTTTTAAATGAACGCCATCCGGAGAAAAATATGAATTATGATTGGCGCTAGCACTATACCAGTCTACAACTCTAGTATTTGGGTATTTACTTGAACCTTCCCTTAAAGTTTTATTAACAAACGATTCCCAAGGTCTAGGTACTCGCGTGTTAACAAATAAAATTTTTCGATCTTTTCCAATTAACTCTATAAGAGAAGACATTTGTTTTACGGTAAACGGACCGTTTGTACCTAGCTCTATGACAACAGTACTCCCAAGCGAATTTGTGCTTTTTGCTTGTTGAATAATTGCAGATGCTTCAGTAAATTGTCTTCCAATTTTAGCATTAACCGAAAGAGATGGATATGTTTTTTTAAGTTCAGGAATTGAATTAATAACGATAGAATCTCCTATAATAAATACACTATTGTTTGAAACAACCGGCTTATTCGTTTCAGCAGGTTTATTATTATTAGTATTTGGAGTTTGATTGTTATTTACACCTGGTTTAGAATCTTCAGTTGTTTGACCATTATTATTTTGCTTATTTGTATTGTCAGTAACTGGCTTTTCATCTTTATTTTCTGTTTTTACATCTTTATTTTCTTCTGTTTTTACTTCATTATTTACTGTTTTTTCATCATCATTTTGCTGAATTGGCTTAGTTACCTGTTTATCGTGATCAACTATAGTTGTTGAAGGAGGTTTTTTAGTATCGTTTTTAACAGTTTCAGATGATTGCTTTGATACGGATTGAACTGATTCAATTTCTGAGCTTGCTTTTACATCTTTGGCATCAGGAAGAACAGATAGTCCAAAGCTTGCGATACCAGATAGTAAAATAAACGTGCTTATGATAACAATATGTTTATAAAAGAATTCTTTTAAATTAATATTTCCTGCTAGGAAGTTCTTCCAAAGTATACCTAGTTTACCTTTTCTAATTGGATCTTCAATATAGTGATAGGAAAGTGCTGCAAGAACAAATATTAATGTAATTTGACAAATTGCTCTAAAAAGTGAAATATCGCCAGTGTTAACCTTAGGGGATAATAAAATAATTACAGGGTACTGCCATAAATAGATTCCATATGAACGTAATCCGATCCATTTTAACGGTCTCATTGCTAGAAATCTACCAATCTTACTTGTAGGGTGAGCGAGTGCTGCGATTAGCATTGCAGCAGAAATAGACAATAGGAACATTCCTCCGCGATAAAGGAAACTATCATATTGATTTGTTTTACCGACCATAAGTAGAAAAATAAGTAAACCCGTAATCCCAACTAGATCAATTAAAATCTTTCCAGAGGTTGTAACATTATTTGTAAGTTTTCGGCTAGGCCATACTAATGCTAATGATGCTCCTATTAATAAAGAAAAAGCTCTCGTATCAGTACCGTAATAGACCCTACTAGGATCACTACCCGGATGGAATAATATAGCCATCAGTAATGCAGAAATGATTGCACCAACTATTGTATATAAAAATAGGCGATCTTTATTTTTAATATATTTTAAGCCTAATAAAGTAAGAATTGGCCAAATAATATAAAATTGCTCTTCAACTGCTAACGACCAAAAATGATTTAATATTGATGGATTTGCATAAGACTCAAAGTACGAAAGATGATGGAAAATATACCACCAATTACTGTAATAAAATATTGCAGCTACAGAATCTTGTTTTAAATTTCCGATCATTGATGATTTGAATAATGAAATAAATGCAATGACGATTAGTAGTAAGGTGAACATTCCTGGTAAAAGCCTTTTTGCGCGGCGGTACCAAAAACTTTTTAAGTCGATCCTTTGATTTGTACTCCACTCGGCAATTAATAAATCAGTAATCAAATAACCTGAGAGTACAAAGAATACTGTTACACCTAGGAACCCACCAGAAGCCCAAGGAAAATTTAAGTGATATGCAATGACCGATAAAACTGCTAATGCTCTAAGCCCGTCTAATCCAGCCATATAACGAAACGGTTTATTAGTATTAGACATAAGCAGAACCTCTTCGTTTAAACACCTCATAAACGATTTCTTTTTCGAACAAATGTTGAGCTTTTATAAAATTTAATTTCTTAACCGTCTGAACCGCGAAGTTCATTACTAATTTCCCCTTCCCCTAATTTAACTATTTATGTCAGCCTTCTTTATATATTTGGCTTTTTGTTAAAGTATTTTTAAAAGAGAGCCAAATCTAATCAATTAAGAGTGGCTCTTTTATTCGTTTGTTTAAAAGTTATCTAATATAATGATGCCCAACTAAAACTTTTGAAAGAACGTCAGTTGGAATTGTAAATTCAACAACACCCATATAACCAGGGGCAACTTCATATTTATCAAATGAAATAACAAGCTTATGATCTTTATTTATATAAAAATTTTGATTGTCTTTAATGCTTACGAAAGGATCGATTGAATAGTCAAGATTTGCCTCCGGTATCCAGTATACCTTACTTCCATCTTTTTTCATCTGCTCTTTCATTTGTTCTTTAATGTTTTCACTAATTATTTTTACATATGATTTATCTTTAAAAAGAATAGGTAATGACAATAAAATTTCCTTTTTCTTGTCAATTGTGTCAAATTTCATAGTTGTTGAGGAAGAAGCAGCAGTATTAACAACATATCTTTCAATCGACAATATGTCCTCATTATCTGTTTTAACTTCATAACCACTATCAATTCCTAAGTGTGCACCAGAATCTTTTTTTACAGATTCTGTTTCTTTCATAAATTGATCATATAGCTTCTTATTTTCTTCTAAGTATTTTTTGTTTAAGCTTTGCTCTAAATCTTTATTTTTTAAATTTTTAACGGCTGGGACTTTTAAATCTGCCTTATAGGTTGGCTCATCTACAGTATATTCAGTAAAAGTTAGTACATTAACAACATTTCCAAGTATTGGAACATTTGATAATGTCTTTGCAAAAGTCGAACTAGTATTAATTGATAAAACAAATAGCGCAGCAGTAAAAAAACCTGTAATTGACTTTAGAGGGAATCTTTTTTGTATGGAACGTTTAATTGCTTTTTTAACAATAATGTCCAAATTATCAGGGATAGGGACATTTTTATAGTCCGATCTTAATTTTTCTAATTTTTTATCCAACTAATTGGCCTCCCAAAAATAAATTCATTTCATTTTAATCCGGAGTATTTCTAAAGCTTTATATAAACGAGTTTTGATTGTATTTGGACTCTCCTGTAAAATTTCAGCAACTTCTTCAATCTTTAAGTCTTCGAAATATCTGAGGACAATTACAGCCCGATATTTAGTAGGTAAAGATTCTAATGATCTTTCTAAATCAATATCTGTATAATTATCATCCTGTCCTGAAGAATATAACTCAATCGTTTCTTCATCCATTACAGTTACTTTTTTTTGTTTTCTTAAAAAATCTAATGATGTATTTACTACAATTCTATAAAACCAACTTTTTAAAGATTGTTCATTTTTTAATTTATCTTTTGAGGAAATGGCTTTATGAATAGAATCTTGTAATATATCCACCGCATCTTCTGAGTTTTTAACGTAGCTATAAGCTAACCGATAAAAATCATCTTTATTATTAATAATAAAATCTACAAGTTCCTTTTCTAAGTTAGACTTCCCCTTCATTTAAAGAGCTCCTTTTTTGAGATACGTATCTAAGAAGGTACACATTATAAAAGACGTATACCTATTCGAAAAAGTTTTATAAAAAGTAAAAAATATTTAAGGAAATTTTTACTATAAAATTAGCCTAACCGTTTAATGGAAATTTGGCCTAAGTTAGTAGTATACAGATGGCATACCTATTCGTAAACAAACTATAGACAATTAATCAAAAAAAAGAGCCAAGGAGTACTTCTGTTCTAAGCAACTGGCGTTATAAAGCATAAAAAGAACCAAAACAAAAAAAGCAAAAAATCTTAAAATTTTGCTCTTTAATAGTCGGTTTATTTGAAATTGCTGATAGTACAAATGAATCAAGTGGGTAAAATAGCTATTTATTTACATATTGAGATTATAGATAATAGAAATAAGAGTCTGCAAACTGTACTAATCTTACTAACTTAGTTGGAGGATATATGATTAAAGAACACTATAGTTTTAACCCATTTCCAAAAATAAACACGAACCGATTAGTTTTAAGACAAATGAATAATGAAGATCAATATGAAATATTTGCATTACGTTCAAATAAAAAAGTGTCCCAATATATTAACAGACCGATCGCAAAAGAAGTAGATGAAGCACTTCAATATATAAAAATGATTAATGAAGGAATTGAACGTAATGATTGGGTTCTTTGGGGAATTACTTTTAAAGAAAGTGATCAATTAATCGGTACAATTTGCTTGTGGAATTTTTCGGTTGAGCAATCGAAAGGGGAAGTTGGATATGAACTTTCACCAGAGCTTCAAGGAAAAGGAATCATGCAAGAGGCATTAAAAGCAGTGTTAGCATATGGATTTAATACACTTCATTTACAAGTCATTGAAGGAATTGTTCAGTCAGAAAATCAAAAATCAATCCAAATTTTAGAGAGAAATAAATTTATTAATAAAGGCTTGGTAAATAGGGGAACAACTAATGAAGAAGATATACATTCATATACTTTTGAATTAACGAATGAAAAGTATTACTCTAAATAATAGCTTGAAAAATAGAGAAGCAAATGGTTTAAAGTTTAAACAAACGTTTGAATAAAAAAGTAGTCGCTATTAGCGACTACTTTTCTAATTTAAACTTACAATTTTTAAATTTTTTGATTGAAGATATTCAATAATTTGTGGTAAAGCATCTAAAGAAGGTTTCGTTTCGTGAAGTAGAATGATACTTCCAGATTCAGTGTGGCTTTTAACGTAATTTATAATTGTATTTGTATTGCGGTTCTTCCAATCTTCAGTATCTTTATCCCATAAAACCATTTTAAATTGATGTTTTTGCATTAATTCAATAGTTGCTTGGTTTTTTGCACCGTATGGTGGTCTGAAAAGGGTTGTTTCTTGTTTTGTAATATTTTTTATTAAGTTATTTGTTCTAACCAGATCATCTTCTTGATTTTTATAAGATAGTTTTATGAAGTCATCGTGGTGCATGGAGTGGCTTCCAACTGAGTACCCGTTAGAATATGCATATTGTACATTTTCAGGATATCTTACAACGTTATCTCCGATGTAGAAAAAAGTAGCGCCAACTTTATATTTTTTTAAAACATTTACTATTTCCTTCGAATACTTTGAGGGGCCGTCATCAAAAGTAATGGCTACACTACCTTGTGGGATACTATAGCTAACTACATTGTTTAATTTTACAGTCGGATAAATAGATTGAACGGGTTTATTAGGTTCTTGCTTAATTGCATATCTAACATCTGGTTCATTTGTGTGCACATTCGGTTGAGATACATTTTTAATAGCAGTTTTATTTGGATCTTGTTTATCCTGATTTGGTTTTATTTGTTTCGCTGGAGTTTTTATCGTTTGTGCCTTTGAAACACTTTCAGCTTTTGCTGGTTTTTTTCCGCAAAATAAAGATTCTGATTTACAAGTTTGACTCTTATAAGCTATTAAACTAATCGATAGAATACTAATAGCAGCAACAGTAAGCCAACCATAAAGTTTATAACGTTTTGAATTACTCTTTTCTTTTTTTGAACTGGATCGACTAATTGATAAATATGGTAGATCTATTAAAATCCTAAGATCTTTCATATTTTTTATGGAGTGAAGTTGAAGATGAAACTCTTCTGAACAAGGAAAGTAGATTTTTTCACTCTCATTATTGTTTGATTTAGTTACAAAACTAGTAAACTGATTTTTATCTTCATCCAAATTACTACATAAAGAAAGGCTAAACTTATAGTTATCATCAAAAATAATTTTTGATTTCATAAGATTGGCCGTTTCGTTGTCAATTTCCCAATGAAGTTCTATTTCTTGATTAAATAATAGTTTGATATGCAAAAAGGATTTATCGAATTTTTGTTCGATTGATAAAAGCTCAATTAGTTTTTCATTGTAAATTGACATAACTTCCTCCGATCTTATAAAGAAATTACTCATTTGCGTTTATTCTTAAACGTTAAAGACTGACGTAAAAATATACCTTTTGTCATACCTATTTCAACGGTTTTTCTTAAAATATATTAATCTAAAAGGAAAATAATTAGTAAAGATTATCCCTATTGAGGACAGTTTTTTTAATTCGATTAAAATGTGTCGAATATTAAATTTACCTTACATTTTAATTGTAAAGTACTGTAATAAATTGTCAATTGAAGATTTGAAATTAGTCCCTATGGAATAAGAGAATAAGGTTGAAAAGGATAGAAAGAATCAATTTAAAATTTTTAATTGATTGAAATGGCACCTTATTAGGAAAAAAGTACCTTTTAGGTGCTTTTTTTTGTAAATTAACTGTTCCAACATTTTAAATGGACGTTTTAGACATACTTTATTTTATGAATTATATAAGTATAAACAACTTAAGTTATTGATTAGTAAAATTGACATTTTGCAAACAATAACATATTATGTTTGTAAATAAATAAACATTTATAATTAATGTTTGGTAAGTAATAAACAAAAAAGGGTTGTGTTTATTAAGTGGAAAATTTAGATGTTTTTTGGAATGCCGATATAGAAGAATTAAAACAAGGATATATCGAAGAGGAAAATCATTATTTATGTTTACTATGTAGTAAAAGAATTGAAAAAGGAATTATCTATCAAGATTCAGGCATTTTATATGAAGCCGAAAAATACATGAAAGTTCATATAGATCAAAGTCATGACTCTGTTTTCGATTATTTAATCCAACTGGATAAAAAGCTAACAGGATTAACTGAGCATCAAAATCATCTTCTACGTCTTTTTTATCAAGGGAAGAGTGATACAGATATTCAAAAAGAAACTGGTATCGGAAGCGCTTCTACGATTAGGAATCATCGGTTTGTTTTAAAGGAAAAGGAAAGACAAGCAAAATTATTTCTTGTCATGATGGAGCTTTTAAAAGAAAAGGATCAGCATGCGCCAAGTTTTTTACCACTTCATAAAACAGCAAAAATGGTCGATGAACGCTATAACATTACGGAAGATGAAATGGAAAAAACCTTAAAAAAATACTTTCCAGAAGGCATAGATGGATCATTAAAAAAATTTCCTTTAAAAGAAAAGCAAAAACTTGTTGTTCTAAGAGAAATCGTTAAAAGATTTTCACCAAATAAAACTTATACAGAAAAAGAGATTAATGAAGTTCTGACAGCTATTTACCCTGATTATGTCGTGTTAAGAAGATACTTAATTGAATATGGCTTTATTGATCGAAAGTCGGATGGAAGTAGTTATTGGTTAAAAGCTTAGGAAAAGAAAGGTTGGTAAAAATGAGTAGAAAAAAAGAATTAAAAATGCAATATAAAGAAACGAAAGTTCAAGCAGGTATTTATCAAATTAAAAATATAAAAAATCAAAAAGTATTTATAGTAAGTACTAAAAATTTAAAAACAATTAATGGAAAGAAATTTGAATTAGAGGCAGGGTCTTGTACAAATAAAGCTCTGCAACAAGAATGGAATGAATATGGTAAAGAGTCATTTATATTTGAGGAATTAGAAATTTTAAAGGAAGAAGATATTAGTCCATTAGGTATAAAGGGAGATCTAAAAAGACTAGAGGAAAAATGGTTAGAAAAACTTCAACCATATGGTGAAAGAGGATATAACACATATAGTAGCAAGGGTGATCAAACTTGATTACATCAGAGATTAATCCTCAGGAGCAAAAAAAAGTAAAATTTACTTTATTACGCCCAATGATTATGTTTTTAATTCCATTACTTTTAAGTAATATTATGCAGTCTATTGGCCAGGTTTTTAGCATGATTATAGTAGGAAATTGGTTAGGGGAAAATGCTTTAGCTGCAATTTCAGCTTTCTTTCCGATCTTTTTCTTTTTAGTATCATTTATTATTGGAATTGGCTCTGGTAGTTCAATTTTAATCGGTCAGGCACATGGTGCAAAGCTTGAAGAAAAAGTAAAAGCTATTGTTGGAACGACTCTTACTTTTACTCTTATCCTCTCTGTAGTACTTGCGATAATCGGCAATATTTTTATTGAAAAACTTTTGAGTTTAATAGGAACTCCTGAAAATATTCTTCATGTAAGTACACATTATGCTTCTATTTTATTTTGGTCGATTCCCGTGCTATTTATCTATATGGTATATACAACTCTAATGAGAGGTATTGGAGATTCGAAAACACCATTTTATTTTCTTATATTAAGTACAGTTTTAAATGTTGCACTTTTACCGCCATTAGTATTTGGTTGGGTAGGTATACCGAAGTTAGGAATATATGGGGCAGCATATGCATCAGTAGGTTCAACGGTTCTGACAAGTATAGTTCTATTCATATACTTACACAAAACCAATCATCCCCTACGACTTGATACTTCAATAAGAAACTATTTGAAGATGGACCCAAAACTTTTAAAACTAATTTTAAAACTAGGTATTCCAACCAGTATTAATATGGTATTTCTTTCGATTTCTGAGATTGCCGTTATTACTTTTGTTAATCAATATGGCTCAGATGCTACTGCATCCTATGGGGTAGTAAATCAGTTAGTAAGTTATGTTCAAATGCCATCTATTTGTATTGGAATCGCAGTATCAATTTTTGCTGCTCAGTCAATAGGAGCAAATCAGGTTAATCGATTAAACCAAGTTATTAAAATAGGATTATTACTTAACTATGTGCTAGGTGGCATAGTAGTATTACTCACTTATTTTTTCTCAAAGCCTATTTTAAGTTTATTTCTAACGAATGATAGTACTGTACAAATTGCGAATAGTTTATTAATGATTACGTTATGGGGATATTTAATACTCGGACATTCATTTATTTTATCGTCTACAATGCGAGCTAGTGGAGCAGTACTGTGGCCAACTCTTATTAGTATATTTGTAATATGGTGTATTGAAGTACCTGTAGCCTATCTTTTATCTCATTACACAAGTCTCGGAATGAAAGGAATTTGGTTTGGTTACCCGGCAGCTTTTATAGTTGGGCTTGGATTAAACTTTTTATATTATAAATTTTCATGGAGAAAGAAACGTATAGTCCGTTTAGTCAATTAATTTGAAAAAACCACAAGGGAATTCCTTGTGGTTACAGTGTGTAGACAAAGTACTTTAAACTTGATTTTCAGACTGATTGCAAGCGCTTGTCTTTCGAGGCGCGAAGCCTGGTGAGGAGCGGAGTTACCCTAAACGGTAATGAGCACCGCAGACAGGCGAAGTAACGAAGAAAGCGAGCGTTTGTCAACAGTCTGAAGCCACAAGGGGATTCCTTGTGGTTATTTGTTTTCCCTTCAGAAATACCGTATACCTTTATTGTTATAGGAACATACTTTTATAGATACAAATTAAAATGCAATTTTACTGATTGTGTTCATAAAATCGTAACATTATCGGTCGTTTGATTAGAATAATTAATTACATTAGACAATAAGATATTACATTATAGGGGGGATTCGTAATGGACTTGGATAATGTCACACTCAGTAGATTACTAACAAGTATGACACTAGTATTTCACATTATTTTTGCAACAATTGGTGTAGGAATACCCTTAATGATCGCAATTGCAGAAGGGTTAGGAATCTTAAAAAAGGATCCACATTACACATTAATGGCAAGAAGATGGGCAAGAGGTTACACAATTACCGTTGCAGTTGGAGTAGTAACTGGAACATGTATTGGTCTACAACTATCCTTATTATGGCCGAGCTTTATGAGAATCGCGGGTCAAGCAATTAGTTTTCCATTGTTTATGGAAACATTCGCTTTCTTTTTTGAAGCAATATTCCTAGGGATTTATTTATACACTTGGGACCGATTTAAAAAACCTATTTACCATTGGTTGATCATTTTACCTGTTATATTAGGTTCAACTTTGTCGGCATTTTTTATCACTACGGTAAATGCGTTTATGAATACTCCACAAGGTTTTACTTTGAAAAATGGAATAATTAAAACTGTCGATCCGATTGCCGCTATGTTTAATCCAGCTGCTCCTTCTAAAACATTACATGTAATTGTTACTGCATATGTTGCATCTGCTCTTATTTTAACGTCAATTGCCGCTATTCAATTATTGAGAGGGAAGAATACGGAATACACACGAAAAGGGCTTCGATTAGCAGCAACATTAGGATTAATTTTTGCAGTTTTAACAGGGGTAACAGGAGATGTTTCAGCAAAATTCCTTGCTAAATATCAACCAGAAAAACTAGCAGCAATTGAATGGCATTTTGAGACAGAAAGAGGCGCAGATTTTGTCTTATTCGGAACACTAGATGATAAAACACATGAAGTAAAATATGAAATTCGAATTCCTAAACTGTTAAGCTTTTTATCTTTCTCAGATTTTAATGCACCAGTAACTGGTTTAAATGAATTTCCAAAAGATGAGACGCCACCTTTGTTCATACATTATTTATTTGATATTAAGATGACATTTGTCGGCTTAATTATTTCGATGACCTTCATATTTGTTGTGTTTTCTATTAAAAAGAAAAATTGGATGCATAATAAATGGCTTTTACGTGGACTAGCGCTGACTGGCCCATTAGCGATGATCAATATCGAACTTGGATGGATGATTGCTGAAATTGGCCGCCAACCATGGATATTAAGAGGATATATGAAGGTTTCAGAGGGAGCTACAACTGCCCAAGGACTAGGTAGTATGTTTTGGTTATTTTTTGTATTGTATGTTTTTTTAGGAGTCTTTTGTACAATCGTTATTCGAAAAATGTTCATCCATAATCCACCCGAAGATGAACTTCAATATCGTTTAAAAAAATAGGCTCTGATAAATTTCAATCAAAAAACTCTCGGTAAGTTACGAATAAGTAAATGTTGTAGCTTGAAAGAGTATTACTTGAATTTGAACAAAGCCATGAATTGGAGGGTGAACATTGAATATTGAGTTATTAGGAATAATCGTTTTATGGATATTTCTATATGGATATATCATTATAGCATCAATTGACTTCGGTGCTGGATTCTTTGCTTATTATGGAAAAGTAACGAAAAAAGATCACTTAATAAATAATTTGATTAGTAGATATTTATCACCTGTTTGGGAGATAACGAATGTATTTTTTGTATTTTTCTTTGTTGGCATTATAGGTTTCTTTCCAAGTGTTGCATTTTACTATGGAACGGCTCTTTTAATCCCAGGGAGTATTTCACTAGTCCTATTGGCAATTAGAGGTTCATTTTATGCATTTTCTAACTATGGATCAAAGAAAAACAAGGTTTATTTATTTTTATATGGAGCGACTGGCCTATTGATTCCCGCTTCACTTTGTACGGTTCTGACCATTTCTGGAGGAGGGTATATAGTTGAAAAAAACGGAGTCGTTCAATTTTTAGCTAAAAACTTATTAACAAGTTTATACTCTTGGAGTGTAGTAATCATTGCAATCATCTCAGTCTTATATATTAGTGCAACATTTTTAACCTATTACGCAAGTAAAGCGAAAGATGAAAGTGCGCTGGAAATATTAAGACAATATGCTTTATATTGGACCGCTCCAACAATCCTATCAAGTTTTCTTGTTTTTGTTGGATTAAGAGATAATAATAATAGGTTTTATCAAAATATAGTTAATCATTATTGGTGGATGTTTTTATTATCATTAATTTGTTTTTTAATAGCATCTTCATTAATTTTACTAAAACGAAATTACGGTACAGCCTTTATATTTGTAATGCTCCAATTCTTCTTTGCTTTTTTCGGCTACGGGGCGGCGCACTTGCCATATATATTAGATCCATATATTACGATATACAATGGATACACTAATCAAACATCCGGTACCATGCTAGTAACTGTATTTGTCTTAGGGTTACTACTATTAGTTCCATCGCTATTGTTCCTATTTAAACTATTTTTATTTGATGCAGAGTATGTTCAAGGCAAAAAGTAAAGTGGGGGAGATGAAATGCACTCTTCTAATAAACATGAAAAGCGGCTTGTGCTTTTGTGTTTTATTGTAGCTTTTATTATGGGATTATCTTTTATTAGTAAATTTTTTCATTGAATAATGAGTAGAGTGGGGGCGCCAACATTTTTTATTTAGGCGTCTTTTTCTATGTTGATAAATCGCTAAATAGGCTGTTGGAAACTTTAATAAGGGAAAGGTTGCAAATAAAAAAGGTGAAACTGCAATTAAAAAAAGGAAAACTTCAAATAAACGGATGGTACTGCAAATAAAAAAGGCAAAACTACAGTTAAATTAAGTGAAACTGCAATTAAAAATGTCAAAACTGCAAATAAAAAAGGTGAATCTGCAAATAACATGCTAAATTCACCTAAAATGAAGTCGATTTTACATAGTAATACGTTTGTATTATAAAGTTTTATTAGTAAAAAGGGTGAATCTAAGCAAATAGTTTAAAATATAACCTTGTTCCCGCTACATTCATGCACTTTCTAAAACTTTTCCTTCTTTTACAAGTAGCGTACGAGTTGAAACATTATTTGCGAATTCCATGTCATGAGTAATGACTAGAATGCTCATACCTTCTTTTGCTAATTTTTTCATAATCTCTGCTATTCCGTTCGTTAGTTCAGGATCTAGTGCTGAAGTAGGTTCATCAAAGCAAAGAATTTTTGGCTCTAGTGCACAAGCTCTAGCGATCGCTACACGTTGCTGCTGGCCACCGGATAACTCGTTTGGTAATGAATTTGCTTTATCACTAAGACCAACTTGTTTTAATAAATCTATTGCTCTTTTTTTAGCTTCTTCTTTATTCATACCTAGTACAAGAGTAGGGGCTTCAATAATATTTTCAATTACTGTTTTATGTGGGAATAAATTATAGTTTTGAAAAACCAGTCCGACGTTTTTTCTTACTTTTAAAAGATCTTTTTTAGATTTTATCATTTGACCATCTATTTCAATTGATCCGCCATCGAAGTTTTCTAAGCCATTTATACAACGAAGTATTGTCGTTTTACCTGCTCCTGATTGTCCTAGTAGAGTAACGATTTCTCCTTTATTAACTTCAAAAGAGACTTCATTTAATACGGTTTGTTTATTAAACTGTTTTGTTAAGTTATTTACTTTTAACATATTTAGTCTCTCCTTATTTATAATATGAATATCGATTTTCTAATCGTTTAAATAAATTTGTTAATATTGCTGTTAATAGTAGATAAATAATACCAACGAAAACAAGAGGCAGTAGTGATGCGCTTGTATTAGATGCGATTTTAGCTACACGAAGCATATCATCAAGACCAACAACATATACAAGAGCTGAATCTTTTATAAGAGTAATTACTTCGTTTGAAACAGGAGGTAATACTTTCTTTGTCATTTGAGGCAGAATAATTCTTTTAAAAGTTTGACTGCGACTCAAGCCTAAAACCTCTGCTGCTTCATATTGACCTTTATCAACTGATTGAATACCAGCTCTGAATATTTCACCAAAATAAGCTGCATAATTCAGTACAAATGCAATAATAACTGTTGTAAAACGGTCAAAGACAATTCCGACTAATGGTAAACCAAAAAAGATAAAGATTAATTGTAAAAGTAGAGGTGTACCACGCATTAATAAAATATAAGAACTAATAATTGATTTGATTGCTGTAATATTTGAAAGTCTTCCAAGTGCAATGATGATTCCAAGTGGAATTGCTAACGCTAGAGTAATTAAGAAAACCTCTAGCGTTACTTTTAATCCATCAAGCATGGAAGGTAATAAAGATGTAATTTGTTCCATGATCGTAAGCTCCTTTTTATTTCAATGTACCGAACCATTTTTTATAAATTTTGTCGTAAGTACCATCTTTTTTCATAGCACTAATTTGTTTGTTAATTTTTTTAAGTAAATCAGAATCATCTTTTCTAACGCCAATTCCATACTCTTCTTCACCAAAGTTATCTTCTAAAATTTTGTATTTGTTTTGGCCTCTTTTGTTCATGTAATATCTAGCTAATGTTTCATCCGCTACAACCACATCTACACGTTTTGATTCTAAGTCCATTAAAGCTTGGTTGTTATTTTCATATAATACTGGTTTACTACCGTTAAATGATTTTACTAAGTTTTTCTCTTTATTAACTGCATCTAAAGAACTTGATCCTTCTTGAATCCCAACATTTTTACCTTTTAAATCTGATTTTGTTTTTATTTTTGAATTTGCTAGGGTGATAATAACTTGTCTATTTTTTAAATATGCATCTGAGAAGTTTACTTTTTTCTTACGCTCATCTGTAATTGAATAGCCGTTCCAAATTGCATCAATATTTCCTGATTTTAATTCAGTCTCTTTCATTGACCAATCAATTGGTTGGAAAGTTACTTTCATATTTTCACGTTTAAATACTTCTTTTGCTAAATCAATATCAAAGCCTACAACCTTACCTTTATCATCTTTAAAGCCCATAGGTACAAAAGTATCATCTAATCCAATAACTACTTCGTTTGCATTTCGTTTTTCTTTTCCACAACCAGTTACAACTAATATTGAAATCATACAAATGATAAATGCTGACATTAATTTTTTATTCATTTTACTCTCTCCCTTAAAATATTCTTGAAAAACAAAAAACTCCCGACCTCTAGCTATATGAATAGCTAGAGGACGGGAGTATTACTCACGTGGTTCCACCTCTATTTATTGATACCTCACGATACCAACCTCTTCAAGTGCAGCAATTAAGCTATACTCTAGCACGATAACGGGTGCAGGGAATCCGGAAACAGTCTACTACCAAAAAGGGTTCGGTGCTCAGCTCAGAGATGTGTTCAAAATATTGTCTTACGCCCCTCGCACCAACCGGGAACTCTCTGTTTAAGAACTTAATACTTTTACTATTTCTCATCAATGCTTTTAAAATTAAATTTTCAAATATGTTCAATGCTGTAATTTTTATAAAATCAAACTAGTTTGTTTTGCGATGAACAAATAATATTACAGATTACAAACAACTGTCAACAAATTTTATTTAAAAAAACTTTGATTTTGTCAAAACTTGGGTAGGAAATTTCTCGGGAAATATGGAAAATTGTCGATTGAATACTAATAAAACTGATTGGAATTGTAAAATATTATCAATTCACACAAATAACATATACTTTATAAATTTCGATTAAAAACTATGATAAATTATCATTAAGGACGAGTGCTGTAACACTTGTTCTAGGCAATTAAATAAGCCGAGATGGTTTTATCTATGAAATTTTCTAAGAAGTAGCCCATGCCCAGTCAAAGTATAGGGGCTATTTCTTTTTTGTTGCGTTTATAATACTAACTACTAATTGGATCAATGCAACGAAAAGCGATATAAGAATTTTCTTATATTTAACAAAAAATTCATGCGCTCAAAGTATATCTAAAGAATCGTATGATATAATAAACATATATTAAAAAAGAACGAGTGCTGTTACACCCGTTCTAGGCAACTTAATAAGCCGAGATGGTTTTATCTTGTAAGTTCTAAGAAGTAGCCCATGCCGAGCAAAAGCATAGGGGCTATTTCTTTTTTGTTGCGTTTATAATACTAACTACTAATTGGATCAATGCAACGACAAAAGTCATTGCGATGAAGATTAGAGTAAGTATTTCAAGTGTTTGCATTGGCAGCACCTCCTTTCTACAAAAATGCGTAGAAAAGAAGATAAAACCAATTCCCCTATGCTATTCAATTGCCTAGTTTAATTATAATAAAATAATTAAGATTAAACTGAATCTATAATTATAAAATTTAAACAATTTCATGAAGTTTTAGAATGATTACAATTCTGTTCGGTTGGTAAAAATTGAACAGAGTGTTGAAATATTAATATCTTAAAAATTATTGTATGATAGGATTAGAGTTTTTTTAGAACGAGATATGTGGATATAGATAAATTAAATTAGGAGAGTAGAATGAGAAAATTTAAGAAAGTTTATATAGAGATTACAAATATATGTAATTTGAAGTGTAATTTTTGTCCGAGCCCAACGTTGGAGAGACCGTTGAAGTTTTTGGATGAGAAAGCATTTACTCATGTTGTAAATTCGGTTAAACCTTATACGGATCATATTTATTTTCATTTGATGGGTGAGCCCTTTTTAAATACAAAGCTCGGTAGATTTTTGGATATTAGCCATGAAAATGGTTTGAAGGTTAACATAACAACGAATGGTACGTTAATTAATAAGGTAAAGGATTTATTAATTGAATCCAAAGGTTTAAGACAAATCAATTTTTCACTTCATAGTTTTGAGGCGAATGATTTAACGAAGGATTTGCACGATTACATTGAAAATATTACGAATTTCATTAATGAAGCGAATGAAAAAAGCGATATGATTTGTGCAATTAGGCTTTGGAATATGGATAGTGAAGAATTAAGAGCAAGTAACTCATTGAATATTGATATATTAAATTTACTTGAGGAAAAATTAAATTTAGATTTTTCTTTAAGTGAAAGACTTCAGGAAACACATAATATTAAACTGCGCGATAAAATTTATTTAAATATGGCAGAAAAGTTCCAATGGCCAGACATGGGTAATGATATCATCGATGAAAATGTATTCTGCTATGGTTTAAGAGATCAGATCGGTGTATTAGTTGATGGAACAGTAGTACCATGTTGTTTAGATAGCGAAGGGAAGATTCCATTAGGGAATATTTATGAGACATCATTAGAAGATATTTTAAATTCTGAGCGTGCACGAGCAATCTATGATGGTTTCTCAAGGCGATGTGCAGTGGAAGAATTATGCAAAAGATGCGGTTATGCAAAACGACATAAAAAGTAATTTTTGGTAAAAAGCGCTTTCTTTTTAAAAGAAAGTGCTTTCTTATTTAAAAGCGAAAAAAAGCTATATTAATCCCTAAAATTTTATAGTAGTATAGTTTAGTCTGTTTAAAATTTTAGGAGGATTTACATCAATGAAAGAACAACAAATTAAAATAACTACTGCAGATCCATCTGCAATTGGTTTATTCGGTTTAGCGATGGTAACGCTTGTTGCCTCAACACAAAAATTAGGAATTACTGATGGTGTTTCATTAGTATTACCGTGGGCGATTTTTTTAGGTGCTATTGCACAATTATTTGCGAGTATCCAGGATTTTAAACATAATAATGTATTTGGAGCAACAGCATTTGGAGCATATGCATTCTTTTGGTTAGCTGTTGGTACTACTTGGTTAATCCAATTAGGTGTTTTTGGAGAAGCATTAATGAAAGCGGCTGATGTTAAGCAACTTGGTTTTGCTTTTGTAGGATATTTAATCTTTTCAATTTTTATGACAATCGGTGCAATGGAAACTCATAAGGTATTATTTATTATTTTTGTATTAATTGATTGTTTATTTATTGGGTTATCATTAAGTACATTAGGCTTTATGGAAGAAGCTACACATACTTTTGCAGCATATAGTGAATTAGGAATAGCAATTATGTCATTTTATGGATCGGCTGCAGCTGTTTTAAATAGTCACTTTGGAAGAGAATTTTTACCTGTAGGGAAACCTTTTGGGATATTTAAAGCGAAATAATAATTCAGTTTTAAATTAAATATTTTGGACTTTGTCTAAACACAAAAACCTTTACCACTCGAGTAAAGGTTTTTTTTATAAATATTTGTATTGTTTAGTTAGAAATGACAGATGATAATATCGTGCTTTTAATAAGTTAAAGAATGAAAGGTGGAAATACGTTTGACGACACTATTGTATATCACAGCACATCCTCACGATAAGTCTACTTCGTACAGTATGGCGGTTGGTGATGCTTTTATCGAGAGTTATAAAGCTGCACATCCTAATGATCAAGTAGTACATATTGACCTTTATAATGAAACGATTCCTCATATTGATGCTGAAGTGTTTGCAGGCTGGGGGAAACTTCAATCTGGAGGATCTTTTGATACACTTTCTTCAGGAGAGCAATCAAAAGTAGGCAGACTAAATGAGATTGTTACTCAATTTGCTGAAGCAGATAAATATGTATTTGTAACACCTTTATGGAACTTTTTATTCCCTCCAATTATGAAAAACTATATTGATGCAATTTGCGTTGCTGGTAAAACTTTCAAATATACTTCTAATGGTCCTCAAGGATTATTAGGTGGTAAAAAAGCATTGCATATCCAGGCACGTGGAGGAGTTTATTCAGAAGGACCAGCTGCAGGTCTAGAAATGGGACATCGTTATATTGGAGTGATAATGGGCTTCTTAGGTGTTCAAGACTTTAATGGAATTTTTGTAGAAGGTCAAAATCAATTCCCAGACCGAGCACAAGAAATTAAAGAACAAGCAATTCAAAAAGCTAAGGAAACTGCAAAGGATTTTTAATATGAGTACAACAAAAAAACTCACTTTTTTGTGAGTTTTTTGTTCTTTTTAGTTATATTCAGGAATTATCGTCTTCTAGTATTTTAACTTATTCATGAAACTGTTATGGGTAAGTTAATTACAAATATTAGCGTTTATAAGTCCTCATGAGTCGACTACTTCAAATTTTCTTCATTCATTTTCACCTTGCCAAATAGGTAAATAAATCCGAAATATGGATCCTTCATTTTCTTTACTACTTACTTTAATTTTACCTTTAAACTTTTCGATTATATTGAAGCAAACTGTTAGCCCAATCCCTGTGCCTCTTTCTTTTAGTGAGTAGAAGGGAGTGCCGAGCTTATCAACTGTTTCTTGGGACATTCCAATTCCTGTGTCTATGATTTCAATAAGTGCATATTCATTTTCTTGTAAGAGATTGATCGTTATAAAACCGGCATCATGCATCGATTCGATTGCGTTTTTCATCAAGTTAACGAGAACTTGTTTAAATTCAATTGGATTTATTTTTGTATAAAGTATTTGGTTTAAGTTTAAATGGAAACCGATGCTTTGGCTATTTGCCATGGAGGCAAGCAAATCAGTTACCTTCAATATTTCTTTATTTACTTCTACAACTTGTAGCGTTTCAGTTTGAGGTTTTGCTAGTGATAAATAATCATTAATAATAATTTGAGCGTATTCTAATTCTTTTAGCATTGCATCTACGTAGTATTTTTCGTCTGGGTTCATTGTTTTTGTTTTTTGAAAAAGTTGTGCAAAACCTTTTACGACGGTAATTGGATTACGAATTTCATGTGCAATCGTTGCAGCTAGTTGACCAATCGAATTTAATTGTTTCGCTTGTTGTATTTCCTTGTAATTGGCTTCTAAAGCTATTACCTTCGTCTCTGTTTGCAAAAATACAAATAAGAGTATTAATTGTATGGAAAGGAATTCTAATATATTGCCGATAGGGTCTAATGCTATATAAGAATATTTTTCTTTTAGATCGGTGAATGAGATTAGTAATACAAAAGTAGGGCCAATTATTATATTTAATGCCCAACCGATATAAAATGCTATCCGATTATATAAAAAAATCGTGAAAATTGGAATGATTGCTACAAAACTATACATTGTTGATGTGTCTGGGTATGTCCAAAATTTAATATACACATATAGTGATGAAATGGTCGTAAATAATACTTTCGAAAAAGTATTATCTCTTTTAATAAAATTGAATAAAGCAAAAATAACAATGAACATTAAGATAATTTGAATAATAAGTTCAATTGGATGATCCTTAAAAGTTAAAGGAGAGAGTGTAATTCCTACTAATAATAAGGAAGTGATTGAAGCCATAAAGAAAATATAAATTCGACGGCTCCTTTTGTTGTAGTACTCTGTATTTTTCATGCTTCAATCTCCGTTCTGAAAAGAAACTTTCAATAATATTTTACACTTTTCAGAAAATTATTTATAGATAAATTATGACAAAATTAATTAAAAAAAGACCAAAAAAGTGTTTTTTTTGGTCTCTTAATTTAAATTAATTAGAAAATGAAACAGTGATCGTTACAATCTCAGAAGGGTTACCTGTTCTAATTGGAGGTCCCCAAGTTCCAAATCCTGATGAAACGACAAAGTGTGAGCGTTCTTTTTGTAAATAGCCCCAATCAATTTCATAAAGTCGACGGGTAATTAAGTGATTTGGCATAAACTGTCCGCGATGTGTATGACCAGACACTTGTAAATCTACGCCTAATTGTGTTGGAATTTCTAAATGATAGGGTTGATGATCAAGTAAGATAATTGGTTTTGTATGATCGATTCCTTCAAGTAGTTCATGTAAATCTAAGCGTTTTTTACTTGCAAGGTCTTTACGTCCAACGATATAGAAATTGTTCTCAACGAGTTCTTTTTCATCTAATAAAATATGAATTCCAGCGTCCTTTAAATGCTTGGCAAGTAAATCTAAATGTCCACCATAATAATCATGATTACCAGGTACTGCGTATGTACCAATTTTTGGCTTTAACTTTTTCAACGTTTGAATCATATTTTCCTCAACAAATGGAGTAATATCTTCATCAATAATATCTCCAGCAATTAAGACTAAATCAGGGGAAAGTTTATTAATCTTTTCAACAAGAAACGCTAATCTTTTATTGGTGACTAATGTGCTTAAATGTAAATCTGAAACTAGTACAATTGATAGTTCTTTATACTTTTCATTTGTTTTTTCAACATTGATGTCATAATGTACAATCTGTGTATCTAGCGCACTTTTTCTACCTTTTGCGATAAGGCTTGCGACAAATAATATGACAATTGTTCCAAGTATCACAGTTATACTACTTGGTTTGAAAGATGTAAATTCTCTTAAAATCAGTCCAACTAAATCAGCAACGATGACAAAGAAAATTAAATAATAAAAGATGGCTAACCAGTATGCTCCAATTTTATGGATCGGTTTAAAGAATGATGTAGGAAGCTTACTTTTTAGAACTCTTGAAAGAATGTACGCAAAAGTTATTAACAGAAATACGATCCAATAGATTACTTTTATTGTTGGATTCATCCATTTACTTAGCAAAGCATTAATATAAATCCATCCATTAATACCTATGTAAAAATTAATTAGGAAAAAGAAAATCATAACCAAAATAATATTTAATACGATTCTTTTATTCATAGTGATCCCTTTCATACGATAGTGGTAAGGTACTTCTAGTATAAATGTTTAAACTTATAAACGCACCTTTTTCACTATCTATAAATTGTAAAAATATTAATCAAATTGTAAAAATATTAATCGACAGAATATGAAAAATAGTGTGTGTTATTAGGGGAAAATAAAGGATTTTTGGAATTATTGTCGTATTATATTTATGTTAGTTATATTTCGAAAATTTCGAATCTAGTGAGGATAAAAACGTGTTAATCGAAAAACTTTTGCTACATGTTTTAATCATATTAAGTCCAATATTAATATACAGTATTATTTATGAAAGGCATGGCTATAAAGATAAAATTTATCTTTTTGGTATGTTTCAGGCTGTAGCCGGTTTTTTTTGCATGGCCTTTCCATATCCAGCATATGGGTTGTTTTGGGATTTAAGATATATCCCACTAACGATTGCGTTTCTTTATTGCGGTTATCGCTGGGGGATCGTGACTTTTTTAGCGATCTTATTAGCTAGATTAATTTTAGGTGGAGACGCTACCATATTTGGTATCATCAGTATTACCTTATCCTCACTAGGATCTTTAATTTTATTCAAATGGTTTTGGACATTTAAACCTAAACAGAGAATATTAGCAACAGCTCTTATTAGTTTATGGCCTGCTTTAGTTCAACTAGGAATCTTATTTACTTTTTTAATCGTAAATAAGATTAGTTTTAAAAGCGATTACAGACTATTTGGGTTAGTTTTGATTTTTATTGTTATAGAGTTAATCGCAATTACTTTAGGAGCAAAACTGATTGAAACACTAATTGAAAATAAAATACTTCATAAAGAAATACAAAGAGCTGAGAAACTTAATACGTTAAGTGAAATGGCAGCTTCTATTGCTCATGAAGTTAGGAATCCACTTACAGTTGTTAAAGGTTTCCTACAATTAATGCAAGAAAGCAAAGACAATCAGTCTATGGAATATTTGCCACTAGTATTAAGCGAATTAGGTAGAGCAGAAGGAATCATTAATGATTATTTAAACTTTGCAAAACCACAATTTGAAAAAGTAGAAACGTTCAATTTAAAGCAATGTGTTTCAGATGTAGTCACCTTATTAGTTCCTTTAGCATTAAAGCAAAATGTTAAATTAAAAGGGGATACAGAAGTCGAAACATTTATCAATACAGATAAAAATCAATTTAAACAAGCACTAATAAACCTAATTAAAAATGCAATTGAGGCAACTAGCTCAGGGGGATATGTACATACGAAGCTACACGAAGAAAAAGATAAAACGGTTATTACGATTAGAGATAATGGAAAAGGAATGACTAAAGAACAGCTTTCACGTATTGGTACACTTTTCTATTCAACGAAAGAAAAGGGAACTGGCGTAGGGACAACAGTTTCTGTTCGAATCATTGAAGCAATGAATGGAACAATCACTTTCGAGAGTAGCGTTGATGAAGGAACAAAAGTAACAATTAAACTACCAAAGGTTGAGCCTAAAGAACGTAAAGTGAATGGATAATTGATTATATTTTTAAAATGGTAACACTTTAATGCAAAAATGTAAAAACGCTTAGAAGTAGACTAAGCGTTTCTGTTAATATTAGTTGTGTCCATAATATTATTTCTTTCTAGCAAACCAAACTGTCCAGCAGTCTTTTTCAATTATACGAGATTGATGCTGAAGCTTATTATCGATGAATTTTACTAATTGATTTAGCTCTTCATCAGTGAGTTCATGAAGAATTGATCGACCTGTTCTAAGTAATAAATCACTCCGAAGTGATTCTAGGTCAGTATAAATGCGTCTTGTTTCCCAAAGTTTTACTGTATTTTCTATATGAAATCCAGATGATTCTAATGCTGTGCGCATTTCTTGTGAATCATATCTTCTTGATATTTCTTTCGTTTTCAATTTTGGATAAAGGTCAAAAAAATAACCTCGTAAATGGCTATCATCTCCAGGAAGTAAACAATCTTCTGGCGTCCGGTCTTGTACGATTAATATTCCGTTCTTTTTTAGTAAACGATTTGCCTCATTGAAACAGGTATTTAAATTATCTAAATGATGGACTAAAGCTCTTTCCAAAACTACATCATAACTTGAAGATGGAAGTTTAGTATGATATGCATCTCCTTTACGAAAAGAAATGTTACTGTAGTCTATACAGTTTTCAGCAGCTCCTTTAAGCATTTCCTCTGAAAAATCTACCGCCGTAACGTGGTTTACTTTTAACTTAGTGAGAGCTTTCGAATAGATCCCTCCACCACAGCCTATATCAACTGCGTCTTTTCCATGCAAATCAATGTTATCCCTCATTAACTGAGTCCAAGATTGATCAGCCTCTCTAGTTGTGTAAGTCTTATTATTTTGTGCATCGTGGAAGTTGATGGCCATTTAATTACCTCCCCAAATTTGAATCAGGTGCTTCTATATACTAGTATAGACGATGATATTACACTGAATTATATCAATAAGTTATTGGCATTAATAAGATATTTTTATTAAGAAAAGCGTTAGATAAAAAGGAATGGTGAAAATGGAAGATACAATAGTAAGATTTGAAAGCCTAAGAACGGAATTAATCAATCACTATGAAGCATCAAAAGGAAGTATCTTTGGCCATAAAGGATTAAAAATTCAAGGTAAAGTTTTTGTGTTCTATAATGAACCTAATATTGTTGTAAAGTTAAAGCCAGAAGATGTTGCAACAGCTTTAAAATTAAGCGGAGCAAAAAACTTTGACCCAATGGGTGGGAAACCTATGAGAGAATGGGTTGAAATTCCATACGGGGATCAACAGTGGTTTGATTATGCAATAAAAGGTATGACATACGTTAAAAGTTTACTAAAAAATTAATAACTAAAAATTTGTTTTTGATAAGCTATGGATGGAAATTTAATTATTTCTATCGCTTTAATGTTAAGGGAGAATGATATAAGTGAACAACCGTAGAGTAGCAGTTTCTTGGAGTGGTGGGAAGGATTGTTGTTTAGCATTAGATTTACTAATTAAAAATAAATATGAAGTGGCATGTCTAGTATCAATGGTATCGAAAAAGGATGAGAGGAATCATGCGCACGGGACTCCACTTGATTTCTTGCAAATGCAAGCAGATGCAATGGGAATTCCTCTTGTCATGATTGACTCAGCAGGTAAATACGAGGAGTCAATGATTAATGGACTTAAAACAATAAAAGATCAATTTGACCTTTCTGCGATTGCATTTGGTACTTTATATGTCGAGGAAGATCGACAATGGAATGAACTAGTTGCAACTAAGGCGGGACTTGAACCGATGTTCCCGGTGTGGATTAAGAAAAGTGAAACTACTAATTTACTGGACCAATGGCTTGCGACTGGATACGATGCAATTATTTGTAGGGCAAGAGAGAATATTTTCGATTCTACAATCGTAGGTAAGAGCTTAAATAAAGATTTAAAACAACTGTTCATTAGCAAAGAAATCTGTTTAATGGGCGAGAGCGGCGAATATCATACGTTTGTAATTGATGGACCAATATTCAAAGAGCGCTTAAATATAGTAGAGGCAGATACAATTCTAAATAGTGGATTATGGTCTTTAAATATTAAGGAAATACAAACGTCTATTAAATAGATTTGTATCGAGTTTTTTATAAAGATAAGATAGTTTGAGATTGATATTAACATTGCTTTAGTTGGGTGCGTAGAAAAAGTAACTGCAAATAAAAGTGGTAAAAGTGCAAATAAAATCCTCGAAACTGCAATTAAAAATCCTAAAACTGCAAATAAAAATGACAAAACTACAAATAAACCGCCTAGACCTTCTAATCAATGGCCAAATCAATATAAATTTACTAGATTCAAATAAGTCCGATCAAAAACAAGCTAAAATCACTAAAATATAATTAATTTAGGTGACTTTAGCTTGTTTTTAGTTTTTACTTACTTTCGATCATTTGTCGTTAAGTACCAGTCAGCATAACGCTTAATACCTTCACTAATTGAAACTTTAGGTTCATAGTTTAAGTCATTTTTGATTTTTTCAATGTTTAGTGTATAGTCGTAGCTTAAGAAGTTGGCAATATGCTTGGAAACCTTTGGTGGCTTGTTCGTAATCCTCGCAATTATTTCTGAATTCAAGGCGATAAATGATAGTAGTTTTGGTGAGATGTTTTTTGTATTCAACTCTTTATTTAAGGCGAAGAAGAGCTGTTTAAGCACGTCAATTAAATAAATAGGTTGATCATTTGTAATATTGTAGTATTTACCATTAAAGGCATCATCTGCATTCATACAAGCGATAATCATATCGACAACATTATCGATATAAGTAAAATCCATTAGAACTTGTCCTTTATGAACTAATGGAATTCCGCCATTTTCATTTATCTGTATAAATCTTCCGAAAATCGTATGATCGAAGGGACCAAAAATTTGTCTAGGTCTTAGTGAGATTGCAGGTAGTCCTTTTTCGATTGCATCTTCAATGATTAAATCTGCCATATGTTTTGTTTTAGCGTAGAAATTAGAGTGTTTTGATGGCAGCGGATCACTTTCTTTAACATCATTACGACTCTCACTAGTAAAGTACACACTCGGGGTCGAAATATTAATAAACTTTTTTAAATCTGTTGAAAGTGAAGCTTGAACAATATTTTTTGTTCCTTCAACATTTGTTTTTTCAAAATCAGAAAAACGTCCATAAGGTGCTGCAAGTGCAGCACAATGGATTACATAGTCTACATTCTTTATTTTTTCTTCTAATAAGACAGGGTCATTCAAATCTCCTTTAACAAAGGTGACATTTTCCATCTTATTGAAAAATTTAGCTGCTTCCTCATTTCTTCCAAAGGCTATAACGGAATAGCCCATTTCACTTAATTTTTTAGTAGTATGTTTTCCTAAAAAACCCGTGGCACCACTTATGAAAACATTCATTATTCCACCCCGAAAAGAAATTATTGTCGCTCAAAGTTTATGAATCTCGTTCCTTGGAAAGTTAGCTTTCCTGTATCATTTTCTACTAATTGACCATAAATGAATCCATCAATTTGAAATTCAATTCTGTCTCCAGATTCGACCTCAAGTGTAACATAATAATGTGTAGAGGAATGAGCGAACTGGTTCGTATTAGCACGCTGAACATAATCTATTCTTTTAGTAACTATTTTTGCTGGGACAATTAATTTGGGTTGTTTATTATTATAATTCCATTGCTTTAATCCTTTTATTAGTGCAAAAAATATACCTGCAAAAACGAAGACGAAAATGATTGGAAATACGAAAGCGATAATTTTAAAAATATCAAAACCTGCATCAAACCCTGACATGATTAAGACCCCCTTTTAATAAATTGTAAGTCTTACACTTCTTAATTCTTTTTATATCAAATCGAACTCTCTATATATAGTTTATTAAATTTTCTGAAAGTAATAAACTTATTTCTTTCAACAAGTAAATAAAATTGGTGCGGTATTGTAAACGTTCGAGTTTTTTAGTGAATTTTATTTCTATTATTATTTAGGTATAACTCTAAAAATGATCCGACTAGTAAAAAATGTAAAAAAATTACTATTAATAATCTAATAGAACTACTGCCCAAAAAGCTTTAAACCAATTGGGAATTTCGTTATTTTTCTTATATGAACATTAATTGTGACAGAATAAAAAACTAAGTAAAAAATCCTTCCATTTTAGTAAATTTTAATTTATAGGAGTGATAAGGAAATGAATGTTAAAGACTTAGTAACAGTTTACAATCAGTATTACAGTCATTCTAATTTACGCGTTTTTTTTGTATCTGGCCATACTGACGAAATCGAAGAAATTACAGACTTTGATGGAAAAGGTCACCATGCTTCACAATCATTAGGCATTTATGTGCTTTTATCTAGAACAGAGACACAATTAATTAAATTAGTATCCTTAAACTTTGAAGATTTAGGAATCATTGAAATTTCTTTAAATGATTTAGGTGACGAAATAAAGCATGACTGGACTAGCTACTTAAAGAAAGTGATAAGTTATTTAAAACAAGCAGGGTATCGTATTAATAGGGGGATGGACATACTGATTTACAGTAATCTTCCAAATGAAGTCGGACTATCCTCAACTAAATCAGTTGAAGCTTTAACAGATACAATGTTAAAAACTTTATACGAATAGAAACGAGAAACCACATCAATATTTTCAACAAGTAAAAAACAACTAAGATTACTCCGGAAAATTAAATTCTCCTCCTGTAAATTATAATATTTCAAATTTGCTTAAATAAAACTTAATTATACGATCTTGATTTAAAGAAAATAAAATATGTAAAAAATTCTCCATATTTAATGAATAATCGTACAACCTTGAACTGTTAAAATTAAAGTAATAGTTTCGAAAACAATTCAGATTGGAAGGTTACGAGGAGAGTTGTAATGACTACAATTAAAGAAATTGCCGAAAAAGCAGGTGTATCGATTGCGACTGTGTCAAGAGTGCTTAATTATGACCCAGCACTATCAGTAAGTGACGATACAAAACAAAGAATTTTTGAAACAGCAGAAAAGCTTTCATATAAGAAAAAATCGAAAGTAAAAAAGAATATTGCAAAAATCGCACTTGTTAAAGGTGATAATGGAAATGAAGAATTAAGTGATCTCTTTTATATGCTAATTCGTTTTGGAATTGAAAATAAGTGTGAACAAAATTCCCTGCACATTTCTACTTTTTTTCGTGGGAATGAAAAGGGGATGTTAGATGAGCAAATACTTGGTGTGATTGCATTAGGTAAGTTTGATGATCAGCAAATTAGTTCATTGAAAAAAGTATCGAAAAATATCGTTTTTGTTGATTTTTCACCAGATGAAGAGAAATACGATTCTGTTGTTACAGATTATGAGAATGCTATTATAAAAGTTTTAGATCATTTTATATCGCATGGACATCAAAAAATCGGATATATTGGTGGACGCGAGTATGATAAGAAGCAAGGTCAAAAAATTAATTCTCGAGTAAAAACATATAAAAGTTATTTAGAGGAAAAGGGGCTCTTTCGAAAAGAGAATCTGTACTTAAGTGAATTTACAGCTGAAGCAGGGTTTAATTTGATGAACAAAGCAATACGAGAACAAGGTGGAGATTTGCCAACAGCATTTATAATAGGTTGTGATACGATGGCTGTCGGATGTTTAAGAGCACTTCATGAAGCAAAAATATCAGTGCCAGAGCGTGTAAATCTAATTGGGATGAATGATTTCGTGTTTTCAAAATATCTTTTTCCTAGTTTAAGTACTTTGAAGGTATACACTGAATTGATGGGTGAATCTGCAGTGGATTTATTAATGGAAAGACTTTTAGGTAGGAAAGTAGCCAAAAAAGTGATTGTTCCTACAACGTTAAAGATTCGTCAAAGTAGCCTTTAATGCAGGTGTTTGCGAAATTTGTAAGATAATTTCTAAAAATTAAACTTTTTACTTTTAATCTTAACTCTTTTTAGTATAATTAAAAATTAAAAGGAGTGGGAACGTGAAGGTTGGGTATTTAGGTCCTGAGGCGACTTTTACACATGTTGCTGTTCGGTCTGTTTTTAAGAATGATGAACATATTGCTTATTCTAGTATTCCTGTTTGTATGGATAATGTAGCTGAAGGGGAAGTTGATTTAGTGGTCGTTCCAATAGAGAATTCGGTTGAAGGATCTGTGACTACAACAATTGATTATCTTGTACATGAACAGCCATTAAAAATGGTTGGTGAAATTATTATACCGATAAGACAGCATTTATTGATGGCAAAAGGACAAGCACATCGAGTAAAAGATATTGAGGTGATTTATTCTCATTCTCATGCGTTAGCTCAGTGTCACACATTTTTGCATAATCAATATAAATATACAAAATTAGAACCAGTTACTTCTACAAGTGCTGCGGCTAAAATGGTTAGTGAGCAATCTAATGAGTGTATAGCTGCGATCGCTAACGAATTTGCTGCAAAGAAATATGGGTTAGAAATTGTTGCTTCAGATATTCATTCAAATTCATATAATCACACGAGATTTATTGTTTTACAAAGACATAATGCGAAACTGGAAACGAATTATTTTGAACCTAAACATACTAAGGCAACTCTAGTTATTAATATGCCGGAGAATCGTGCTGGTGCGCTTCACCAAGTACTTTCAGCATTTGCTTGGAGACAGATTGACCTTTCAAAAATTGAGTCCCGCCCGACGAAAACTGGATTAGGAAATTACTTTTTCATTGTTGATGTTGAGATGGGCTATGATGACGTATTATTACCTGGAGTAAAGCAAGAATTAGAGGCTTTAGGCTTTAGTGTAGAAGTTTTAGGAAGTTACTCAACAATCTCATTATAAGAAAAGAGAAGGTATAAAAACCTTCTCTTTTATATTTTTTATTTTTACATTAATAGTAGTAATAAGGGGGAGGACAATAGTAACCTGGTGGGCAATAAGAGTAAGGATAGCCATAGCCATAACCATAACCACCAAAGCCCCAAAATGGGAAAAATGGAAAAAATGGACGGAAGAACGGACGGAAAAATGGACGTCCAAATCCAAATCCGAATCCAGGTCTACCAAATCCAAATCCAGGTCTACCAAATCCGCCAAATCCTCCATGAAAACCTCCGAAGCCACCGTGTCCAAAGCCACCGCCACCAAATCCATGTGGACGATACTCATGTTCATTCGACATATAAAAAACCTCCTTTACTTATGAGTCTTACATAACCAAAATATGCAGGACAAAAGTGGAAGGTTTGGGCAAAATGTATTTTATACTGAATTTAAAAATTAAAGTTATTTAATACAAATCTTTCTATTTATTAAAATTTAATCATTCAATAAATTAAACTTACGAATTCGATATTGTAAGTTTTGTCTACTGATGCCTAATTGTTTTGCAGCCTGAGTAATGTTGCCGTTATGTTCATTTAAAACATTCATAATATGATGTTTTTCTTTGTTCAATAAAGTATTTTTTAAATTTGATTTTTCATCTATTGATTCTACCTGTAATGTAACGTCTTTTTGTCGTTGAACGACTGGAGTAGTACTTGTATTTCTATTTTCATTAAAAAACCTAGATGGTATATGAGTTGCAGATATAGTTGTTTCATTTTCTACTAAGTTCATTGCACCTTCAATCATATGTTCAAGTTCGCGTATATTACCTGGCCAGTTATGATTAAGGAAAAAGTTTGTTACATTTTCATCTAAGTTAGTTACCCGATGGCCAAAAAGACGATTATATTTTTGAATAAAAAAGTTTGCTAACAACAATATATCTTCGAAGCGTTCACGTAGTGGCGGTAGAAATAATGATACGACACTTAGACGATAATATAAGTCTTTACGTAAATGATTATTCGCGATTGCTTCAATAGGGTCTTCGTTGATCGTAGCGATAATTCGGACATCTAATTCTTTTTCGTTAATATCACCTATTCTTCTAACTTTACGTTCTTGAATAACCCTTAAAAGTTTAGCCTGTAAGTTAGGGCTAAGTGAATTAATTTCATCTAATAGTAATGTTCCACCATTTGCCTCTTCAAATAATCCAGGCTTATCAATTGCCCCAGTAAATGCTCCTTTTTTTGTCCCAAAAAGAATACTTTCAATTAAGGATTCTGGAAGTGCGGCACAATTTTGAGAAATGAATGGCTTTGTTGCTCTTTTGCTGGCATTATGAATACTTTGAGCGAATAGTTCTTTACCTGTTCCAGTTTCTCCAACAATTAATACGGAGGAAGAAGTTTTGGCAGATCTTTTTGCATCTTCTATTATGTTTTTAAATGACTCGGATGTTCCGATTAATTGTTCAAATGTATAACGTGTATTTCGGTTTTGAAGTATACCTTCTTGCACAGATTGCTTCAATTCCGTCACGTCGCGAACCATTTCGATCGCTCCAATAATTTTATTTTCTTTCATTATTGGGTAAGTATCATTGATTGTCGTAACTTCTTTTCCTTTATTATTAAAATAAGATTGTTTAATATTTTTTCGTACTTTACCTTTTTGGAGGGCATCAAGTAAGGTGCTCGATTGGTTTTTTTGAAACGTGAAGACATCTAAAAGATTTTTATGTAAGACATCCTCTTCATTCATCATTTCAATTTCCATCATTTTCCGGTTATACACCATTGTATTTGCATCTTGATCAACTACATGTATACCGATATCTATTTCTTCTAATATTAATTGTAATAATTCATCAACAGCTAAAAAGTTTTGCTTATCATTTTTCATATAATTCTCTCTTTTCATAGTAACAATAGAAAAAATTTGCACTTCTAACTATTTTTGGTAAGATAAAAAGGCAGTTTTTTTCCGAATGTGCTAATTTTCTTTGTTAATCGTTTTTTTGCTGCAAATATTCTATGCATATTTTAATTAATTTTGCGCCTGAATGCAAAAATATTTTGCAGTAAATTGAAAACGGTAACATACAGAAGGATGTATAACGCTTAGAATAAGTACATTTTGTGAATTTTAATTTATTTAACATGTTTGGCACGGAAATTGCTTATTATTTTAGTAAGAAACTAAAAAAATTAATCAATAATATTGGGGGAACTCAAATGACAACTAATTCTCAAAAGATCATTGACCAAACAAATCAATATGGCGCAAATAACTATCATCCACTTCCAGTAGTAATCTCTAAAGCTGAAGGTATTTGGGTTACAGACCCAGAGGGTAACAGATATTTAGATATGTTAAGTGCATATTCTTCTGTAAACCAAGGGCATCGTCATCCAAAAATTATCCAAGCTTTAAAAGATCAAGCTGACAAAGTTACATTAACTTCTCGTGCATTCTATAGTGAAAACATGGGTGAGTGGTATGAAAAGGTAGCAAAAGTTACTAACAAAGATATGATTTTACCTATGAACACTGGTGCTGAAGCTGTTGAGACAGCTATTAAAGCTGCTAGAAGATGGGCTTATGATGTTAAGGGGGTAGAAGAAAACCAAGCTGAAATTATTGCTTGTGTTGGAAACTTCCACGGACGTACGATGGCTGCAGTTTCTTTATCATCAGAAAAAGATTATCAACGTGGATTTGGACCATTCTTACCAGGAATTAAGTTAATTCCGTATGGCGATATTGAAGCATTAAAAGCTGCAATTACGCCTAATACTGCTGCATTCTTAATCGAACCAATTCAAGGTGAAGCTGGAATTAATATCCCTAAAGAAGGGTTCTTACCTGAAGTAGCTGAAGTTTGTAAAAACGAAAACGTATTATTTATTGCAGATGAAATTCAAACAGGTTTATGTAGAACTGGTAAAACTTTTGCGTGTGATTGGGATGGAGTAACTCCTGACATGTACATTTTAGGTAAAGCACTTGGTGGCGGAGTATTCCCAATTTCATGTGTTGCTGCAAATCGTTCAATCTTAGGCGTATTTGAGCCAGGTTCTCACGGATCTACATTTGGTGGCAATCCTTTAGCTTGTGCAGTTTCTGTAGCTGCTTTAGAAGTTCTTGAAGAAGAGAAGTTAGCTGAGCGTTCAAATGAGCTTGGAAACTACTTTATGGAAAAATTAAAAGAAATCGATCATCCTCATATTAAAGAAGTTAGAGGACGTGGATTATTTATTGGTGTTGAACTTCATGTACCAGCACGTGTTTATTGTGAAGCATTAAAGAAACAAGGTTTATTATGTAAAGAAACACATGATACAGTAATTCGTTTTGCACCACCATTAATTATTTCAAAAGAAGATTTAGACTGGTCAATTCAACAAATTAACGAAGTATTTAGCCAATATAAAGCAACTGTATAAATGGAGCGATAAAAATGACAACTACAATCCCACAAAATGAAGTACAAAACAAAATCAAAGAAGAAGGCAGAGAATTAATTGAGTCTACTCAAGAAGTAATCTCAGAAGCACTTCATAAACTTGGTTATTCAAAAGAACTTTATGAGTTATTAAAAGAACCATTACGATTTTTAACAGTTCAAATACCGGTAAGAATGGATGATGGCTCAGTGAAAATTTTCACTGGCTATCGTTCACAACATAATGATGCTGTAGGTCCTACAAAGGGTGGAATTCGTTTCCATCCTGAGGTTAATGAGGACGAAGTAAAAGCTTTATCAATGTGGATGAGCTTAAAATGCGGTATCGTTGATTTACCATACGGTGGGGGAAAAGGCGGTATCATTTGTGATCCAAGAAAAATGTCAATTTATGAGTTAGAGCGTTTAAGTAGAGGATATGTTCGTGCGATTAGTCAAATCGTTGGACCAACAAAGGATATTCCTGCTCCAGACGTATACACTAACCCACAAATTATGGCTTGGATGATGGATGAATATAGTAGAATTCAAGAATTTGATTCTCCTGGATTTATTACTGGTAAACCACTTGTATTAGGTGGATCAGAAGGACGTGAAACAGCTACAGCTCAAGGTGTTACGATTTGTATCGAAGAGGCTGCTAAACGTAAGGGAATCGATTTAAAGGGTGCTAGTGTCATTGTTCAGGGATTTGGAAATGCGGGTAGCTTCTTAGCGAAGTTCATGGTTGAAGCAGGTGCAAAGGTAGTCGGTATTTCTGATGCACTTGGCGCATTATACGATCCAGACGGTTTAGATATTCATAGCTTACTAGAAAAAAGAGATAGCTTCGGAACAGTAACTAATTTATTTACTGATGTAATTTCGAATAAAGAATTACTTGAAAAACCTTGTGATATTTTAGTTCCAGCTGCAATTTCAAACCAAATTACAATTGAAAATGCTCACAATATTAAAGCATCAATCGTAGTTGAAGCTGCAAATGGTCCTACGACTCTAGAAGCTACTAAAATATTAACAGAGCGTGAAATTTTACTAGTTCCAGACGTACTAGCAAGTGCTGGTGGAGTTTCTGTTTCTTATTTTGAGTGGGTTCAAAATAACCAAGGTTACTACTGGTCAGATGAAGAAGTTGCTCAAAAACTTCGTGAAAAAATGGTGCGTTCATTTGATAGTGTTTACCAAACTTCAGTTAACCGCAAAGTTAATATGAGATTAGCTGCATATATGGTTGGTATTCGCAAAATGGCGGAAGCATCTCGTTTCCGTGGATGGGTTTAATAGACTAATAGGTTTGCTCCAGGTGGAAATTCCATCTGGAGCACTTATATTGTATTGACAGATAATAAAATCTATTTTTATAATTAAGATATTATTTCGTTACAATAAATTTGTATACGCTTACAGATATTATCTGAAAATTTAGTCTTAAAATACGTTGGTTTAAAGCGTTTTAGTGTTCGTTAAGGGAAGTATGGGAACTTATATTCTGTTATATCAGAATATTTTAACTTATACGCACAATTTACATCTAGAGGAGGGACTTTCATGAAACAACAAGAACAGGGGTTAAAGAAAGAGCTTAAAAGCAGACACTTGTTTATGATTGCTCTTGGGGGAGTAATTGGGACAGGATTGTTTATGGGATCAGGTTATACAATTAGTGAAGCTGGCCCAGGTGGAGCAATATTAGCCTACTTAGTAGGTGGATTCGTAATGTATTTAACAATGCTATGTTTAGGAGAATTAGCAGTTAATTTACCAGATGCTGGTTCTTATCAAACTTATGCAACTAAATATATCTCACCAGCGTCAGGCTATGTAGTTGGATGGATGGCATGGTTAAACTGGTCGGTAACAATCGGTTTAGAGTTAATTACAGTTAGTATGTTAATGAAGAGATGGTTTCCAGATGTACCGACTTGGATCTGGTGTGTAGTATTTGGGGTATTATTATTCGCAGTAAATGCACTTTCAACGAAATCCTTTGCTGAAGTTGAGTTTTGGTTTGCAAGTATTAAAGTAGTAACAATTGTTCTTTTTATTATTTTAGGTGGAGCAGTAATGTTTGGCTTTGTACCAATGGAAGGGACAAAGGCTCCAATGCTTTCTAACTTTACAGACCATGGTGGACTTTTCCCGAATGGCTTTCTAGCAATTATGATTACAATGGTTGCAGTTAACTTCTCATTCCAGGGAAGTGAATTAGTAGGAATTGCAGCTGGTGAAAGTGAAGATCCAGCAAAAGCTGTACCTAAAGCGATTAATAACACTGTATGGCGAATTCTAGTATTCTTTATTTTATCAATATTTGTTTTAGCAGGCTTATTCCCTTGGGAGAAAGCTGGCTTAGTAGATAGTCCATTCGTAGTAGTATTTGATAACATCGGTATTCCATATGCAGCTGATATTATGAACTTTGTTATTATTACAGCAGTGCTATCAGTTGCTAACTCAGGTTTATATGCAACATCTCGTATGATGTATTCAATGGCTCAAAAAGGAATGGTTAGTTCGAAATTAGGAAAACTATCTAAAAGAGGTGTACCATTAAACGCTTTAACTTTTAGTATGTTCTTTGGATGCTTATCTCTATTATGTGGTATTTATGCTGAAGACACGGTTTATCTATGGCTACTATCAATTGCAGGATTTGGTTGCTTATTCGTTTGGGCAAGCATTGCATTATCAAATCTTTTAGGTAGAAAGAAATACATTCAAGAAGGTGGAAAATTAGAGGATTTAAAATATAAAACGCCTCTTTATCCAATCGTTCCAATCGTTGCTTTTGTTTTAAATGTGGCTGTAATTATTAGCCTTGCATTTATCCCAGACCAACGTATTGCATTGTACTGTGGTGTTCCATTTATGATTGCATGTTTAATCTATTATCATTTCTCTGCTAAGCATAAGATTGAAAAACATGAGCAAGAAGTGAGTAAAAAAGTAAGTTAATAATTTTTTTGAGATTGTCTCAATAGTTTGTGAAAACTCGCTAGTAAATTACTACTAGCGAGTTTTTTACGCTGTTGAAAAAAAACCTTGTCAATTAAATTACCAAATTTTCGTAAAAGGAGTAGAGTGATGTTGATTTCCACTACNNGGGGTCTCAGCCTTCCCGCAAATCCCATAGGAGTCGAGCACCCTTTCGTTCCAATCAACTTATTCATAAAAAAAAGTCTGCAATAAACCCTAATCCAAAATCCTTTACTTAGAGTAACCTAACCGTTGTGTATTAATCAGCTTGTAGGTCAACTAATATCGAACTTTAATTAAACCAATCAACTGAATTTGTTTTCTAAAATTTGCTCATAATATTTTTAACTTCAGAAAAAAATCATTACTAGTGATTTTGAATCATAAAAATGCTTAAAATATTAACGTTTAAAACCAATGATATATCATCCAAAAAATGATTATATATAAATAAGTTCAATTTAATGTTCGTTTTCCCTATTGAACATTTTAAATTTCAACACTCTGAAAACTCGCTAGTAAGTTACTACTAGCGAGTTTTTTTTTCTTGAATTGTTGATCGGGTTTAGCGTATTGAATAAAAATTACTACTTTATTAACAAAGTTCACAATTTTATCAACAGTGTGCATATTTTCATTACTATTTTTTTGATTTTAAAGAGGAAAGCGGCTACTTATCCACTGTTTTGATAATCTTAATACTGTTTTTAACTGATCCTGCATTAAATATCAACAAATGTTGGTAGGTCTTGTTAATAACTTTTAGTAAATCAATAGAGAAAGGAAGAGGGTGGTTACTTATCCACATATTTACTGTTATGGCTATGTATTCATTATGAGTTATACACAAAAAAGAACTGTCCCAAAAGTACATTGACTTAAGGGACAGTTACATTTTTTACAGCTTATTTATTTTTTTCAGACTCTTTACTTGTTACAGTGATGTCTTGTAAGTGACCTTGGAAGCCTTGACCAGCTGTTAAGTCGTAGCCTTTAACGCGCTTATTAACTCCATCTAAACCGAAGCGGAATAGAGTAGGGATAACTGGCACTTCGTCATTTACAAGCTCTTGCCATTTATCGTATACTTCTTGACGGTATTTTTCATCAAATGCTTTTGCTGAAATACCTTCTTTTAATAGTTTATCATTGTCGTTATTTACCCAACGAACGTAGTTGAATGGTGCATTTTTCGCCCAGATTCCAGATGGGTCTGGGTCAGAACCTGTTCCCCAAGCTGCTGCGAAAATATCGATTTTTGGATTATCTTTTTCTACCATATCGTAGAATGAGTTGAACTCATGTAAACGTCCATCTAATAATTGAACATCTAAGCCAACTTCTTTCCAAGATTGTAAGTAGAATTGTGCTAATGGTTCAGCGATATCGCCACCACTCATAGAAGCGAAGTTGATTTTAAATGGTTTTCCGTTCGGATCTTCACGTAAGCCATCTCCAGTTACATCTTTGTAACCAGCTTCGTCTAGTAATTTTTTAGCTTTTTCAGGATCATGAGTATATCCTTTTAATGCTTTATCAAAGTATTTAGGGAATGATGGTGGAATTACAGATGTTGCAGGCACTCGTAATCCTTTGTATAATTTTTCCCCAACTGATTTGTTATCAAGGGCATAAGCCATTGCTTGACGTACACGCTTATCTTGGAATTTTGGATTATCCATTACGTTTACACCATTTTTCGCATCGTAATGACCTAATTTAAATCCAATGTAAGAGTAAGCTAACTCAGTTTTACCGATTAATGAGATATTTTTTAATTTTTTAGCTTGATCATATTGGTCAGCTGAAACAGAAGCGATATCGATATCTCCGTTAGCTAGAGAAGATGTAGCAATAGTTGGATTAACAACTTTTAAAAGTACACCGTCAAGTTTTGGAGCACCGTTCCAGTAATCTTTATTCGCTTCGAACTCTACAGCTTCACCTGGAGTGATCTTTTTAATTTTAAATGGTCCAAAGCCGATAGGAGCTTTACGAATTTGGTCAGATGATGCTAATTTATCGATAGGCACATTGCCTAAATATTTTTTAGGTAGTGGGTTAGTCCATAATCCAGTAAGTACAGATGGGTTAGCTTCTTTAAATGTAATTGAAATTGTTTTAGGATCAATTACTTTAACGCCGGAAATGTTTTTTGCCTTTCCGTTATGGTAATCTTCCATACCTTCAATCATAGACATTTGTGAGTCATAACGTACACCTGTGTATTTTGGGTTACCAATTACAAGATAAGAATATTCTAAATCCTCTGCTGTAACTGGATCGCCATTCGTCCAATTTACATTATCGCGAATTTTTAATGTGATTGTCTTTTTGTCATCGCTTAATTTATATGTAGCAGCACCATCTTGGTCATAAATATAGTTTTCATCTGTTGAAAGAAGTGCTTCATCAAAGAATTGAAGAACTTGAGAATCTGGATCGCCTTCATAGAAAACTGTATTTAAGATACCTTCAAATGGCGTATCTGAAACTAAACCATATTTTAAAATGCCACCTGAAATCGATTTTTTGTTATTTGAAACTTTAATTGGAAAAGCAGCTTGATCGATTTGCTTAGTAGTAGTTGAAGTCTTTGTGTCGCCACCTTTACATGCTGAAAGAATCATCATAGATACTGCCATTGCGCTTAATACTTTAGTAAAGCTTTTTGCATTTTTCATATTTCCACTCTCCTTATTTTTTAATTAACCTCTTCTTTGTCTAGCATCAGCTGCACGCTTTAGCGCTTCACCGATGAAATTTATACTCAGCATGAGCACTAAAATCATGCACGATGCAGGTAACCAAATCCACAACTTATTTTGTAAAACATCAGGATTTGTTGCATAACTAACTAGTGTTCCTAAACTTGGCGTACTTTCTGGTAAACCAAATCCAAGGAAGGTAAGACCAGATTCAATTCCAATATTTCCTGCTAGGTTTAAAGTGAATGCAACGATTATTAAAGAGCTTACATTTGGTAAAACGTGTGAGATAATGATTTTCCAATTCGGTGTGCCAATTGCTTTAGCTGCTGCCACATAATCTAATTCGCTCTCTGATAATACTTTTGAACGAATTAACCTTGCTTTACCTGTCCATAAAAAAAGACTCATAATAAGGACAAAATTTATGATTGAGAATTTAGGTACAACTGTTACGAATACAATAATTAACATTAATGTTGGTAAGGATAAGAAAAAGTCAATAATACGCATTACGACACTGTCTACCCAACCACCAAAATAACCAGCTATTAAACCTAATGCTAGGCCTAGTAGATTTGTAATAATTGTGATGAAAAATCCAATAGTAAAGGAATTTCTTGTCCCAATTATTAGTTGTCCAAATATATCGCGTCCCCCGTAGTCAGTACCTAACCAATGAGTAGAGGAAGGAGGTTGATAGATTGATAGAAAGTCTACTTTAACAATTTGATCTTGATCTAGAATAAGCGAAGTACCATACACACTTATTATTATTAGACCAAGCACGATAAGAGAACCTAAAGCTAACTTATCTCGTCTAAATTCAGCCCAAATGACACTAAATCCTGATGGACTTTTTCGTTGCTCAGTAATATGAGTTTGATTTTCGATTTTTAATTCCATAAATTTCACCTACCCTATTCAATCCGTATACGTGGATCTACGATGCTTAGAATAATATCTGAGATTAATGTCCCAAAAAGTGTTGCAAGACATGTCATTAAAACAAGCGCATTTACAACAGTAAAATCACGTAACATAACGGATTTGACGAACAGTTGCCCAATTCCTGGATAGCCAAAAATTGATTCTAAAAATACAGAACCAGCAATTAAACCAGTAATCTCATAACCTAAAAATGCAGCGATTGGTAAAAATGAATTACGTAAAATATGTCTAGAATAAACTTTAGATTCAGGAACACCTTTTGATCTAGCTGTTCTTACAAAATCTTTTACTTTTGTATCAATAATTTCACTGCGTAAATATTGTGAAATTCCAACAGTTGAAATAAGTGCACCTGATAAAGTTGGTAAAACAAGATGATCTAACTTGCTTACATAATAAGCAAAAGTTCCGTCAGCAATTTGAGGGTCTACGCTACCGCCCGTAGGGAAAAGATCAAAATAAAATCCAAAAACAAACAACATAACAATTCCAAAAATAAATAGAGGGGTAGCAAATCCTAAATAGTTATATCCGGTTATCAGCTTATCTGCCCACGTGTCGCTATAGCGTCCACTAATAATACCAAGTGGAATTGCCAGTAAATAAGTTACAAGAAACACGCAGAGAGCAAGTAATACAGTATTTCCAATACGATCGCCGATTACATCGACTACATTGATTTTGTGTGTATAGGAAACACCAAAATCTCCTTTTGCAACATTTTTAATCCAATGATAATACTGAACATAAGCTGGATCATTTAAACCCATTTCTTCACGAATTTTTTCAATTTCTTGTGGATTAGCTTTTGGGTTAATCGATCGTCCAGTTAGTGCATCACCTGGCATTGCTTTAGCTAGTGCAAAGATTAGTATACTCAAGATAAGTAGCTGAGGAATCATGATGAGTATACGGCGAATGACAAATTTTAACATATTCGTTACTCCTTTCTAAGGTAATGCTACTCGATGAGTATCAGAGATTGGTTTTAAATCAAATGGTCGACCATTTTCATCAAAGTAAGAAGAAGCATTTTGTTGATATTCTTTTCTAACTTCTTGTCTTTCTTTAATTTTTTCTTCTCTAACTTCTGGACGAATATCTGGTATTGCTGCAATTAAGCGTTTAGTGTATATATGTTGTGGGTTATTTAAAATATCTTCAGTAGTGCCTTCCTCAACAAGTCTCCCTCTATACATAACACCAATTCGATTACATAAATGGCGTATAACGCCTAAGTCATGACCGATAAATAAATAAGTTAGTTTGAACTCTTCTTGTAAATCTTGTAAGAAATTAAGTACTTGTGCTTGTACTGAAACATCCAAAGCAGAAACAGGCTCATCTGCAACTATTAACTTAGGTTGTAAAGTTAAAGCTCTAGCAATTCCAATTCGTTGACGTTGCCCACCAGAAAATTCATGTGGATACTTATATAGTGATTCTGGAGATAATCCAACTTTATCAAGGTAGTAAAGTACTCTTTCACGTTCTTCTTCAGCAGTTAACGTTTCATAGTTTCTTAGCGGTTCTGCAACTAAATCGATAATTCTCTTTTTAGGATTTAAAGAAGAGTATGGGTCTTGAAATATCATTTGAATCTCTTGGCGAAATGCTCGCATTTGCTTTTTATTTAGTGTTATTAAGTCATTGTCTAAAAACTTAATACTTCCATTAGTAGCCTGTGTCAATTGAAGTATTGCCTTACCTGCAGTAGATTTTCCACTACCTGATTCTCCAATAAGGCCATATGTTTCGCCTTCGTTTAGTTCAAATGAAATTCCATCAACAGCCCGAACATGATCTACAACTGTTCGAAAAATACCACCGCGAATAGGGTAATGTACTTTTAAGTTATCAACCTTTAATAGAGACATTTATGATCGGTGCTCCTTTCTCGTTCTTGAAATGGAAATGCTTATAACAAGAACAACGTACATAATGATTTGGTGTAACTTCGTGCAAGATAGGTTGATTTTCATGTGCATAATTTTGAATCCAAGGAATACGGTGGCTGAATCGGCAGCCTGTTCTAGGAAGTTTGTCTAATGGTGGAACTGTACCTTCAATAATATGAAGTCGTTGATTTTTTGAATGAGTAGTAGGAATAGAGTTTAATAATGAGCGCGTATATGGGTGTAATGGATTATTTAGTATTTCTTCTACTGAACCAGTCTCAATAATTTGTCCAGCATACATAACTGCAACACGGTCTGCTACTTCTGCAACAACACTTAAGTCATGCGTAATTAAAATGATGCCTAGCTTCGTTTTCTTTTGTATTTCTTTTAATAAATCTAATATTTGAGCCTGTATCGTTACATCTAAAGCAGTAGTTGGCTCATCTGCAATAATAAACGAAGGGTTACATGCGATGGCAATTGAAATCATTGCACGTTGTCTCATACCACCAGATAATTCATGCGGGTACTGTTTATAAGTAACCTCTGGCTTTGGAATTCCAACTTGATCTAGTAACTCTAATGCACGCTCCTTTTTTTGTGAGCGTGATAGATCAGTATGAAAATCTAAATTTTCTTCAATTTGTTTACCGATCGTCATTAACGGATTTAGAGCGGTAAGGGGTTCTTGGAAAATCATTCCGATTTCCTTGCCTCGAATTTTATTCAACTTACTATCATTTAGCGTTAGTAAATTTGTACCCTTGTAAGAGATCGATCCATTCATTTTTGTACGATTATTTGAATGTAGTCCTAAGATTGATAGGGCTAGAGCACTTTTACCGCAGCCTGATTCACCCACAATTGCAAGAACTTCATTTTCATGGACAGTCAGTGATACATCATCCACAGCAGGATAGTATTGGTTGTTTATACGAAACGATGTCGTTAAATGTTCGATTTCCAAAAGAGGTTTTGACATTTCGTGTCTCCTTTCGAGATTTCATGAGCAAAATTGTTGATATATTTTGAATTTTCATAAGTATAATATTATTACGCGAATGTTTCAATATGAAAACATTTTCTGTAATATATAGTCCTTTTTGACTAAAATTAATTCGAAATTCGGATTAACTAGTAAATTAATAGGGAAAAAATGTCATTACGATTCGATAGAAAGGTTGATAGATTAAATAAAATAAGGGAGAGTAAGGAAAACACGGAATGAAAACGTTTACAAAATGGTAAATAGCGTAGATAAAAAGATGTGTTTGAAAATAAAGAAGAAAAAAAGAGGTTTTTGTCGGAAATTGAATTAATTTAGTGGAAAATATATTTTCGATGTACAATTTGTAGTTTTAAATTCCTAGTTCAAATTGCCTGTTTTTACACTAAAAAATAAGAAATAGATTAAAAAATATATGTCTACTAAACTTTAATTTTAGATAAATCATGAAAGAAAAAAGCAGTATAAAGATAAAAGGATGAATAATCCATTTTATTTTACACTGCTTTTCTTAATTTAATCTTAAGTTTTAACTCAATTTAAGTAGGCTGTTAACATCCAAACATGCTTTGCAAGTTGCTCTCGAATGGCTAATAGTAAATCATGAGTAACTGAATCATTTTCAGACTCTGCAATTTCCATACCATCTTTTAATTCTTCAATTAAATAATGATAGTCCTTAGTAATGTCCTGGACCATTTCATCAGAAGTAATATTCTTATTTGCTTCTTTAAGGCTTGAAGTATCAAGATACTCTCTCATTGTAGCTAGTGGTTTTCCACCAATTATTAACACTCGCTCTGCTAGCTCATCAATATGTAAACTTGCCTCATTGTAAAATTCCTCAAATTTAGTGTGTAGAGTGAAAAAATTTGGACCTTTTACATACCAATGATAGTTATGTAACTTTACAAATAGGATATTCCAGTCTGCTATTTGCTTATTTAGCACATCAACAGTCGTTTTTGAGATGGATGATGTATCCATTAAAATCCCTCCTCTAAATGATGTAAAAGATTAAAAAACCATATAACCCATCTTAACTGATATTGAGTAAAAATAGTCATGGTAATATTTGATAGCTAAGACAACAATTAGTAAAATTAACGTTAAATTGTAAATAGCTTTATATTGAAATAAAAATCTCCGTCCTTGTAACTTGGATTTAAATGATTTTTAAGCATAAAGGATTCATGATTAAAATAGTAAGAAGTTGAAAAATACTTACTCATAAAGGGTTCATGAGTAAGTAAAATAGCAAAATGATGAAAAGTACTTACTCATAAAGGGCTCATGAGTAAGTAAAATAGCAAAATGATGAAAAGTACTTACTCATAAAGGGTTCATGAGTAAGTAAAATGGCAAAATGATGAAAAATACTTACTCATAAAGGGTTCATACTTGGCAATGATTGTATTAACACTAACTGACAACCTCACTTCTCAAAAGAAATACCCCCATCCCTAAGGATGGGGGTTATTCTATGAATGATCATTTTCTTTAGGCAGGGAAAGTTTCGGATCAATTCTAAGTGCATCATTTCTAAGTGCATCATCCTCATTTAAAGCATTTTTCAATAATAAAAATAGTGACCCAATCATACCAAGAAGAATAATTACAAAAAAGAAAAAGATGATTACATCATAGACCAATGTTAAAACCCCCTTCGAAACTTTTCTGTATTCATATATATGACTGAAGAAAAGGACAGATAACCAAAATTCACAAAGTGTTCAAAATTTAAATGCATATTTAAAATGTGGATAGAATGCTTTTACTATTTAGTTGGATTAATTTAATTAAAAGTAAGTGACATCAGCATTTGTAGCAGTTAAACCTAAAATATTAAGAAGAACAACCAAAACAAAAAACCAGTTAAAACTCAGCGTGATTACCGTTGACATAGGTAAAAAATGTCGTTGAACCATCGAAGTTAATCATGTTACATTTTTCACATATTTAACTGTAAGTTCAATAAAATAACAGTTACCTAAACTGCATGAAATTTTTTAGTCAAAATCAAAAAAAGGAGCTATCTATGAATGTACTAAAAAAATTTATGATTATTTTATTTCTAATTAATATTAATAATTTTCATGCAAGTGCAGCTGAGATGAATTTTGCCGTATCGCCTGTTATTCCAACTAATCAAATTGATCAAAGCAAAACTTATTTTGATTTGAAAATGAAGCCAGGCCAAAAACAGATCTTGAAAGTTCAAATAAAAAATAATACTGATAAAAATATAGTTGTTGAAGCAAAAGCTAATTCAGCGATTACAAATAGTAATGGAATTGCGGATTACAGTATTTCAAATCCAAAAGTAGACAATACGTTAGATATTCCTTTTACTAATATAGCTAAGGTAAAAAAAGAGACGAAAATTCAAGCAAAAAGTGAAGCAACAGTAGAGATTACGATTGAGATGCCTAAGCAGCAATTCTATGGTGTTATATTGGGTGGACTCCATTTTAGTGAGGAAGAAGACGGGGGACAAGCTAAAAAAGAAGATGGAAGCATTCAAATAAAAAATAAATATGCGTATGTTATTGGTGTTTTATTAAGAGAAACCGATAAAGTAATCAAGCCAGATTTAAAATTAAATGAAATTAAACCAACACAAATCAATGCACGCAATGTTGTAACTGCTAACTTACAAAATATAGAGCCAGCTATGCTAAAAAATTTGAGCGTAGATGCGAAAGTATATACGGAACAAGGGAAAAAAATCCTACATGAAACAAAAAAAGAGAATCTAAGGATGGCACCTAATTCAAACTTTGATTATGCAATTAGTTGGGATCGCCAAGCGTTTGAATCAGGTACTTACCGTTTAGAAATGAAAGCTACCGACGGAGAACAAACTTGGGATTGGACAAGAACATTTACCATAAAGGACAATACAGCCGAGAAACTTAATACTACTGCTATAGACGTAGAAAATGACTATTCAATTAGGTATTTCATTGGAGGGTGTCTGTTTTTTTTACTGATTATATTTGTATACTTTTTGGCTAGACGTTCTAAGAAAATGAAATAAATAAAATATTTAAATTGGAGAGGAAGAAATAGATTGGTTAGAAAAAGAAAAATACTTTTTACAGCAACTGTTTTTGCTTCTATTTTTGGAGTGATAGTAAGTGGTATTCTACCAAAATCAGCCGAATTACAAGGGCTGTTCAAAAATAATATTGTTGAAGCAGCAACACTTCCAAATTTAGTAGAAAACCCTACATTTAATTTAGATCATCAAACCACAACTATTCCATTCTGGGCATTTACGGGGTATTTTAATGAGGGACAGCCTTCTGAACCCTATCTGTTTGATTTGGTAGAAGATAATGGTTGGTATAAAGTATCTGGTAGTCCTAAATCAAAAGCCTATGTTAAACCTTCTGGCGATGGAATTTTATTAAAACTATTGAACACTGCTTCATCTCAAGAGTATATAGCGATGAGACAACGAGTCAAAACAATTCCAGGAAAAACATATACTGTTAATTTGTCTTTTAAACTTATTGAAAATACTAATGACAAACTAAGATACGACTGGTTTGTAACTGACAGAGAAACATCTACCAATTTAACTGACAGAGGATTTAGAGAATACACAGGGCCTCAAGACGCAACCACTACTTTCACAGCGATGGGGAATGAATCTAATTTAGTTATTAGTTTCGATGATTATGCCCTAGGTCCTATTGATGGCTATTCAATCTTTAAAGTTGTAGATGTTTCTGTAACGTTATTAGATACAGAGGCACCAAAAATAACGGGTGCAAATGTGACCACTCCAGAAGGGTATACAGGTGGCACAGCATGGACCAATAAAAATACGTCGATTCATTTTACAGCAACTGACGATAATGGAATCGATCCAACAACATACGAAGTATCAACAGATAATGGTAACACATGGAGTACAAATGGTTTAAGTAATCGTACTATAACCGGAGTAGACTACACGGTTACAAACGAAGGTACAACTAATATTCAAATACGAGTAAAAGATGATTCTGGAAACCAAAGTAATCCAGGAACAGATACAGGTTCTAAGTTTACAGTTAGGATTGATAAAGAGGCACCTATTACCAACTATGTTGAAGGGGAATTATATAACAATATTACCGCAGAAAACATTACTTTTAGTGACACTCTAAGTGGGATAAACACAGCATTTTTAGATGGTATAAGTATTACTTCTGGGACAGTCAATCCACAAGATGGGGCTCATAACTTAGTGATTACTGATCATGCTGGTAATAAAAAGGATATTAGCTTTACGGTGGACAAAACAATTCTACCTCCAGAGGTGAACCCAATTAAAGATGTGAGTACAAGGATAACTGGAACTGCTGAACCGAATAGTACTGTAAATATAAAATTACAAGACAATTCGATTCTAACTACTACAGCCGGAGCAGATGGTTCATACACGGCAAATGTTACACCAAAGACATTGTATGCAGGAGATGTAGTGAGTGTAACAGCAACTGATGTAGCAGGGAATACGAGTACAGAAACAAATGTAACGGTAACAGCAGAATCAAAAATGCCAGTCGATCCAATGAATCCAACGAATCCTGTAATGCCAGTAAATCCAACAGATCCTGAAGACCCTCATGAACCAGGGACAAAGAGTGCATTAAGTATTGACTATGTATCAAACTTCCGTTTTGGCGAGCAGGAAATTTCAGGTCAAAACAAAGTTTATACTGCACAATTAGATCAAGTAAAGCAAGCTTCAAATGAATCGATTATTCAAGTACCAAATTTCATTCAAGTAACTGACCATCGTAGAACAAATACAGGATGGAAATTAACAGTTCAACAAAATGGCCAATTCAAGAGTGGGGTTAATGAGTTAACGGGTGCGGAATTAAAATTAACGAATCCATTTTTAAATTCAACCACTGCTGTTCAATATAAACCAGAAGCAAATACAGTCATATTAGATCCAAATGGAGCTCCACAAGATGTAGCTTTTGCAGATCAAGGTAAAGGTCTTGGAACGTGGACGATTGCATATGGACAGAATAAAACAGATGGTGCGACTAGTGTGGCACTTTTCGTACCAGGCGCGGCTTATAAAGTAGTTGGTGCACAATATAAGACGTCATTAACTTGGACATTAGCAGATACACCACTTTAAAATTATGTAAGAGTATTTCAATTAATGGAAAAAAATAACCTAAAAACAGAAGGCTTATAAATAAACGGAAATAGAATCCATTTGCGAATATAAAAAGAGAACCCCTTGAAGTAGGCAATAATTTCTACTTTAAGGGGTTTTCATTTCTTTTTAAATTAAGCTGCTTGATTTCGGTTCTTTTTAACATGAACAAGAACTGGTGCAGATGAAAGTAAAATGATTAATAGAACTGCACTTATAATAAAGGAAGGAACCATGTACCAAGCATTATATACTAATGAATAAAGTGAAACTGGAGTTCCTTTTGGAGCGTAAGAACCATAGAACACAATTCCAGCAATAAAATGGCAGATGAAACGAGCTAACGAGCCGATAAAAGTTCCTAAAATGATATAAGCTGCTGCACTTTTTTTATTATCATTTGCTAAACTATTTTTTATTTGTTTATAGACAAGACCAGCTAACCCGAGACTTGTAAATGCGACAATATAGTCTAAAAATACTTGGATTGGATGAACAAAATATAACTTAGTAACGATTTGTAATGCTGCTAATAATAAGCCAGTAATTAAACCTTGTTTTAATCCCCAACGAAAAGCAATTAGAAAAACTGGAATCATTGATAATGATACAGAGCCACCTTGAGGTGCAGTAAATAATGGTAAAAAATCAAAAATGATTGCTAGTGCTGCACACATCGCTATTTCTGTCATTAATTGAATCTTTGATGTCTTCATATATATTTCCCCCTTTATCTAGTGGACAACTTATGTAGTGAAACACTTTGTAAGTAATGATGATTGAGCGACTAGTCGCACACATTTTGTATTGTCTAGTTTCAGCGCTTTTCCCTTTCTGATGGCAGGGCAAAAGCGAGCCGCTTCCACATTTCGTAATAGGGAGAGATAAATAAAAAAAGCAATACTGGGTAGCATGATGATCCCGGCGTTGCTTTCATCGTGCCACATCCCTACGTTAGTACTAACTAACAGGTTCAGAGGGTAAGAATAGCTAATCTATTCACTCTCAGCCAAATGGCTCCCCTTGTGGTTTTAGCTTACATTTAGTTGTCTTTACTAAATATAGTCAAGGTCATTTGAAAATACAATTAATTTATCATAAAAATTTTAAAAATTTGGGTACTGCTAATGGAATCTGTGTAAGAATCGCGAAAAACATTAACAGGTATAACTTTTTAGATAATCATTAAAATTATTTTTAAAAAATGAGTGTAATCATAGCTATTATGTAAAAAATAAGCATTATAACTTTTATCTTATTTATACTGGTCATAAATTATTCACAATGGCTTGCTTTTCATTTTAAAATTTACCGTGTAGAATGAATACGAAAGAAACAGCTAAATTTTGGCAGAAAGTGTAAATAATTTGAAGGAGACATTGAGATGATTCAAGTATTATTTGTCTGTTTAGGTAACATTTGTCGATCGCCAATGGCTGAGGCTGTTTTTCGTCATTTAGTGACAGAAAAAGGGTTAGATAAACAATTTATGATAGACTCAGCTGGTACTGGAGATTGGCATTTAGGTCACCCTCCTCATAAGGGAACACAAGGTTTATTGGGTGAAAAAGGTATAACTTGCGAAGGTATGAAAGCTCGAAAAGTGACAGAAAATGACTTTAAATATTTTAGTTATATTGTTGCTATGGATGCACAGAATAAAGAGGATTTAATGAATTTAGCAAGAAATAATTGTATAGGAGAGATTTCACTACTTTCAGATTATGTTCCAGCATCAATGTGGAAGGAAGTGCCTGATCCATATTATACGGGTAATTTTAATGAAGTATATGACATCATTACAGAAGGATGCTCTCATTTACTTCAGCATATTTTAAAGCAACACCAATTAACAGTTTAGAGGAGGATGTAGAATGTCAAAACGTAACAAAGCTTTACGCAATATTCTAGTCGGAGTCGCAATTGGTGCAGGAGTTACTCTACTTAACAAGGAAAATCGTGAGAAAATCTCACGTAAAGGAAGAAGCGTAACAAACAAATTAAATCAAATTAAAGAAGATCCAGAAATCGTAAAAGGTGCTGTTCGAAATCAATTGAGAGTAGTACAAAGCTCAGTTGAGAAATTAGAAGGCAATGTACAGCTTGTAAAAGATAAATGGATCGAAATTAAAGATTCAACATTAAATAAGTTTGATAAAGGCTCTTCTAAAGTATCAGAAAAAGCAGTTGAAGCTGTTGAAGAGAAAATTGAAGATTCAATCGATTTAGAAGAAGGCAAATCACAAATTTCAGCGACTTCACTTGAGGTAAACCATGAAAATGAATCTTCTGAAACTGACGAGCAGTTAGAAGCTACTCTTGAAGGTATTGAAGATTTAACTGATGAAAATGCAGATGAAGTACAAGAGAAAGTAGAATCAATTTTATTGGCAGGTAATACATCTAAAGAATAACAATTGAAGGTGTCAATTTGATTAAGAAAAAGAATTCTATTGTAGCATTTGTTTGGGATTTAGTGAAAAAGTGTATGGAAGACGAAATAGTATCTCGTTCAGCAGAGCTAGCATATTACTTAATGCTATCTCTTTTTCCATTTCTACTTGTTCTAACTCAAGTCGTAACCTATTTACCGCTTTCTACTGATCAAATATTGTCATTCTTGAGTCAATATGCTCCGCCAGATGCTATGGCTATTATACGAAGTAACTTGCAGTTAATAATCGGGCAATCACATGGTGGAGTTTTATCAGTAGGGTTAATTGCAACTATTTGGGCTGCGTCCAATGGGATTAATGCAATCATCCGAGCACTAAACGATGCGTATGATGTAGAGGATAAACGGAATTATTTTGTTACAAGAGGAGTTTCAATTCTTTTAACAATTATTATGATTTTTGTAATTGTCTTTGCATTATTAATACCAGTGTTCGGGAAAGTAATTGCTAAGTCTGTATTTCAATTTTTAGATATATCTCAGGATTTCTTATATACATGGAGCTTAATTCGCTGGTCACTAAGCTTTGTGATTCTAATGATTGTATTTACTGTTCTATATTCCATTGGACCGAGTAAAGTAGTTCACATTAAAAAGGTGTTTTTTGGTTCATTATTTGCAACATTTGGATGGATCATTTCTTCATTTGGATTTGCTTTTTACGTTGATAACTTTGGTAATTACACAAGTCATTACGGTAGTTTAGGTGGAATTATTGTCTTGATGATTTGGTTTTTTATTTCAGCAATGGTTGTGATTATTGGTGGAGAGCTTAATGCACTAATAAAGCAAAGACAGTATGGTAAGCACAAAGCAAAACCAAAATTAATTGACCCTAATAATCCAAATCCAAAATAATTTCTTCTATAATATAAATGGAGTTTTCTTCCATGAGTAGTCTTATTTTAGAGAGGTAAACTAAAAAAGACTTCAAAAAGGGAGGAACTTTAAAATGAGTAATAATAAGAAAAACCATAATGATAAATCCAATAAGAAACAAAAAAGTAGCTCTCATCCAAAGGGCAAAACTAGCGGTTCGGCAAACGGACATAATGATTACCATTAATTTATAAACTGACTAAAATAGTTGCTTTTCCTGCTAAAAAGCTCATTACAGTTCAGTTTAGAAGAAAAAGCATCGTACAATTTTGTACGATGCTTTTTTTTAATCTCTTAATAATCTTAATGAATTAAGAATAACTAAAATTGTACTTCCTTCGTGACCGATTACTCCGTATGGTAAATCAATGATTTGTAGGAAATTCGAGCAGATCAGGAATGCTATTACGCTTAGTGAAAAGATAATATTTTGTTTTACGATCCTGTTCATGCGTTTAGATAAAGTGATTGCTTTTGATATTTTTGTTAAATCGTTTTTCATCAAAACGACATCTGCAGTTTCTAAAGCAACTCCAGTTCCTCCACCCATTGCAATTCCTACATTTGCAGTTGCTAAAGCAGGGGCATCGTTTATACCATCACCAACCATTGCAACTTGACCATAGTTGTCTTTTAGCTTTTTAACAATCGAAACTTTCTCATCAGGTAAGCAAGATGCAAAGTATTCATTGATTTCACTTTCGGCAGCAATTGCTTTGGCCGTTTGTTCAGAGTCACCTGTAATCATGACTGTCTTAACACCTAATTTATTTAAAGTAGATAAGGCTTGTTTTGATTCGTTACGAACTAAATCTTTTAATGAGAAAATCGCAACAACTTTATCTTGAGTACCTACATAAACAATTGTATTTCCTTCTTGTTCCCATTTTTGTTCAAAATGAATTAGCGGATTTTGTTTCATTGTTACGAATTCTTTTTTACCTACTCTATACTCAGATCCATTTAAAATCGCTGATACTCCGAAACCAGGATGGTCATCAATTTGTTCAAATGAAGAAGATACTGTGATTCCTTGTTTCGTAGCGTATTCAACAATTGCTGAAGCTAGAGGATGAGTTGAGTATCTTTCAATTGAAGCAACGATCGATAATAACTCTGTACGATCAAAATCTTCTATTTTCTCAAAACCAGTTACTTCTGGCTTACCAATCGTTAAAGTACCAGTTTTATCGAATGCGATTGCTTTTAATACACCTAATCGCTCTAAATGAATACCGCCTTTAACAAGAATTCCCGACTTTGCTCCATTCGAGATTGCAGATAAAACAGCTGGTGTAATCGATGCTACTAATGCACAAGGTGATGCAACAACTAGTAAAATCATTGCTCGATAAAATGTTGTTGTCCATGACCAATCTAATGCAAAATGCGGTAAAAACATCATGAATACTACGGCAATTAATACTCCTTTAACATAAACACCTTCAAATTTTTCAATGAATTGTTGAGAAGGTGTTTGTTCACTTTGAGCTGTTTGAACAAGATTAATGATTTTTTGGAAAAGAGTCTCATCACTATGTTTCGTAATTTCTACTACTAGTGTTCCTTTAATGTTGATTGTTCCTGCAAACACTTCATCATTTAAGTTTTTAACAACTGGAATTGATTCGCCTGTAAGAGCAGCTTCATCTACTAATGTTTCGCCCTTAACGATCTGACCATCAGCAGGAATACGTTCTCCAGCTTTAATTAAAATATAATCACCAATGTTTAAACTTTTAATGCTGACAACTTCTTCAACTTCATCAACTAATCGAATTGCTGTTTGTGGCTGAAGAGATAATAATGAAGAAATCTCTTTATTTGTTTTATTTAACGTATATGTTTCGAGTGCGCCGCTTAATGCAAATATGAAAATCAGTACTGCCCCTTCAGTCCAATATCCAATTGCAGCTGAACCAACTGCCGCAATAATCATTAGCATTTCAACGTTTAGTTCCTTTTCAGCAATCGTATCTTCAATACCTTCCTTTGCCTTTGCATATCCTCCAATACAAAATGCTAAAACATATAAAATGATCGACATGATTGAATTATCGTTTTTAACGAATGAAGCAATTAGAATTAATACACCAGAAACTAATGCAGCAATTAATTCTCCATGTTTTGAAAGAAATGATGTAGATTCTACATGGTCGGCTTCATAAGTAGCATGAATCGTAGTAACTTTTGGACTTGCTTCCATAATAAATACCCCTTTCTTTTTTTCAATTGAGAAAAATAATCAAATTCACTATCCTTATAAAACGACGAAAGCTGCCGTCCTAGGACAGCAGCGTACATTTTATAAGACCTTACTATTTATTTAATCTCTTAGTTGTGTAGTTCACAGATTTCTTAATTAAAATAATTCTTATTAAATATATATTACCACATTACTTTAAATGTGTAGAAAAAAATTTACTTTTAGATTAAAAATTTTTTAATGAATGTGATCGAGTTGTGAAAATAGAGGTACGGGTGGGCAGACATGACTTCAGTCCGCTTATTTAATTTTAACGGTTCTTTTGATTAATAAATTTTCTGATGTTCATTAAAGAATTTTAAGCTTCCAACCGATATTTATACAGTAAGGACATTAAATACATATTTGTTACTACATTAAATCCTAGTTTATCTATTTCAAATTCAAAAAAGTATAGCAAATATAAATAAAAATAAAAAGCTGGTGGAGATTTTGAAAAAAAAAATTATACAATCGATTGCAATTATAGGATCTGTTTCATGTATTAATTCTATGGATCTATTAGAAGCGGATGCAGAAACTACAATTACAAATCAACCTAAAGAATTGATTTCATACGTGGATCACTATATCTCAACAGGGGACGGCGTACGTATTCGTTCAGGGGCAGGAACGAATTATCGTATTTTAGGAAGCGTAAATAAGAATGCTAAATTAGATGTCATATCTTCCTCAAATGGTTGGTACAAGATTACTTATCAAGGAAGAACCGGATATATAAGCGGCAGTTATGTTCAAAAACAAAGAAAAATTGAAGATGAAGAACCAGTATCAAATACGAGTAAATATATTGTAACTGGAGCTACAGTAAATATTCGCTCAGGAGCGGGAACGAATTACAATATAATAGGTAGTGCGATAAAAGATCAGAAATTAGACGTTATTTCAACTTCAAATGGTTGGCACAAGATCATCTTTCAAAGAAAAACCGCTTATATAAGTGCTGGATATACTAAAAAAGAAATTGATCATTCAAATGATTCGACATACAATGAGCAAAATATGATTTCTTTTGCAAAACAATTTTTAGGAGTTCCTTACAAATGGGCAGGAGTATCTCCTACGGGTTTTGATTGCAGTGGTTTTATTTATTATGTCCTTAAGGAAAATGGTAAGCCGTATGGAAGAACAAATGTATCGGGTTATTGGCATAACAATACCTTATTCCAAAAAGTAACAACTTCACAGCCCGGTGATTTGATATTTTTTCAAAATACATATACGTATGGACCATCACACATGGGCATTATGATAAATAAAAATGAATTTATTCAAGCTGGTAGCAGTACCGGCGTTACGATTTCCAATATAAATGACTCATATTGGAAAAATCATTTTTTAGGGTATAAGCGATTAAAATCATAATTTAAAATCTCATATAAAGATTTCCAACAATTGTCTTTAACTTCAGGCCAATCTTAAAATCAAACAGATAGAAGGAATGTCCTATAGATGATAGAATAAACTGTATTCTATAGAGAGAAAAAGGCTTATGGAGGGAAACAATGTCTGCAAAGAGATTTTTTACACATCCTTTGGGAGTGATTGCATCAGCGGTTATTACAACTTTTTTATGGGGAAGCGCATTTCCGTTTATTAAGCTAAGTTATGAGCACTTGCATATTGGGAAGAATGAGATTTGGAAACAAATGATTTTTGCGGGTTATCGTTTCTTTTTGGCCTCATTATTAATTTTAATATTTTTTACGATAATCGGTAGAAAGTTAACTTTTAAGCGAGATACTTTTTTTGTAGTAGGAAAAGTAGGTCTGTTTCAAACATTTTTACAATATGTGTTGTTTTATATTGGATTGAGTTTTTCAACTGGAGTCCAAGGCTCAATTATTGCTGGAACGACTTCGTTTTTTCAACTTTTAGCAGCGCATTTTATGTATAAAAATGATCGGTTAAATTTGCGTAAGATTCTTGGTGTAACGGTAGGGTTTGCTGGTGTAATTATCGTGAATATTACAAAGGGCACTCTTTCTTTACATTTAGGAATTGGTGAGATTTTATTATTGTTTGCAATGGCGTTTGGTGGCTATGGTAATGTACTTGCTAAGGAAGCTGCAAAGAAAGTCGATGTTGCCTATTTAACGGCATATCAAATGATGATCGGTTCAATTGGATTGTTATTAATTGGTGGATTAACGGCAGGGTTTTTACCGTTTCACTTTGATTTAAAAACGTTTGGCATGCTAGTTTATTTATCGGTGCTTTCATCTGTAGGTTTCATACTGTGGAACAATGTCATGAAATATAACCAGGTTGGAAAAGTATCAATGTACTTATTCTTAGTTCCTGTTTTTGGTGTTATTTTATCATCAATCATGCTGAATGAAGTGTTATCTTATCTTGTGTTTATTGGTTTAATAATGGTTACGTCAGGTATTATTATTGTGAATTATCAAAAGGATCAACGAAGCACTCATATGAAGAGTGCATCTTGACTTAGAATAGAATGCATCCCGAATAAAAGCAACTCTACTTTTTAATAATAAGGTAGAGTTGCTTTTTTTTTATAGATCGTTATGAAGGGAGGTACATAGTTGTCAAAGTTTGATAAAGCAATGAATAAAGAAGTTGAAACAGTTGTAGATGATGCTACTGACTTTAAGGTCTCCTATCGAAAGAAACGTAGAAATAGTGGAAGTTTTATCGTATTTGTTGGTCCAGCATTTCTAGTATTTGCAGCTTTAGTACTTATTCCATTTTTAATGGGTCTTTATTATTCCTTTACAAATTGGAATGGGGTAGTCGGAAATATCCATTATGTCGGTTTTGATAATTATAAGTACATATTTACGCAAGATGCAGACTTTAAACAGTCTTTTATTATTACCACAAAGTATACGTTTTTTGCAGTAATCTTAACGAATTTGATTGGCTTTGGCTTAGCCCTATTAGTTACGAAGGGGCTCAAATCAAGAAATATCCTTAGAACGATTTTCTTTTTACCTAACTTAATAGGTGGGTTATTACTCGGTTTTATTTGGCAATTCATTTTTAATAAAGGTCTCACTTCATTAGGAGCTGCGCTAGGTATCGATTCTCTAATGCAGTCATTATTAGGTACTGCAAACGGAGCGTTTTGGGCAATTATTATTGTAGCTATTTGGCAAGGTGCAGGATATATCATGATTATTTATGTAGCGGCACTCCAAGGTGTACCTCAGGAATTGATTGAAGCAGCTCAAGTTGACGGCGCAGATCGTTTTACGACTTTAAGGAAAATCATCATTCCAATGGTAGCACCAGCTGTAACTGTTTGTTTATTTTTAACAATCTCATGGTCGTTCAAAGTATTTGATCAAAATTTATCACTTACTGGTGGTGGACCATTTAAATCGACCGAAATGCTTGCGTTAAACATTTATACAGAAGCATTTGTAAACAATCGATACGGATTAGGAGAAGCAAAAGCTATTGTCTTCTTCGTCGTTGTAGCAGCTATTTCAATTCTCCAAGTTTATTTAACGAAGAAAAGGGAGGTTGAAGCATAGTGGAAAATGAACGCTATACCGGACTGACGTTTTTGCTTGAGCTATTTGGGATCATTTTAGCGATATTTTTCCTTGTACCTTTCTACTATGTATTAGGAAACTCGTTTAAATCTTTTGCAGATATTTTGCAAAATACATCATCGCTACCAAAATCCTTAGATTTTACAAATTACTCCCAAGCGATTGCCGTCATGGATTTCTGGAGAGCTTTATTGAATTCTTTAATTGTAACAGTAGCCAGTAATGTGTTGATCGTTTTATTTTGCTCAATGGCAGCTTATAAGCTCGTTCGCACAAGGCATAAAATTTCAACGATTATTTTCTTTATTTTTGTTGCAACAATGGTAATTCCTTTCCAATCAATTATGATTCCACTTGTTAAAGTTGGAAGTACACTTCATTTAATGAATAGTCATTATGGACTTGTTGTTATGTATTTAGCGTTTGGCTCAGCACTTTCTATCTTTCTCTATCACGGTTTTATAAAAGGTATTCCAATTGAGCTTGAAGAAGCAGCGATTATTGATGGATGTTCACCATATATGGTTTTTTGGAAAGTGGTGTTTCCTCTATTAAAACCGATTACCGTAACAATTGTTATATTGAATACTTTATGGATTTGGAATGATTTCTTGTTACCATCTCTAGTTTTGCGTGATGAAGAGCTCCGTACAATACCCCTAGCTACTTTTTACTTTTTTGGCGCGTATACGAAACAATGGAATTTAGCACTTGCGGGATTAGTTTTAGGCATTATGCCATTATTGATCTTTTTCTTCGCTGCCCAAAAGCAAATTATTCGTGGTATTACAAGTGGCTCAATAAAGTAAGTTAAAGGAGGATCATATGAATAAAAAATTTTTTAAGTCGATAGCTGTTTTATCAACTAGTATGTTGTTGTTTACTGGATGTAATAATAAAAAAGAAGAAACAAAAAAACCTGGTGCTGGTGAAAAAATTACATTAAATATTTTTCAATTTAAAGCTGAAATTGCAAAAGATCTAGAGGCTTTAGCAAAGGAATATCAAAAGGAAAATAAAAATGTAACGGTAAAGGTTCAAACAGTGGGTGGGGGTGCCGATTATGGAGCAGCATTAAAAGCTCAATTTGCATCAGGAAATGAACCGGATATTTTCAATAATGGTGGATACCAAGAGGCTGTTACTTGGAAGGATAAACTCGAGGACCTGTCAGATCAAGATTGGGTAAAGGATTTATATCCGGAAACAGAAAAACCGATGACAGTTGATGGCAAATTACTCGGAATGCCTATGAACACGGAAGGTTATGGATTCATTTACAATAAAGACTTATTTGATAAAGCTGGAATAACCCAATTGCCAAAAACATTAACTGAATTAGATGCAACAGCAAAAAAATTAAAAGACGCTGGCATTACACCATTTTCAGTTGGCTATGGTGAGTGGTGGATTTTAGGTATTCATTTATTAAATATTCCATTCGCACAACAACCTGACCCAGATAAATTTATCGCCGATTTAAATGCAGGGAAAGTAAAAATACCTGATAATGATAAATTTAAGGAGTTTATAAAATTATTTGATTTAACGATTAAATATGGAAATAAAAATCCATTAACAACGGATTACAATACACAAGTTACAAATTTTGCATCTGGAAAAACAGCTATGATGCAACAAGGAAACTGGACACAAGGTATGATTGATGGCATTACACCAAATATGAAACTTGGTCTTCTACCAATGCCGATTAATGATGACAAAAATGCAATGGATAAAATCCCTGTAGGTGTACCTAATAACTGGGTAGTTAACAAAAATTCAAAAAACAAAGAAGAAGCGAAGAAGTTTTTAAACTGGATGGTTTCCTCTGATACAGGCAAAAAATATATCGTTGAAAAGTTTAAATTTATTCCAGCAGTGAAAACAATTGAAGGAAAAGGCTTAGGCCCAATTGCTGATGATATTCAAAAGTACTCAGCTGAAGGCAAAGTACTTTCTTGGAACTGGTTTAAGTATCCAAACGGAGCAACAAATGAATTCGGTGCTTCAATGCAAGCATATGTTGGAGGACAAAAAAATCCACAGCAATTACTACAATCACTTCAGGATACTTGGGATAAGTTAAAGAAACAGTAGAATAGTGAAAACCAAGGCGAACCTTATTTCGAAATAATTTCGAATGAGGTTTGTCTTTTTTGTATGCATTTTTAAACCTTTTGTTTGTTGAAGATTTATCAATTGGAAGATTTTATGTGATGAACTTAATTAATTATCGTGATATAGTAATTATCGTTGCGAATATAAATGAAATTCCTGAGTTTAACCTAGATCAATAGATTAATAGTAAGGGAGAGTAATCAAATATGAAAAAATCGATTAAAAATGTTATTTTATCAACTGCGATTGTCATTTCTTTAGGAACAGTAGTTGGACCAGCTAATGCTGCTTCTGTTGTTTATAAAGTTAAAAAAGGGGACACGCTTTACAAAATTTCAAAAACATATAAAACAACTGTTACAGAGCTTAAAAAGCAGAATAAATTAAAATCGAATTCAATTCGAATTGGACAAAAATTAATTATTCCTACCAAATATAAAGTTGCTACAAAAAAGCCAGCTACAAAAACGATTAGTCCCGTGAAGCTTCCAGCAAGTGAATCAGTAAAAAAGATGGCATTAGAAATCACTTCATGGTATGAAACATCATCATCTGAAGCTGATGCATTTGGTGCAACAAGTGGTAATTTCGATGGAGCAGGATTATCTTTTGGCGCACTTCAAGAAAACTTTGGAACAGAAACTTTACAACCAATAATGAAAAATATGTTCGCAAATCATAATGATGTTGTCTTAAAAGCTTTTAATGGAGATACGGATTCTTATAATACATTTAAAGATGTCATTATGAACAAATCGACAAAAGAACAGGTAGCTTGGGGAGATTCAATAAGTGACCCTAATAATAAATACCAAGTTGTAGAGCCTTGGAAGACTTATTTTAAAAATCTAGGTATGAGTAAAGAATGTATTGATGAACAAATTAATGCTTCAAAATGGTACTTCGATCAAACAGAAAAGTATTACAAAACATTCGGATTATGGACAAAAAGAGGATATGCACTAATGTTTGATATATTTGTTCAAAGTGGTGCGATATCGGATAAAACGACAAATTTAATATTAAATGACTTTAAAAAAATTGATACAAAAAACATGACAAAAGAACAAATCGAAACGAAAAAAATGAATATTATCGTAAATCGTCGTGCTGCAGATGTAAATAAACAATGGAGAGAAACTTGGAAATCTAGAAAATCAGTAATTGCGAACGGCAGCGGAACAGTTGTTGGTTATGGAGATTTCTTTGATGTAACTCCGTATGGTGCGACGTTAACACATGTTAATAAATAAGTTATTTGATGAGGGAGTCCGAGATTTTGGACTTCCTTTTTTATTTGTTCACTGATTATCTTTCAATTTTTTTAAAAGAAATATGTGATTTGATTTTTTTATGGGAATATTAAAAAAGAAGTATACACTAGCTTTTGGATAAAATAATTTCATAGGAGAGATTAGTTGTGCATTGGTATTTAAAAGTATTAAAAAATTATGTAGGATTTCATGGTAGAGCGAGTCGAACTGAATTTTGGATGTTCTTCTTGATTAATGCAATTATTACTTTTTTACTTAGTTTATTAGATAACTTTGCAAATACAGATAACATGATTTCAGGAATTTATGGTTTGCTTACTTTGCTACCACTAATTGCAGTCGGTGTTCGCAGATTACATGATATTGGTAAAAGTGGTTGGTGGTATTTAATTAGTTTAATTCCGTTTATAGGAACAATTATTTTATTAATACTTGCTTGTTTTAAAAGTGAAGATCACGAGAATCGTTTTGGACCAGTTCCAAGATAAGATTAAAATTAATAATGTTCATTGGGTATTAGGAAAAGACTTAAATGTATTACTTCTTAAATAAATTGATCTTTGAAATTTTATACCCAATGTATGTCCCTATCGTATTTAAAATAACATCATCTATATCTGAGGTTCTAAAAGACATCATAAATTGGACAACTTCTATGCTTATGGATAAAAATAAGCCAATCAGTATAATTTTTTTTGATCTCTTAATGGATGTCAAAATAAACCCAAATGGTACAAAAAGAATGATGTTTCCAAAGATATTAACGATAAATTGTTTAATGCTGCTAAACTCATTAAACAGTTTGATTAATGGGATTAAATTTAATCCACCCTCAGAAACACCTATTCCTAAAGAAGCGACTGGAAAAAATGTAAACCTAAAAATAAACAAAAGTGAAAAAATTAACAGTAAATATTTTATGAAAATAGGTTTCAAAATAAATCTCCCAAAAAATGTTTTAATTAATAATAAGTTATTATACATTAATAATTTTAAATTTCCTCAATAAACTGTTCATTAAATGATGATCGCTTTGGCCCAGCACCGAAATAATCTAAGCTTAATACCCGCCTATTTTTAGGCGGTTTTTTGTGTTAATTCAAAATTGATTGTCCTATTATTAAAAATTAATAATGTTACATGGGTATTAAGAATAGACTTAAATGTACCGTATTTACTTCTTAGGAGGGATCCATCGTGGAATGGTATTTAAAAGTATTAAAGAATTACGTAGTATTCAGCGGAAGAGCTAGAAGAACAGAGTATTGGATGTTTTTCCTGTTTAATGCCATTATCACTATTATACTTTCGATTTTACAAAGCATTGCGGATATCGATAATATATTAACTGGAATTTACGGACTTTTGACGATATTGCCATCTTTAGCAGTAGGGGCCCGCAGATTACATGATTCAGGTAGAAGTGGCTGGTGGCTGTTAATTGGAATCATTCCGTTTATTGGTACGATTATTCTTATAGTTTTCTTCTGTTTGGATAGTGAAGAGGGAGATAATCGATTTGGGGCGAATCCTAAGTATTAGCGATAGGTTATAAAGAGTATGACCGCCTTGTTAAAGGCGGTTTTTTAGTGTTCATAGGATTGTAAAATTTATAAAAAAAAGGTTGTTCATAAGTCAGTTACTCTGACTTATGGACAACTCTTTCTCTTTTTTCACAAGCTGTTTTGATAAGCGTATCAAACAGACGCTGCATTGTTTCGTGTTTCTCGCTCATTGATTCTGGATGCCACTGGACCGCCACCAAATGTGGATCGTCACTTCCTTCGATTGCTTCAATTATCCCGTCATTTGATCGTGCGGTGATTACCAGACCGTCACCAAGTTCATCAATTGCCTGATGGTGCAGGGAGTTCACTTTGATCTCATTTGTGCCAATGATCTCATGCAACTTGCTTTCTCTAATTGATACAGTGTGAAAAGGGAGGGAGCGCGGAACTGTCTGCTCATGTCGCATCATGTGCGAGCAATGTGTTTCGATATCTTGAATGAGCGTCCCACCACATGCGACATTAATAAGTTGCAGTCCACGGCACACACCAAAGATTGGTTTTCCTGTTTTTCGAACGGCGTGAAATAAAGTGAGCTCAAATTCATCGCGATCGGTTTTAAAAAAGCCGATTTTCGGATGTGGATCTTGCCCGAAAAAGACCGGGTCCAAGTCTTCACCCCCACTGAAAATGAACCCGTCACAAAGATTTACATAGCAATTGATTGCATCTGGATCGCTAATTGTGGGTAGTAGAAGTGGAATGCCACCACCACGTTCAATGGCTTGGTGGTAATCCTGGTGGATATACACTCCTTCCATATTATTGTTATGTTTCACATAGGATGTTGTAATCCCGATGATTGGTTTTGTCATGTTTTTTCATCCTTTCGATTTCGTTACAACACTTTATCTAAAAATGCACGAAGTCGTTGGCTTTTCGCCCCACCAAAAATAGCTATTGGTATGTCGTCTTCTTCGATTGTACCATTATGTAAAAATAAAATTCGGTCGGCTACTTCTTTCGCAAAGCCCATTTCGTGCGTCACAATAATCATCGTCATACCTTCGTTAGCGAGTTTACGCATTACGGTTAGAACCTCTCCAACCGTTTCAGGATCAAGCGCACTCGTTGGTTCATCAAATAGCATTACTTTTGGGTTCATGGCCAGTGCCCGTGCAATAGCTACTCGTTGCTGCTGTCCACCGGATAAACTGCGTGGATAAGTATCCTTTTTCTCAACGAGATCTACTTTTGCTAAGTATTCAAGGGCCAGTCTTTCAGCTTCCGATTTATCCATTTTTTTGATGTGACAAAGTGCGAGTGTGATATTTTCAAGCACCGTTTTGTGTGGAAATAAATTAAATTGCTGAAATACCATACCCATTTGTTGGCGCGTTTTGGTCATGTCATGATTAGGAGCGGTTATTAGCTCTCCTTCAAAAAACACGTCTCCTTTTGTCGGGATTTCTAATTGATTGATACAACGGAGTAGTGTCGATTTCCCTGACCCTGACGCTCCAATTAAACACACCACTTGTCCTTTTGGAATCGTTAGATTGATATTTCTTAACACGACGTTTTCACCAAATGCTTTTTCGATGTCTTTTAATACAATCATCATTTCAGGATTCTCCTTTCGACGGTTTCAGCGAACATATTCATCGAAGTTACCATGACCCAGTACATCAAGGAAATTACGAATAAATAGGCAAAAATCTCGAAGTTATTCGAATACTTAATTTGTGCACTGTACATGAGCTCAACAATGCTGATGACTGCTAGTAATGAAGTATCTTTTAAGGTCGTACTAAATTGATTTAAAAAAGCTGGAATCATTCGTTTCACCGCTTGTGGCAAGATGACAAGACGAAACGTTTGTGCATTCGTAAATCCAATGGCGCGACTTGCTTCTTCTTGCCCCTTATCAATCGATTGAATCCCTGCTTTAAATACCTCGGACAAATAGGCACCACCATTGACAGATAAGGCTAGTGACCCAACTACCATTGCTGGTAGTCCACCTTTAAATAAGAGTGGGAAAATCGCGAAATACAAAAAGATGACTTGTACATACAGAGGAGTTCCGCGGATGATACTTACATATACTCGTGTGATATTTGTTAACACCCGATTCCCACTAATGGCAAATACACCGAACATTAAACCTAAAATAGTTGCGAAAAATAGCGCGATGATCGCAATTTCGATCGTATGAAGGGCACCATCTAGCAAAAATGGCATGTCATCCCAAACCAATTCAAAACCTCTCATATTTTCACTCCTTATTCAATTGATGTGAAAAAAGGCGCAGGTCTTATGCGCCTTTTTTGTGAAGTTGGTTATTCACCGAAGTATTGCTTATGTAACTTGTCGTATGTACCGTCTTCTTTTAACTCTTTTAATCCTTCGTTAAAGTCTTTTAAAACTTTAGGCTCATTTTTAGCGATTGCAATTCCGTAATCTTCCCCTGTTAAGCGCTCGCCAACAATTTTCAAGCCTTTTGCAGTCCCTGATTTCATTTTATCCGCCACAAATGGATAATCATTGATCAATGCGTCACTTTGTCCATTTTGAACGTCTAAATAAAGCGTTGGCTCATCTTCTAAAATCTTCACTTTCGCACCGTACTTTTTCGCAAGTTCATTTGCTTTTTCTAAGCCGGAGGTACCGTTTTTCGCGACAATGGTTTTGCCTTTTAAGTCAGATACGTCTTTAATTGAACTACCATCTTTTACAACGAGCACCAATCCACTTTCAAAATAGCTATCGGTGAAGTTTGTAACAGCTTTTCGATCATCACGAATCGTAATGGCTGCAGCCGCGCCATCAATTTGTTTTGTTTTCAGTGAAGGGATAATACCATCAAACTTCATGTCTTTCCATTCGATTGTATAGCCTTCCTTTTTCGCGATGCTTTCGACAACGTCGATGTCAAATCCAGTAAACTTTCCATTTTCTAAATTTCCAAACGCTCCACCATCTGCAGTTGTAGCAAATACTAACTTATGTGTTTTTTGGCCGTCTTGACCAACTTTGATACTATCGGCTTTGCCACAACCTGTTAACGCTAGTGCAAGTACACTACTAAGTGCTACTACTTTCCAAGTGTGTTTCATGGGTTCTCCTCCTCCTAAATTTTCCATTTTGTTCTTAACACATTCTGATTTCGCTATTTTAATACAAAAACCCTTCATTTTCTGAAAAATCTAATAATTTTACTTAGTTTTGACAAAATTCTATTGAAGTTGACTAGAGATTTGTAAAAAAATCACTTAATTTAGCTGAATTTGTCTATGAATATCTAATTTAAAGATTGCTATTTTGAAAGAATGGCAATGCATCTAAAAGAATTTATATGGTTCATTTTAGAGGGAGGGTAGAATTGGAGTCTTCATGCTAAATTTTCAGTTGGTCAATATATTCCACCCTACTGTTCAAATGAATACGTTTTCACAACCCCGGAGGTATTTTATGATGATAGTGGAGGTGTTACAGATGATTGAAACGAAAAAAGTGATTGATACAAATTTAACAGATGCTAAGACAAAGAAGTCATCTAAAAAATTAAGAGATTTTTTAAATTATCTTACGTTTGTAGGACCAGCAACTATTGTTTTTGCAGCGATCGTGTTAACGCCATTTTTAATCGGCTTTTTCTATTCATTTACTCAGTGGGATGGTGTAGCTGATTCTGCTAAGTGGGTCGGACTTGAAAATTATAAATACATTTTTACGAAAGATACGGATTTTATCCATTCGTTTATATTAACTGGTAAATATACATTTTTCGCTGTAATCCTAACCAATGTGATTGGTTTTGGTTTAGCGTTGATCGTAACGCAAAGCTTAAAGACTAGCAATATTTTAAGAACGGTCTTTTTCCTTCCAAATTTAATCGGTGGATTATTATTAGGTTTCATTTGGCAGTTCATCTTTAATAAAGGTTTAATTTCAATTGGACAATTATTGCATTCAGACTTTTTACAAAGAGCACTTTTAGGTGAAGAAAAAGGTGCGTTCTGGGCAATTGTCATCGTAGCAGTTTGGCAAGGTGCAGGTTATATAATGGTTATTTATGTAGCGGCTCTGCAAGGTGTACCTCAGGAATTAATTGAAGCAGCTCAAATTGATGGTGCGAATAAATTCCAAGTGTTACGTAAAATCATTATTCCAATGGTAGCACCAGCTGTAACAGTTTGTTTATTCTTAACAATTTCATGGTCATTTAAAGTGTTTGATACAAACCTTTCATTAACAAATGGTGGACCATTTAAGTCTACTGAGATGTTAGCTTTAAACATTTACACCGAAGCTTTTGTTAATAACCGTTATGGATTAGGTGAAGCAAAAGCGATCGTATTCTTCGTAGTCGTTGCGTTAATTTCAGTAATTCAAGTTTACATTACGAAGAAGAGGGAGGTTGAGGCATAATGCTAAAAGAACGATATACAGGCTTTACTTTTATATTAGAAATAGCGGCAATTATACTTGCTCTCATCTTCTTAGTTCCTTTTTATTATGTGTTAGGTAACTCATTTAAATCATTTGCTGATATTTTACAAAATACATCTTCGCTTCCAAAAAGCTTAGATTTTACAAACTATCAACAAGCAATTGAAGTTATGAATTTCTGGAAAGCGCTAATGAACTCGTTAATCGTGACAATTGTTAGTAATGTTGTAATCGTCTTTTTCTGTTCAATGGCAGCTTATAAATTAGTTCGTTCAAAAAGTAAGATTTCAAATATCATTTTCTTTATCTTTGTAGCAACAATGGTTATCCCGTTCCAATCAATTATGATCCCATTAGTGAAAGTTGGAAGTACGCTTCATTTAATGAATAGCCATTGGGGACTAGTCATAATGTATTTAGGTTTCGGATCAGCATTATCAATCTTCCTATATCATGGATTTATTAAAACAATTCCAATTGAGTTAGAGGAAGCAGCAATTATTGATGGTTGTTCACCGACTATGGTTTTCTGGAAAGTTGTTTTCCCACTATTAAAACCAATTACGGTTACAATTGTTATCTTAAATACTTTATGGATTTGGAATGACTTCTTATTACCATCACTTGTATTAAGAGATATGGAGTTAAGAACAATTCCTCTTGCTACATTCTACTTCTTTGGAGCATATACAAAACAGTGGAACTTAGCGTTATCTGGACTTGTTTTAGGCATAACGCCACTATTAATTTTCTACTTTGCAGCACAGAAACATATTATTAAAGGTATTACGAGCGGTTCAATTAAATAATGTGATTGGGTGGAAGCTATCAATATATTCCACCCATCATGTCAATATAGGCTATCCATAGTTGTTTATTTTTAAAGGTATAATGAAAGCGTATTCAAAATATAGAATATTGAGACGGGGGTTTTTAGGATGAAAAAGATGCTAAAGGTAGCAGCAGCATTAACAACTTCAGTGATGTTATTCTCTGCTTGTTCTGGAGGATCTTCAGACAAAGGTTCAAATGATTCAAAGGATAAAAAAGTAACATTAAACGTATTCCAGTTTAAAGCTGAGATTGCGAAAGATTTAGAACAAATGGCGAAGGATTACCATAAGGAAAATCCAAACGTAACAGTTAAAATTCAAACTGTTGGTGGCGGTGCTGACTACGGTGCTGCATTAAAAGCTCAATTTGCTTCAGGTAACGAGCCTGATATCTTTAACAACGGTGGATTCCAAGAAGCAGTAACTTGGAAAGATAAATTAGAAGATCTTTCTGATCAATCATGGGTAAAAGATTTATATCCAGGAACTGAAAAACCAATGACAATTGACGGCAAACTTTACGGTATGCCAATGAATACTGAAGGTTATGGATTTATTTACAATAAAGATTTATTCGCAAAAGCTGGTATTACTGAAGCACCAAAAACGTTAAGCGAATTAACTGCTGCAGCTGAAAAGCTTCAAAAAGCAGGTATCACACCATTCTCAGTTGGATACGGTGAGTGGTGGATTCTAGGAATTCACTTATTAAATATTCCTTTCGCTCAACAGCAAGATCCAGATAAATTCATGGCTGATGTTAATTCTGGTAAAGTGAAAATTCAAGACAACGAGAAATTCAAACAATTTATGAAACTGTTTGATTTAACAATCAAATACGGAAATAAAAATCCTTTAACAACTGATTACAACACTCAAGTTACAAACTTTGCTCAAGGTAAAACTGCTATGATCCAACAAGGTAACTGGATTCAAGGCATGATTGATGGAATTACTCCAAACATGAACTTAGGTGTGTTACCAATTCCAATCAACGATGACAAAGCAGCTATGGACAAATTACCAATGGGAGTACCAAATAACTGGGTAGTTAACAAAAACTCTAAAAACAAAGAAGAAGCTAAGAAATTCTTAGAGTGGATGGTTACTTCTGATACAGGTAAGAAATACATTGTAGAAAAATTCAAGTTCATTCCTGCTTTAAAAACAATTCAAGGTAAAAACTTAGGACCAATCGCAGACGACTTACAAAAATACTCTGCTGAAGGTAAAACATTATCTTGGAACTGGTTCAAATACCCAGATGGCGCTACAAATGAGTTTGGTGCATCAATGCAAGCTTACGTTGGAAAGCAAAAATCTGCTGACGAAATGTTAAAATCTCTTGAAGATACTTGGATGAAATTAAAAAAATAAGTTCTTAATTTTAGGCTTCCCTGAAATACCCTATAGATTAAGGCAACCCACAAGGAATTAATTCCTTGTGGGTTTTTAATTTTTTATGCCCTGTTAAGGAATAAATTAGTATTTCGAATAAGATCGATCTAAGTACAAAAGTTAATAAATTTTTTAGACTCTTTTTTTCATTAATAGTAGTTTGTACAAGCCCTCCTTCATTTCGAACATATATTTGAAATAAAGGAGTGATTTTAAATGAAAAAGAGAAAATGTAATTGCTCTTGTGGAAATAAGGTGACAAAGGTAGATATACAACGAATGCAAGAAATACTAAATAAACTTAGAAAGCTAGATGAAGACGATATTGAAAATTTAGATCCCACTGATTGTTTTGAGTTTAGAGGTGTATTTTGTTGTCGTGTGGATGGTCGAATAATATGTATTGAATAACCAGTGTATTAATGACTAGCCAAAGACGATGGAAGGAATGTCGATGAACACAAGTCCTTAAATAATCCAAATTGGTAACATATTATTTGCAATAAGAATATCATTTCTTGCACTATCGACGTGATTAAGTTGAACAACAAGAGCAGCCATTCGGTTGCTTTTTTATTTATGTATTTGGCAGGTTAGTCAAAGAAGGAAGCGAATTATCATAAAAGCCTTGGAAAAAAAGTTTATGTTTATCTCCTTTAGTAGACACGCGAAAAAGCCTTCCCATTAAAATGAACCCCTCTTGCACGTATCAAGAATAAGAGCTAACCTCCAGTTTTCTATATTTAAAATTTAAACTTTCTGATAAACTAGATAGTAGAAAGTGCAAACGTTTCCGCAAAGGATGTTATCATGAAAAACAGTATTAGAAGTAAGCTAATAATCTTATTATTAATCGCCACGATTATTCCTTTTGGATTATCAATTATCGCAAATTATTTTTATACAAAGAACACAGTAACAAAGGAATTTGTAAATACAAACCATGATTTATTGAAACGTAGTGGGAATGATTTATTGAATTATTATAATGAGATTTACGGTATTCCATTGTCCATTTATAGTAATAGACCGTTTTTGTCCGTGTTAGAAAATGGTGCTACTGCTTACATCGAACAAAATTCTGCTGAAATTCAACGCAGTTTATTAGGACTTTATTTTTCTAGAAGAGAGTTCGTGCAGTTACATTTGTATTTAACGAAAGGTAAGGATGATTACACCGTCTACAATGCAAAGGTGAGTAGTCGTGGGAAATTGTATAATTTTAATCAAATTCCTGCATATCGTAATTTAAGTTATTCGAGGGACTCGTATTATATTCAACCGACTCATCCGATTCAAAACTATAATAATTTATCCGATTTTCGAATCGAGCCAGTTAAACAGGTTGTATCATTTCATTATTTTTTGAATAATGTTACTTCAGACCAATGGTTAGGTTTCTTATCGATTGATATTGAATTAAGTAGAATTAAAGAGATTTTCGATCGTATTTATAAAAAAGGAGAGGAACATCTTTTCGTTGTTGGTGATGGGAATGTTGTTTTGTATTCTTCTGAAAAAAGACTAATTGGAAAAAAGCTAGAAACAAAATGGTATAAAAAAATAACCTCAGATCGATCGGGTGAAGCAAGTTTTGATTGGAAGGATAAGGACTTTAGTGGTGTTTATGTGTATGACAAAATCACAAGTAATCATCAACAATGGACGGTCATTAAAAGCATTCCTTATAAAAATCTCTATCATAATTCAAATCAGTTATTAAAAATTACAGTTACACTAGGAGCGATTTCAGTCTTATTAGTCATCATTTTAACCATTATCGTATCCTTCAGATTTACACGACCAATACGAATCTTAATTCGAGATATGCAGCGAATTGAGAAGGGAGAACTTGCTGTTTCCTTTGATACGTTAGGAAATGATGAGTTTGGGCAGTTAGGTAAACATTTTACTTCAATGGTCGATACGTTAAACGATTTATATATAAAAGAGTACAAGCTTCAAATAGAGAATAAAACGAATCAATTAAAAGTACTTCAGTCTCAAATAAATCCGCATTTTTTATACAACGCCTTGCAGTCAATTGGAACTCTTTCACTAAAAAATGACGGAATTAAAGTGTATCGATTAATTATGTCACTATCGAAAATCATGAGATATAGCATGAAAAATAATGAGGATTTTGTGACGCTTAAGGATGAATTAAACCATATAAAAGATTATTTATCGCTTCAAAATGAACGATATGATGGCAAATTTGTCTATAACCTGGAAGTGGATGAAGGGTTAAACAAAGTAAAAATGCCAAAAATGATTTTACAGCCAATCGTAGAAAATTTCTTTAAACACGGCTTTGAAAAACAACAAAAGCTTGGTGAATTAAATATTTCGATTCATAGACAACAAGATAATCGTTTAAAAATAGTCATTGCTGATAATGGTGAAGGGGCAACAGAAGAGGAATTAGAAAACATCAATTCGTCGCTATCAGAAGATGGATTAAATACGAACGAGAGTATCGGGTTAAAAAATATTTCTGATCGCCTTCATTTTTATTATGGTAAAAAAGCAGAAGTAAAAATAGAAAGTGTGAAGCATGAAAACTTTGTTGTAACGATAATCTTACCGATTGAAATGACAAGAGGAGAAGTTAATCATGAAGGTTCTACTAATAGATGACGAAAAGCATGTACGAGAAGGTGTAAAACTTCTTGCAGATTGGGATGCAATTGGTGTTACTGAAATATTAGAAGCAGAAAATGGAGCGATTGCCCAAGACATCATTAGAAAGGAAAGACCGACAATTATCTTTACTGATTTAATGATGCCAGAACTAGATGGTAGAGGATTATTAAAGTGGCTTCATTCAGAAAATATTAATTGCAAAGTAATCGTTGTAACGGGATATGATGACTATCATTATATGAGAGAAGCCATTCAGTTCGGTGCGTCTGATTACTTATTGAAACCAATTGATCCGGATATATTGAATGAAACTTTAGTAAAAGTTGTATCAGATTGGAATGAAAAAGAAAAAGAGAGAATTGATGCGTTAAATGATTTTCGTTTGCTGCAGGAAGTTTTACCTGTTTACAGAGATAAACAATTAACAAATGCAATTTACGGGAAAGAATTTAATCAGAATATGCTAAACCAATTAGGATATGAAGAAGGGCAAACTTTACATGTTTCTTTACTAAAATTACGAAATCTAGAGACATTCAAAGATATTTGGCCAGAGGATTTATGCTTTTTTGCCCTATTGAATATTGTAAATGAAGTTCTTCAAAGTCAAAATGGAGGAATTGCATTTCGTAATTTACAAGGCACAAAGGAGATTTGTTTAATATATTGGGGAGAACAAGTCACTGACAGTATCCAACATATTGCTAAAATTTTATCGACAGTTGTGCCTTTTCCGTTTCATTTTGCAATCAGTAGAAAGTTAACAATTGAATCGATCCAGTCTGGGTATGAGGAAGTTGTAAATGTTCTACAGCATGTAAATATTTTAGAAAAGCGAGATGTACCAGTTTATTCTTATGAAGATATAAAGGAGTATCATCCGATTAATCTAGTAGAAATCATCAACTTATTTGAACAAATGGTTGAGAAACAGGATATTTATATTTACGATGAAGTCATTCAACTGTTTAGTAAACGAATCGCACAGAAGAATTATCTTCCTTTTGCACAGTTACTTTCATTACATCAGGAGTTTCTAATTTTCCTTAATCACTGGATAAATAAACTATCGCTTCAAACCATTCAGGAAGTGAATCTAGAATTGTTCTGGAATGCGAGAGGGCATTTTGAAATTGGTGATTATGTAGCAACTCAAAGGGAAAGAGTGCAATCGATCATTCAAGAGAAAAATCAAACGAACCAAGAACTAAATAGTATCGAGGCAATCGCCAATTATATTCAGCTTAACTATGCCGAAGAAATTTCACTCCAGGAGTTTTCAGAGAAATTTTATTTAAGTCGTGAATATATATCCCGTAAGTTTAAACAAATTTACGGTGTGAATATTTCAGATTATATTGTTTCAATTAGGATCGAAAAAGCAAAGGAATTATTGAAGTTCCCCAATTTAAAAATTTATGAAATAGCTGGGAAAATTGGTTATCAGGATGACAAATACTTTCGAAAAGTGTTTAAGAAAATTGTTGGGATGACCCCAAATGAATACCGAAATATGAATGATTAGTAAAAAAGTTGCAGGAAATCCTTGGAAACTGAGGAATAAGTAATTTAGATATTTATTCTTACGTTTCGGGGGATTAAAAAATGGAACAGGCAGTTGAAAGAGTTTTTACAAAAGAAATTTTAACGAATGCAGCAGCACAATTTGGTATTACAGTAGATGAAAAACCAGTCGGAGAATTTGAGAACTATCTATTTAAAGGTAAGCTGGCAGATGGAACGGATCGCATTTTACGATTAACGCATTCATCTCATCGCTCAAAGGAAGAAATTGAGGCAGAGCTTAAATTTTTAAAATATGCTAGAGAAAACGGAGCAAATGCAGCAGGTTCTTTAACTTCATTAAACGGTAATTTAGTAGAAGTCCAACATGCAAGTGATGGCACAAGTTTTTATGCATCAATGTTTGAATGGGCAGACGGGCAATTAGTTGATCGTACAAACCCAGCTGTGTGGAATGATGACTTAATGTACGCATGGGGAAAAACGATCGGAAAGCTCCACGCCTTAACAGTGGATTACCCTGTAACAAACCTTCGTGAGCATTGGGACGAAGAAGCGTATTTAAATGAAATGTTAGCTGATGAAGAACTTGGCATTTTTACGAAGGATTTAATTGAAGAAATCCAAGCTTATGAAAGAAAGAAAGATTCATATGGATTAATTCATAGTGACTTACATCTCCACAATTTCTTCCTAAATGATAAAGGTGAAATAACGGCATTTGATTTCGATGATTTGCAATATAATTATTTCATTTCAGATATCGCAATCGTCTTATATTATACTGCTTGGGGTAGTAAGGCATCATTTGAAGAAAAATCTAAATTCGCAAAAAGACAGTTAGAAATCTTTCGAAAAGGTTATGAAACCGAGTATGTATTAGATGAAGAATGGTATAGCCGAATTCCTTCATTTTTAAAATGTCGTGATCTTACACTTTATCATGTATTGAATATGAAATATGAAGAGAAAACGCAAAGGGTTATTGAACTTTGTGAAGAACTTAAAGAGAGAATTGTTAATAAGAAGACGATAATTGATCTATAAATTAAACAAAAAGCTACGATTCAAACAAGAATCGTAGCTTTTTTTATATTTAAATGGGGGGTAAGTAAGTTTAGTTATGTCTAGCTTCTTCTATCTTATTAATATTGCTTTCATATTGATCATCTTCTAATGGGATATAACCAACTTGCTCAGCTAATATTGGAGCATTTTCATTAGCAAATTTCAAATAGTCTAAAACAACAGGACGTTTAAGTGAGTCTATATTTACATATGTGTAGAGTTCACGAGAAAATGGGTAAGTCCCATTTTTGATTGTCTCTTCAGTTGGTAAAACTGCTTTACCTGTTTTTTGATTAACGATTGGTACGATTTTTAATTTGTCTTTGTTTTCTTCATAGTAAGCATGACCAAAGTATCCAATTGCACCTTTTTCACTAGCAACATCAACTGCAAGATTTTTGTCATCTTCAGACGTTTTTGCATCTTTCCGTTCGCCAGTTTGATTTAAGATGGTTTTATTAAAGTATTCGTAAGTTCCTGACTCAGTACCAGGGCTGAAGAATTTAATTTCTTCCTTTGGCCAAGCTGAGTTTAGTTCGTTCCATGTTTTTATTTTGCTTTTTACTGACCACAACTTTCTTAATTGTTCAACTGTTAATTGATTAACAAAATCATTGTCTTTATTTACTACGACTGATAGACCGTCGTAAGCTAATTTTAATTGAATATAATCAATGTTATTATGTTTAGCGATTGCATCTTCTTTATTTGTTATTGGGCGAGATGCGTCATTTATATCTGTTACGCCATTTGCGAATTTTTTAAAGCCATCAATTGTACCACTATTACCTAATGAAATAGTTACTTCAGGTTGTGCAGATCTATATTGTTTCGTTATTTTTTGCATAATCGGGAAAACGGTAGAAGAACCATCGATTAGTATGCTACCAGTTAATTGTTTTTCTGATGTATTTGAATTAGGATGATAGGCAATCCCACAAGCTGCTAAAGATAACATAGCTGTGATTACGACGACTAATAAAAGTATTTTTCTATGATACATCTACAGTTTCCCCCTTCGTTGTTTTTGCTACATTTCTTACAATATCCCACAAAGATTAACTTGCTTTTAACGCAACGTAAAGAATTTGTAAAGGTATAGTGAAAGTCCCCCTTTTTTGTTAATAACCAATTAAAATGACCGTATAAACAGTAAAAAATGGGAGAGATATACGGTGGAGCAAATTGTCATCATCCAAGATCAAAACGAGATTGAACATGTGCTTCAACAAAGTAAACAATTCGGATTAATTAAAATCAGCACATATCGATATGGAGAGTTTAATGAAGAAACTCATTTAGGTTTCTTAAAAGGTTGCATAGTATTAATGAAAAGCCAAGTTTTGGACGAGTTTATTCCATTAATCATGAGAATAAGACGGATAACAGAAATACCAATCATCTTATTAGTTGAAACTTACGATTCATACGAAGCAGCGATTTGCATTGAAGCGGGAGCGGATCAATATGTTAAATATCCGATTCATCCTAGAGACTTATCCGCAAGAATAAAAGCAGTAATGAGGAGGGCAGGTAACGAAAAAATTGAAGAAGACCGAGAAAAAGTTTTGAATTTTGGCGAGATTTCCTTCTATTTAAATCGAGAAGAGGTTTATAAAAACAAAATGAGGATTGAATTAAATGGAAGAGAATATGCAATTTTACTTTTTTTAATAAAAAAGGCTGGCTTTATTGTAACAAGAGAAGAATTAATGGATGTCATTTCTGTTTATAAAAATAGAAGATTAATTGATATTTATATTCATAGTTTACGACATAAAATTGAGGAACTTCCGAATTATCCTAAATATATTAAAACGATTAAGGGAAAAGGGTATCGGTTTGAAACGCTTGTTAATTGAACACGTGTGTAAAAAAGCTAGGTGCATTCTTTTTTAAGGATGTCATTTAGCTTTTTTATTTTTATATGGCAGAGCTTTGGGGAGAGTAGGGAATTCGTAATATATGTTTTTATTTAAAAGCAGTTTTTTTCTATAATAAGAGACAACTTTTTTTAGTAAAATTAGAAAAAAATTTTTTTATGTATAAACCCAAATAGACCAAAAAACTAAGTTAAAAGCGGGTGGATTTATACGCTTTCGCAACTTAAACAACAAAAATACCTAATTTGTTTATTTACCATATTATGGTAATATTAAGATTTTAATATAACAAAATGATGCATCGTATATAATCTTTTTTAATTTTTTTGTCTCAATTTGAGGAATATAGTCGAAGGAGTAGGACTTTTGTTGTTTTTTGTAAATTTGAAAAAAAGAGGGTATATAAGTAATTAGACATAGCATTAACGTTCGAAAAATTGGCAAATGAAAAAGCTATGTGAATCCAAATAAGGATGTACACTTAGCTTTTTATTTTATAAGTTCAGTAAACCAAAGTTATAAAATCAACTCAGCGTGATGTAACATAAACGTATAATCTGTGTCGTAAAGGTGCTCTAAATCAGGAAAAATAAGTCCTCAGTTGAAAATCTTTTTATTAATTCCAAAAGTTGAATCATGTTTTTACGCTCTTCTCGACTAATTATTAACAATACTCCTTTTGATTTAAATGACTGACTAATTTGTTTTTATCTGTTTTAATACAGTGCATTTATATGCTAATTATCGTATAACAAAAAAGTTGAAATATGCTAGAGATTTTTACTGAAAAAGTAAAAAAGATAATTTAATCATTTCATTAATTATTATTCAAATTATAACGTATTAATTATTCTAGAAAAATATCTATTGTTACAATTTTCATTAATGAATGTAACAAAAATGATAGACCGGTTTACAAGGGTTTCCATAAATTAGTAAAAAAATCGACAAAAAGTTTTGTTTTATGGTAAATTTAACTAAAACTTTCTATTTATAGGTTAATTTTTACTTAACTTTTTGTTAAGTAATTGTTATACTTGGCATTGTTGAATCTGAGGGTATATTTTAATAGAATAATAAACGGATTACAGGAGTCATTAGCTATTTATTTATAACCCCAATTTATCAATCTTCAACTCAATTATTAGTTAACCAAAAAGAAACAAAAAGATTCTTTCATTTGTCAGAATAATCAAATGCATACAAATATTCAATTGATCAACATACAATGTCGTTATTAGGAGTCCATCTATTTTCGACGAAGTTATTAATCAATTAAATTTAAATTGTACAAAAGCATGAACAATATGATGAGATTCTGTTTGATGCTCCTTAATACCTTTGACAACTAGCGTCTAAGCAGATCATTACAAGTCATCACACACTTGTGAAATGATTTGTATATCAGTACGGGTTCGATGCTCTAAATCATATTTATTTTAAAAGAAAATAGAGTTTCTTCTTGTTCATTTACTCACATGAATATAGAAGTGGAAACTTTATTAATTTGGGGAAAGAAAGCAATGAAGGGAATTTGTAAATGAAAAAAGTAAGAAAAGCGATTATACCAGCAGCGGGTTTAGGGACACGCTTTTTACCTGCAACAAAAGCAATGCCGAAAGAAATGCTACCAATCGTAGACAAACCAACAATTCAATACATTGTTGAAGAAGCAATTGCATCAGGAATTGAAGATATCATTATCGTAACAGGTAAAGGAAAACGCGCAATTGAAGATCATTTTGATTATTCATTTGAGCTAGAACAAAATTTATTAGAAAAAGAAAAATATGCGTTATTAGAACAAGTTAAAGCTCCATCTAATATCGACATTCATTACATAAGACAAAAAGAACCTAAAGGATTAGGTCATGCTGTATGGTGTGCGCGTAATTTTATCGGCAACGAACCATTTGCAGTATTACTAGGTGATGACATTGTTGAAGCACAAACACCAGGTTTAAAGCAGCTAATGGACCAATATGATAATACATATTCTTCAGTAATTGGTGTTCAAACAGTACCAGAAGAAGAAACACATCGATATGGCATTGTTGAACCAATTGTGCAAGAGGGTAGAAGATACGAAGTAAAAAACTTTGTCGAAAAGCCAGCACCAGGTACAGCACCTTCTAATTTAGCAATCATGGGTCGTTATGTATTTACACCTGAAATTTTTATGTATTTAGAAGAACAAAATATCGGTGCAGGTGGCGAAATTCAATTAACAGACGCAATTCAAAAATTAAATTCAATTCAACGTGTGTTTGCATATGATTTTGAAGGGAAACGCCATGATGTTGGAGAGAAATTAGGGTTTATTAAAACGACAATTGATTTTGCATTAAAGAATGAAGAACTTAGAGAAGATTTATTGAAGTATTTACACGATATGTTAACAGTAAATATTAAATAAGGATGGAAGATTAGTTTGAAAGCAATGAGATTTGAACAATCAGAATATGCTTCTAAAGCCACTCTTATCGAAAGAAACAATTGAAAAAAGAAGGATCTATTTATTTACTAAGCGCTTAGTGGATTTATCTGGCGCTTTTTTGGGTCTTATACTACTATTACCAGTTCATATTATTATTGATATTATTTTAAAGTTAGAAGATCCTAAAGGTCCAATTTTCTTTTTTTAAACTCCGGTAAAAATGGAAAAGAGTTTATTCTGAATAGGATGGGAGATTTTTGACGTGACAAATTAATCTGCCCACCCATAAATAGTTAAAACATTGTATTTTTTTATTTACCCTAAAATAGGGAGTTGACTAACAAGAGGGATGAACAAAATGAAAAGACAATTTAACACTGAAAGCAATTTGGAACCATTACCAAGAGTGCATGAAAAACCATCCACTGCAAAATTGACATTGAATCGAATCTATATTTTGTTTACGATTGGATTTTGGCTACTTTATGTAGCATCCACAATTTTTGATCAACTGCATAATGGGAATGGTAGTTTTAAACAAGTCGTTGAAGCGGGATTATATATTTTGATTGTTACGACACTATGTTTTTCCGCATTGATGTATCTTTATTCTAGACAAGGGGCATTGATCCGATTTAAAGAGCATACTCGGGTCCCACGGGAAACCTTATCTGCTTATTTTTCTGAGAATCAACCAGGAATTACTGTTTTGGTTCCTTCGTATGATGAAGAGATTGACGTTATTCGCAAAACATTACTATCAGCTGTTTTACAAGAATATCCGGAAATTAATGTACAACTTTTGATTGATGATAAGCCGAATCCAACAGATCCGCAAAAAAGGGAAAAATTGCAAGCAACTATGAATCTTGCAAAAGAAATAACAGAGCTTTTGGAAGTCCCTTATACAAAACTAGCAAAAGCTCGTGACGATTTTGAAAATACATATAACAAAACAGGAGAAATCACTTCTTCTACTTTAAATGATTTAATAAAGCAATATAAATATGCTGCCAAATGGATTAATAAATTTGCTGATGAAGAACCTTCGGAGACTCATGTAGATGATTTCTTTAATAATCAAGTTTTAAGAGCTTTAGCTGATGAATTAGATGTAACAGCAGTAGCATTAGAGAAATCTACAAAAGAAAATTATTACATGAGCTATGAACGGATCTATCAGTTTTATTCTCGATTAGTATGGATTTTTACCGGAAAAGTAGGGTATTTCCAACGAAAACAGTTTGTTTCTTTATCTGATGAAGCCAATAAAGCTATGAATCTTAACTCTTATATTGATTTAATGGGAGGGAGCTACAAGATTCTCCAAACACCAGCTGGTAAAGTATTGCAGAGAGTATCTTCAGAGGCAGAAGCAGATTTAGTAATTCCAGATACTGAATTTTTACTAACGCTTGATGCCGATTCTATTCTGCTAAGAGAGTATTGTTTACGTCTGGTCTATCTATTGAATCAAGAAGGAAATGAAAATGTAGCTGTAACACAAACTCCTTATTCTTCTTTCCGTGGATGTCCAACTCGAATTGAACGAATTGCTGGTGCTACAACAGATATTCAACATACCTTACACCAAGGAACAACGTATTATGGCGCGACTTTTTGGGTAGGGGCGAACGCGGTTATTCGTAAACGTGCAATCGAGGAAATTGCTGAAACAGAATATGTAAATGGATTTAAAATTCGCCGTTTTATCCAAGACCGTACAGTAATTGAGGATACGGAGTCTAGTATTGATTTAGAAAAAAATGGTTGGACTTTGGCGAATTATCCGGAGCGTATGAGTTACTCAGCAACTCCACCAGATTTCGGTTCTTTAGTTATCCAACGTCGTCGTTGGGCAAATGGTGGATTAATCATTATGTCGAAACTATTTGCTACTATTCGCCAACGCCGTCAAGAAGGGAATCCAATCAAGTTAATGGAAATCTTGTTGCGAGTCAATTACATGGCATCTATTGCTTGGGCTAGTTTTGGCTTAATCTTCCTGTTAGCTTATCCCTTTGACGATCGTTTATTGAGTATTTTTATTGTTGGAGCAGCTGTCCCTTACTTTACTGCTATGGCGAGTGATTTAAAATACAATCGTTATAAACGAATGGACATCTTCCGAATTTATGGTCTGAATTTAATCTTGTTGGCTGTTAATTTGGCTGGAGTACTAAAGTCAATCCAACAGTTATTAACAAGTGAAAAAATTCCTTTTGCACGAACACCGAAGGTTAATGACCGGACTGGCACGCCAACACTTTATATCTTAGCGCCAATCATTATTATTGCTTATTCTATTTTTATTTGCTATCGCTCTTTCATGCTCGGAAATTGGCCAAATGCTTTATTTTCCTTTTTTAATGCCTTTACTTGTGGGTGGGCTGCATTAATATTTATCGGACCTGTCAATATGCTTGTGGATTTAGTTCATAACTTTAAAGAATGGATATTCGTAGAAGTAAAACCTAAGCAAACTGAAAAAGTTGAACAAAATCAATCAGAAATCAATTGGCAATCGGTTTTATACTATGGTGATGATAAAGGTCGAACAGAAGTCCCATTAAGTATTTCACTTGGCAAAATGGAAAATACAGAGACAACTGAAGTTGAAGATAAACTTAATTTCAGCAATAAAAAAATAGGATGATTAAAGATTATGCAAAATAAAAAGAAATTGTCTATACCGCGTTTAATGTTGGTATGTTTAGTTGTGGTAGCTGTAGGAGCAAGTTATTTTTATCGAGATAATATAGTCGTAGTTAGTAAAATAGAAAAAACAAAAAAAACAGAAAAAACAGCAGTAGAATCGAGCCCTTGGTTTGCCGCTTATGTCGATGCTACACTGACACCGCAATATGAATTTGAAAAAGTCGATGGTAATGTTGTGCTTGGTTTCATAGTAGGTGAGAATAAAAATAGTGCTGTTCCTAGTTGGGGAGGCGCCTATTCGTTGGATCAGGCATCTGAGGATTTAGATATGGACCGTAGAATTGCTCGCCTACGACAAAAAGGTGGGGAAGTCATTGTTTCATTTGGTGGCTTATCCAATTCGGAATTAGGAATTACAACAACAGATGTTGGAAAAATGAAAAATGCATATGCAAAAGTAGTAAAGCGTTATGATCTGAATACGATTGATGTGGATTTAGAGCAAGAAGGATTGACAAATAAGCATGCCGCTAAACTTCGTGGGGAAGCTTTGGCAAAATTGCAGCAAGAACGAAAGAAAGATAAAAAAGACTTAGCTATTTGGGTAACATTACCAGTAACCCCGCAAGGTTTGACTGAGGATGGTACGGATGCTGTAACAGCATTATTGAAAGCTGGAGTAGACTTAGCTGGCGTCAATATTATGACAATGAATTATGGAGAAAGTCGTAATTCAGCACTTTCTATGGCAGACAATTCGATTAATGCCTTGAAAAAAACTCATCGCCAACTAAGGATTATTTATCAAAAACAAGGGGTTAACTTGAGTGATAAAGCGTTATGGAGAAAACTAGGCGCAACACCAATGATTGGCCAAAATGATATCCAAGGTGAAGTTTTTAGTTTAGAAGATGCTGCTAAGCTGAATAAATTTGCCGTAGATAATGGTTTAGGACGATTGTCTATGTGGTCAGCAAACCGTGACAGGAAGTCAAGTGAGAATAGTGTTGGAATTCAAAGTGTTTCTAACTTTTACAGTGGTGTTAGACAAAGCAATCAAGAGTTTGCAACGATCTTGAAAGAGAATATGAATGGTAGTGTTTCTGGTGATGCAAAACGGACAACCAAGTCAGATGTAACGAACGTAGATTTGAATAAGCCGGATGATCCGAAAACTTCCCCATATGAGATATGGAGTGAATCGACAACCTATTTAAAAGGTACTCGTGTTGTCTGGAGACACAATGTATATAGAGCAAAATGGTGGACAAAAGGAGATGCTCCTGATGCACCTATCTTGGATGAAAATACAATTCCTTGGGAACTTGTTGGTCCGGTATTGCCTGGAGAAAAACCATTGCCAATAGTTAGCTTGCCGAAAGGAACCTATCAGCAATGGGAAGAAGGACAAGTCTATAATGGTGGTGATCGGGTAATGTTTAATGGCATCCCGTATGAGGCAAAATGGTGGAACAAAGATGAAAATCCTGAAAAACCCCTGGCTAATGATGATGCGGAACCATGGAAACAGTTGACTCAAGATGAAATTAAGAAAGTGTTGAAGGAAATTAACAAATAATGACGGTGAGGCTTATGATTGATACGTGCCTAATTTTTGCCTAACTAAAATGAAAAACAATGAAACAATAAGAAAGTCCATATACCAGAAATGCCGATTAACCGGTATATGAATCTATTTAAAAGCTTTCCACATTTGAAGTGCACCCCAAATGTTAGACACGACTAACATTTGGAGGTGCATTTTTTATGACAAAATTTACTATTGATCATAAATTAGCGGTAGTTAAAGGATATTTAGAAGGTAAGGAAAGTTTTCATTCTATTGGTAAGTTATTTGGAACGTCCCATAGGCATGAGTTTTCGTTACAAAAACTTCTACTGCTCGCCAGTATTCCGGGTAGTACGTACTATTATTGGATGAAAAATCTAGAGCGTCCTGATCCAGACACAGAGATAAAGTAATGATAAAAGAAATTTACGAGGAACATGAAGGTCGTTATGGCTATCGTAAAATTCGAGACGAGCTTACTAATCGTGGTTATAAAATAAATCATAAAAAAGTTCAACGACTCATGAAAGTACTAGGGATAAAATCACTTGTAAAAGTAAAGAAATATCGCTCTTACAAAGGTGAAGTGGGTAAGGTTGCCCCGAATATTTTAGATAGAAATTTCCAAGCAGATAAACCAAATGAGAAATGGGTTACAGATATTACTGAATTTAAATTATTTGGAGAGGAGCTATATTTTTCATCTATGTTGGACTTATATAACGGTGAAATAATCGCTTATACAATTGGTTCACGTCTAACTTATTCACTTGTATCAACTGTGTTAGAGCAGCCTTTTGAACGTTTAACAGATTCCGATATACTACTAATTCATTCAGATCAAGGCTGGCACTATCAAATGAAAAAATATCGTACTACCCTAATTAAACATGGCATCACGCAGAGTATCACGAAAAGGAAACTGTTACGATAACGCAGTAATAGAAAGTTTCTTTAGTATCATGAAATCTGAACTACTTTATCTAAAAGAATTTAACAGTGTCGAACACTTTAAACAAGCACTAGCTAAATATATAGATTACTACAATAACAAACGAATTAAGGCAAAATTAAAAGGCATGAGCCCAGAATAATACCGAGTTCATGCCCAACAAGCTGCCTAATTGAAGTAACCAGTCTAACTTTATGGGGTCACTACAATTCAAATATAAAAATAGAAGATTAATCGATATTTATATTCATAGTTTACAATATAAAATAGAGGAACTGCCAAATTATCCTAAATATATTAAACGATAAAGGAAAAATGCTATCGGTTTGAAACGCTAGTTAATTGAATAAAGTGTAATTAAAAAGCTAGATGAATTCTTTTAAAGGATGCATTTTAGCTTTTTTATTTTTATAAGGCAAAGGTTTGGATAGAGAAATACACTTTTGTTGTTTTTAATTAAAAAATAGACAAATTTTTTTATTAAAAATTAAATAAAAAAAATTTTTTTTGTACAAACCCTATTAGACAAAATGGCTAGAAAAAAAGTACAAATTGTATACAATTTTTATCACTAAACAACAAAAAAGGTTAATCTGTATATTTACCATATATTGGAAAAATTAAAATTTCGATATAACAAAAAGATGCATAGTAAATACTCTTTTAAAATTGTTGTATCTCAAGTTGAGGGGAATAGTCAGAGAAGTAGGAATTTTGTTGTCTTTTGTTTTAACAAAAAAGAGGAAATATAAGTAATTGGATACAGCATTAACGATAGAAAAATTGGCAAATGAAAAAGCTAGGTGAATCCAAATTAGGATGTTCACCTAGCTTTTTATTTTATAAGTGCAGTAAACCAAAGTTGTAAGATCTTACTCAGCGTGATGTAACATATACGTATAAGCTGTGTCGTAAAGGTGCTCTAAATCAGCATCCGTCATGAAAACTAAGTCCTCAGTTGAAAATCCTTTTGTTAATTCCAAAAATTGAACCATGTTTTTACGCTCTTCTCTACTCATCATTAACAACACTCCCTTTGATTTAAATTAATGATTAATTTGTTTTAACTCTGTATTAATACAGTGTATTTATTTATATTTTATTATATAACAGAAAAAGCAAAATGTGCTAGTGAATTTTTACTAAATAAGGAAAAAATTATTTTTATATTTTCATTGATTATTATTCAATTTACAGCTCATTAATTATTCTGAAATAATATCTAATATTACAATTTTCATTAATGAATGTAACATAACTAGACAGGTTTGTAAGGGTTTCCATAATGTGGGTAATTAATCCGACAAAATACCTTGTTTTATGGGAAATTTAACCAAATTTCCCTATATCTAGATTAATTTTTACTTAACTTTTTGTTAAGTAATTGTTATACTAGGCACTGTTGAATATGTGGGGATATTTTAATAGAATAATAAACAGTTAGATTATTAGGAGGAAATGATGGAAGAGACGATTAGTTTACAGGAATTGTTCGGCGTTATTAAGAAACGTCTAATCATGATAATTAGTATTACAGTTGTAGCCACAGTGGTTACAGGAGTCATTAGCTATTTATTTTTAACCCCGATTTATCAATCTTCAACTCAATTATTAGTTAACCAAAAGGAAACAAAAGATTCTTCGATTTATCAGAATAACCAGGTACAAACAAATGTTCAATTAATTAATACATACAATGTCGTTATTAAGAGTCCAGCTATTTTAGACGAAGTTATTAATCAATTAAATTTAGATTATACGGTTGCAGAACTAACTAAAAATATCACAGTTGCAAGCGAAGCAAATTCACAAGTATTTACGGTTTCTGTACAAGATCCTAATCCAGAGCAGGCGCAAAAGATTGTGAATACGATAGCAAGTGTATTTCAGGCTAATATTAAAACAATTATGAGTGTAGATAATGTAACTGTTTTAGCAAAAGCAGATTTAAGTGAAAATCCGATTAAACCAAATAAGAAATTAAATATTGTGATTGGATTTGCAGTTGGGTTAATGATTTCGGTTGGTATTGCATTCTTACTTGAGTTTTTAGATAACACAGTTAAGACTGAAAAACAGCTTGAAGAATTATTGGAGTTACCGATTCTAGGTGTTATTTCTGAAGTAACAAAGGGAAAGATCACTCCAAAAATAAATTTAAAATTGGGAAAGGGTGCGTAAAATGGTTAAAAAAACGACTAAAGAAAAATTAAAAAGATTTCTTATTACATTAACAAACCCTAAATCACCATTTGCAGAGCAATATCGAACAGTTCGTACGAACATTCAATTTTCTTCGATCGATAAAAAAATAAAATCAATTTTAGTGACATCTTCTGAACCATCAGAAGGTAAAACAACAACAATTGCCAATCTTGCTATTACGTATGCTCAGCAAGAAAAGAAAGTACTTTTAGTAGATGCAGATCTACGTAAACCGCAATTGCATTCTGATTTTAAATTAGAGAATTTTAAAGGTTTAACAACTGCAATTGCGCAAGAAAAGTCCTTAAAGGACGTTATCCAAAAAACTGATATTAGTAATCTATCAATTCTAACTTCGGGTCCTATTCCACCAAATCCATCTGAGTTATTATCTTCAGAGAAAATGAAGAAATTGATTGCACAAATGTATGAACAATATGATGTGATTCTTTTTGATGCTCCTCCATTGTTAGCAGTTACTGATGCTCAAATCATTTCACAAGTATGTGATGGAACGATTTTAGTTGTCCGCAGAGGATACTCGGCAAAAGAAAAAATTAAAAAAGCAAAAGAGCTATTAACACTAGTAAACGCAAATATCCTAGGTGTTGTATTAAACCGAGCGGAACAGGATAAAGACGGTTATTACGATTATTATGGTAGCGAAAAATGATTGATCTTCACTGTCATATTTTACCTGGCCTAGATGATGGTCCAATTACAATGGAAGATAGTATTAATATGGCTCGAGCTGCTGTGGACAATGGAATTCATACAATTGTTGCATCACCTCATCATCAGAACGGACGTTACAATACAGACAGAAAAACAATACTTGAAAAGGTAGAAGAGTTAAATCGTATATTAAAACAAAAAGATATACCTTTAACAATTCTACCTGGACAAGAGGTAAGGCTATATGGTGAATTGATTCAAGACTTTGAGTTAAATCGAATTGTTTCAATTAATGATGGAAGAAGGTATGTATTATGCGAGCTTCCATCATCCCATATACCGCATTTTGCAAATCGGTTATTTTATGAGATGCAATCAAACCGCATTACACCAATTCTTGTTCATCCCGAACGAAACAAGGTTCTTATAAACGAACCATATATTCTTTTTGACCTTGTCCAAAAAGGTATATTAACTCAACTAACTGCTTCTTCAATAACTGGTAATTTTGGTAAAAAAATTCAAAAGTTTGCTTTTAAATGTATTGAGGCAAATTGGGTACATACTATTGCATCAGATGCACACAACACGAAAAATCGGAATTTTGAATTAATTGGGGCGTATGAAATCATCCGAGAAAAATTTGGAATCGATACTGAGTTTCAAATGAGGGAAAATGCTCAATCAATTGTGAATGGAGACATTCTTTATCCAGAAGAACCTCTTAAATTAAAACAAAATATTTTTGTTCGTTTACTAGGAATCTAATAAATGATAGGTGATATCTCCTTACCGTTATCAATGGGGGTACTCGGTTATATTGTGGTAGATGATTAAATTGATTAGTTTTCTGTTTATCTTAGTGCACAAATAGATCCCATGAAATAACTCAAACTAAAGGGCTATGTGTATTCGAGAAAAGGAATGACAAATTTGAAATGATCTGCTTAGACGCTTGTCGTCAAAGGTATAGTGTGAGGAGGGGTTAGATGCCCTAAATTATATTTAATTTAAATGAAAATAGAGTTTCTTCTTGTGTATTTATTCACATGAATTTAGAAGTGGAAACTTTATTAATTTGGGGAAAGCAATGGAGGGACTTAGATAATGAAGAAAGTAAGAAAAGCAATTATACCAGCAGCGGGTTTAGGGACACGCTTTTTACCTGCAACAAAAGCAATGCCGAAAGAAATGCTACCAATTGTAGACAAACCAACAATTCAATACATTGTTGAAGAAGCAATTGAATCAGGTATTGAGGACATCATTATTGTAACAGGTAAAGGAAAACGCGCAATTGAAGATCATTTTGATTATTCATTTGAGTTAGAACAAAATTTATTAGAAAAAGAAAAATATGCCTTATTAGAACAGGTTAAAGCTCCATCTAATATCGACATTCATTATATTCGACAAAAAGAACCAAAAGGATTAGGTCATGCAGTATGGTGTGCTCGTAATTTTATTGGGAATGAACCATTTGCAGTTTTACTTGGTGATGACATTGTTGAAGCTAAAACACCAGGATTAAAGCAGTTAATGGACCAATATGACAATACATATTCTTCAGTAATTGGTGTTCAAACAGTACCAGAAGAAGAAACACATCGATATGGCATTGTTGAACCGATTATGCAAGAGGGTAGAAGATACGAAGTAAAAAACTTTGTTGAAAAGCCAGCACCAGGAACAGCGCCTTCTAATTTAGCAATCATGGGTCGTTATGTATTTACACCTGAAATTTTTATGTATTTAGAAGAACAAAATATTGGTGCAGGTGGTGAAATTCAATTAACAGATGCTATTCAAAAATTAAATTCAATTCAACGTGTGTTTGCATATGACTTTGAAGGGAAACGCCATGACGTTGGAGAGAAATTAGGGTTTATAAAAACAACAATTGAGTTTGCTTTAAAACATGAAGATTTAAAGTCCGATCTTTTGGAATTTATGGACATGATTCTCGACAATCAGAAAGTAAAACAATAAAAGAAACGGGGTAAGTTGTTTGCAATTAAGTAGAGAAGTTGTAAAGGAAAATGTAAATCAAGATTTCTCTGTAATTCAAACTACAGAAAGGTCTACAAACAAAAAATACCTAGTCATAAAAAGGTTAATGGATATATTAGGTGCGTTAAGTGGGATTTTCTTACTACTACCAGTATTTTTAGTAATTGCTATTATTATTAAATTAGAAGATTGGAATGGACCTGCAATTTTTAAGCAAAAGAGAGTAGGTCAAAATGGAAAAGTATTTCACATTTATAAGTTTCGTTCTATGGTAACGGATGCTGAAAATAAATTGAAATCTAATGAAAATTTGTATAAGAAATATTTATTAAATAATTACAAGCTAGAACCGCATGAAGATCCTCGGATTACAAAGATAGGTGGATTTCTTAGAAAAACAAGCTTAGATGAAATTCCACAGTTTATAAATATACTAAAAGGTGAAATGAGTCTGGTTGGTCCAAGACCAGTAGTTCAAGAGGAATTACTAGAGTATGGAAAAAAGGCTAGTGAATTTTTGTCTGTAAAGCCAGGTGCAACAGGTTATTGGCAGATAAGTGGTAGAAGTAATGTAGGGTATCCTGAGAGGGTAGATCTAGAGTTGTACTACGTACTAAATAAGTCTCTCTATTTAGATATTAAAATTTTATTTTTAACAGTTTTGCATGTATTGATGCGGAAAGGTGCGTATTAAAAGATTAAGTGAGATAAAATCAAAATGCGCTTTTATATATTTATCAGTGATTATTAATGATAAAAGTATTCTGCGGTGCTTAGGAATTAATATATTCGATAGGATGATAGATTCTTTTTTGTTTTAGAAAGGGGTTCAGTATTTTGAAGATATATCAAGTGGTTGAATCATTTGGGGGCGGTGTTTATAGTTTCTTAGTAGATTTATGCAATGAAATGGCAAAAAATCATGAAGTTACTATTATTTATTCTGAAAGAAAAGAAACTCCTAAAAATTTTGAAAATGATTTTAATCCCATGATTAATTTTATAAAACTAGATATGAGTTTAAAAAAGTCAGTTAGTTCTATTAAGATACTAAGTAAAATCTTAAAAGAGAAGAAACCGGATATAGTTCATTTACATTCTTCAAAAGCTGGATTTGTAGGTCGTTTAGCTACAACTGTAGGGAGGTACAAAGGGAAACTTTTTTACAACCCCCATGGTCTTTCGTTTTTAAGGCTCGATTTATCAAAAGTATTTCGTGAAATATTTAGATTGTCAGAATTTTGCCTTGCAAAACTAGGAGGAGTAGTGATAGCAGTATCCGAGTCTGAAAAAAAAGAAGTTCAAAAACTTACGCGGAAGGTAATCAATATAAATAATGGTATCGACACAGAAACACTTGAAAAAGAATTATTTACAATTCATCCCTACAAAGAAAAAGGTAAACAAATCACGATTGGTACTGTAGGAAGAGTTGAGTTTCAAAAGAATCCGATTCTGTTTAATCAATTAGCTGAAAATTTTCCAAACATTAACTTTGTTTGGATTGGGGACGGAACCTTGAAGCATGAGTTAAAAAGTAAGAATATCCGAACCACAGGTTGGGTAACAAGGAGCCAAGCTTTAAAGCAGATCTCCGATTTTGATATTTATATTCAAACTTCTCTATGGGAAGGACTCCCAATTGCAGTCTTAGAAGCTATGTATCTTGGTAAACCTTTAATAGTTAACAACTCTGTTGGTAATATAGATTTAGTTAGAGAGGGATACAATGGTTGTATTTTCAATGATATAACTGAAGCTCAAAACTATATTAAAGAACTATCAGAAAATATTGAGTTAATAAGCAAATATGGTGAAAATTCCCATTTGAGGATTCAAAAGGAATTTACCTTAAACAAAATGATTAATTCTTACAAAAAATGCTACTTTGATTAATTTTCTAATGAATCCTTTGATATTGGTTATATAAATGAAAGTTGTGTGAGGACGAAATAATGCGAGTTTTAAAAATTTATTTCCATATAATGGCTCTATTTAAAACAAAATTTTATAAACTTATATTTGGAGAAAGACTCGATATAAGTAACAATGTAACGTTTAGAAGGCATTTTTATCTATTGATTGAAGAGAAGGGGAAAATCAGTATAGGAAAGGGATGTTTTTTTAATAATAATTGCTCCATTACAAGTTTAAAGAGTGTAAGTATAGGTGAAGATACAATTTTTGGTGAAAACGTTAAAATATATGATCATAATCATAGGTTCAGAGATTCATCAAAGAAAATCAAGGAGCAAGGATTTTCTGTTAGCGATATCAAAATAGGGAAGCATTGCTGGATTGGAAGTAATGTTACAATTTTGAAAGGTGCAGAAATAGGTGATAATTGTGTTATTGGCGCAGGTTGTGTGATTGCGAAAAAAATTGCTCCCAATTCAATCGTAAAATTGAATTACGATTATGAAACGATAAAAATTGATCATTCAGAGAGAAGAGTGATTATTTATGAATAAAGTAAGTATTATTATTCCCGTATATAAGGTTGAGGAATCGATGTTACTTAGATGTATTGAAAGTGTACTTAACCAATCATATACAAATATAGAAGTCATTTTAATAAACGATGGGTCGCCTGACAATGGCGGCAAAATATGTGAATCATTTATGTCTGATAAGCGTGTAAGTGTTTATCATAAAAATAATGGAGGCGTATCTTCTGCTAGAAATTTAGGTTTAAAAATCGCTAGTGGGGAATATGTAACCTTCATCGATTCTGATGATTACATTGATGAGAATTATATCGATGTACTATTACGAGTAGCGCAAGAAAAGCAATCTGATTTAGTGTTTTGTAACTATGTATATGTAGATGAACAAGGACATCCATTGCATCGAGCAAAAGAGACTGGCCAGTTTACCCATATTGAAACCAAAAAAATGAAAGAATATTTATTTTATATGAGTTTCAGTGTAGATATAAGTGCAATTTTTGGATGTTTGTATAAAAAGAGTCTGTTTAAAAACTTAAAGTTTAACGAAAATATGATAGTGGCTGAAGACGTAGAAATGAAATACAGACTAATTGATAAAAGCAAAAATGTATATTATATAGACCAGAATCTGATGTACTATACAATTCGAAAAAATAGCGCAATGCGCGGGGAATTTAACATAAGAATGATAAATACTATCTCAGAAATGAAAAAACTTTGTAATGAGATATCTCTTGAAAGTAACCAAATATCAAATGCCGCACTATGTAGATATGTAAATTTGTGCTTTGTAATTTTAAAATTTATACCAAAGGATAATCAACATTCAGCGTATAGAAAATTAATTGAAAAAGAAATTTTAATTAATAGACTTAAAGTTCTGAAGGATAGAAAAGCAAGAAAAAAAGTTAAATTAGCTTTATGCTCTACTTTTTTTGGATTTAAGTTCACCAACTGGATTTCTACCACATTACATTAGTAAAAGAAGGATTATATATGCGTAAATCGTTATTATTTGTTGTTCCAAATTTAAGATTAAGCAATGGAGTTACATCTGTAATAATGAATCACTATGATGAGTTAATCAAAAATGGCTATTATGTTGATTTTTTGCTTTTAAGTAGTTTCGATTCTCCTTATTTTGAAAAAATACAAGATAATAAAGGTAATATTTACATTATGCCAGATGTAAACCGAAAAGTAAGTCATGTTAATATAAAGTTTTGTTTAGAGTTGTTTAAGCAAAATAATTACTCTATCATTCATGTAAATACAACAGGACCATTTGCATGTATTGCTTTGTGGAGTGCATTAGTATCAAATGTGAAAATTAGAATTTATCATGCACATAATCCAAAAGAAACAACTTCATTTAAAAGCAAGATTAGATCAAATATTTTTGATCCACTTTGTGTTAAATTTGCAAATAATTACTTAGCTTGTTCCAAAAGTGCCGGTGAATCTATTTTTAAAAGAAGACAATTTAAAATATTAACTAATGCAATAGATGTTAAAAAATATGGCTTTAATATTGATTTGCGTAATTCGATTAGGAGAAAATTAAACATTCAGGATGATTTTGTAATTGGTACAGTATGTAGACAGGCAGAACAAAAAAACCCATATTTTCTAGTTGATATTTTTGCGCAATTAAATAATATCCGTTCTAATACCAAATTACTTTGGATTGGAACAGGGCCTTTGATGGAAAGTGTAATACAGTATTGTAATAAAATTGGGATTTCTGAAAAGGTCATTTTTATGGGAGATCAAAGCGATGTAAATGAGTTGTATTCTGCAATGGATGTATTTCTTTTACCTTCATTGTACGAAGGCTTAGGATTAGTTTTTGTTGAAGCGCAGGCTAATGGATTAATATGTTTTGCATCAGATAGAGTACCATCTGATGTGAAAATTACATCGAATATATATTATTTAAGCTTAGAGTATTCAGCTAATGAGTGGTCAAAAAAAATACATTTAACAGCTGATATCCCTCATGAAAGATTAGAGGCAAAGAAAAAAGCTTTTGATTCCCCATACAATTTGTCAACTCATAGAGGTCAGTTATTGCAATATTATAATTCAATTTTATAAAAGTTAGAAAAGAGAAACAAAGATGACGATTTATATATTAAGTCTATTTTTCATTATGTTAGCGGGCATAGCATTAAAACCGAATAGAAGTTTAAAAAGAAGAAAGTATTTTATTATTTTTTCTTTTGGATTAATAACCGTTATTTCTATGCTTAGAAAGTATACTGTTGGAATTGATTTGTCAGACCACTATTATAATAACTTTATTAAATATCAGACCTGGAGTTGGGATTCTGCTGACAATAGTATCTATGAAGCTGGATATTTCTATTTCAACAAAGCTATTGCGATATTCTCTAGTAATCCACAATCTATTATTATCGTTACTTCGGTTTTATCTTTTGCAATTATAGGGTGGTTTATTTATAAAAATTCAGAAGATGTCCTTATGAGCACGTTCCTAGTAATTGCTAATAATATGTGGTTCATGTACCTTAATATAATTAGACAAGCGATTGCAGTAAGTATTGTTTTAATTGGATTGGAATTTCTAAAAAATAAAAATTTAAAATGGAAGCGTTATGTTATATTTTTGTTTTTTGTCTTTTTAGCTACTAGTTTTCATAATACTGCTATTCTGGCACTCTTATTTATTGCAATAGATAAATTAAAATTTAAAGGGATACAGCTATTTATTACTGTAATCGTCACTGGAATTATTGCTGCGACATATAATCAAATTTTTATAATTTTTTCAAAACTACTGGGACAGCATAAAGATTATTTATCACTTTATTCTACAACAGAGGGATATTTGACCCCTACAAGTATCTATGGTGTTGCATTTCCCTTAGGGATGTTTATATTAGGATACCTTTTTATAGTAGTAATAAAAAAGAACATAGCCAATAGAGGAACAAGTTTACCTGATGATAAAAGTTATTCGATATACAGTAATGACTTTTTAATGTATGCCTGTCTCATTTTGAGCATTCTGAGATTGTTTTCATTAAGGTCAAATATAATTTCACGAGTTGGCTACTATTTTCTTCCACTGTTTTATATTTATGTTCCACTAGTGTTAAAAAATATACCTGATCGATATTTAAAATTTCTCATTAAATCGTCATGTTATATTTTTATCTTCGTTGCTTTCATTTGGATTGGATTTAAAAGTGCATCAGAACTATATGGAACAGTCCCTTATGAATTTTTTTGGGAGTGAGAGTTAAGAGGGGAATTTTGCCATTAAAAAGCTGCTTTACCAAGATGAAAAGCTTATTAGATTTGCACTGCAAAGGAGATTAAGAGATTACTGATGAGAAAAATTAGTTTGGACGAGGTTAAAAAATTAGAATTAGATATATTACAATATGTAGATAAATATTGTACCGATAACGATTTAAAGTATTTTATAACAGCTGGGACGTTATTAGGGGCAGTAAGACATAGAGGATTTATTCCATGGGATGATGATATAGATATAGTTGTTCCAAGAGAATGTTATGAGTATATGTTGAAAAATTTTAATCGTAACAATAGCCATTACAAAATAATACACTCTGAAAATACAGAAAATTATCCGTATGCTTTTGCAAAAATTATTGATACAAGAACAAAAATCAGAGAAAATTACACGTATCCTTACGACGCAGGAGTGTACATTGATATTTTTCCATTGGATGATTTAGGTGATGATATCGAATTTATTATGCGAAAAAATAGGATTACCGATCTTCGGAGAAAGTTATTGAATGTAAAAAATTATACTAAAAAATTTAAGATGAGCATATTAAAGCGTTGCCTATTGTATTTATTGAAAGGAATTACTGTTTTTAATAAAAGAAGTCAAATAATCAGATCGATTAATACCGATGCAACGTCCTTAAAAATAAATAAAAGTAAATATTGTGGTGTCTATGTAACATTTACTTATGGTAAAGGTGAAATCATGCAAAAAGATTATTTTTCAAGTTATGTTATGTTACCCTTTGAAGATAGATTTTTTAGAGCACCGGTTGGATTTGATGGGGTTTTGTCAGGACTATATGGAGATTACATGAAATTGCCACCTAAAGAAAAACAGATAACACATCATTCTTTTGATGCTTGGTACCTAAATGAGAATAATAATGTCGAATGATTAAATAGATAAAAAGACTATTAAAAATGAATTCATTTTAAGTTTAGAACTATTATAGATTAGATATGATATCTATGTTTTTAATATTAAAATTCGGTAAAGAAAGTAGATTTTTTTTCTATCTTCTTGCAGTATGCTAAGTATATTAGTTGGCTGATTAGCTGCAATTGTTAATAAACATTAGATAAGTTTTTTTGTTGAAAAATAAAAGGGTTCGAAGGTATGATTGTTTTTTCCTACTCTAAACATTAGCTTTGGACAGTTAATTGTTTGACCGCTATAATACTAGCAGTTTTTCTTTTTTATATAGTGTTGATTGAGACTATTGATACTAAGTAAAGAGAAAGGTGTATATTGCATATTTTATGTCTGAGAATCAACTATAAAATTTTTGTTTTAGACTTTTTTGAATATATTTTAATATTATTAAAAGTAAGTAAATTATTCTCATAATTTTAGTAAATTTGTACACTGAATTTTGAAATAATATTAAAGGAAATATAAATATGCGTATAAGAAGTTCAATAATAAATTTGATTTTTGCAATGGGAGGACAAATTGTAGGTTTATTAGTTAGTTTTTTTGCTAGAATAGTTTTTATTCAAGTATTAGGAACTGAATATTTAGGTCTTAACGGTCTTTTTACGAACATTTTAAGTATACTTTCTTTGGTTGAGCTTGGTATAGGACCAGCAATGACTTTTAGTCTATACAAACCGCTTGCGGAGAAAGACACTGAAAAAGTAAAGAGTTTAATGGGATTATATAAAAAAGCATACATTTGTATTGGAATAATAGTTTTATTAATAGGTTTTAGTTTAACGTCATTTTTGGAAATATTTATTAAAAAAATTCCAAATATACCACATATACATTTAATTTTCTTGCTTTTTGTTATAAATACATCAATCTCTTATTTTTATTCTTATAAGCGTTCATTAATCATAACTGACCAAAAACGTTATATAGCAACAATATATAGGTATTCTTTTTTTATTCTCTTAAATATTGTACAGATTATAATCCTGTATTTATCACATAACTTTCTCTTGTTTCTAATTTGTCAGTTAATTGCTACTTTTGTTGAAAATGTAGTTGTATCAAAAAAAGCTGATAAACTGTATCCTTATTTAAAAGAGAAAAAAATTCAAAAAGTTGATCGACCAACATTTGATCAAATTACTAGAAACATTCGCGCTATGGTTGCACATAAATTAGGTGGAGTAGTTGTAAATTCCACGGACAGTCTGATTATTTCAAAATTCGTTGGGCTGGTAGGAGTTGGGTTATACTCAAATTATCAACTTATTATTAATGCTTTAAATTTAGTAACATCACAAGTGTTTACGTCTATAATTGCTAGTGTCGGAAACTTAGGAGCTACTGAGACAAATGATAAAAAAATACACATATTTAATGTGGTATTTTTTATGAATTTTTGGATTTTTGGTTTCATATCCATTTGTTTAGTGGTTCTAATTAATCCATTTATAGAACTATGGATTGGTAAACATTTTGTTTTAAAAACAAGTATAGTACTAGTATTAATTCTAAATTTTTATTTGTCAGGTATGAGACAGGGAGTTCTAACTTTCCGAGACGCATTGGGGATATACTGGTATGATAGACACAAACCTATATTTGAATCAATCATTAATCTTGTTGGTTCATTATTGTTAGTAAAACAATATGGAATGCTTGGAGTTTTTATGGGGACAACAATTAGCACCGTGACTACTTGTCTATGGGTGGAGCCATATGTTCTTTATAAATATGGTTTTAAATCTTCTGTACTACCCTTTTTTAGAAGATATATTTTATACACTATTATTACTATTTTAACTGGCATAATTACATTGGCGCTAACTAATGTTTTTAGAAATATAACTATTATTAACTTTATAATTCAATTAATAGTATGTTTAGTTGTTCCTAATGTAATTTTTTGGTTACTTTTCCGTAGAACTGATGAATATAGTTATCTTTATAATGTGATAAATAATTTAATATTTATAAAGTTAAAGAAAAAAATGGGATTTATACCAAAAGAGCTTCAAGGGAAGTAAATCTTACTTAAGTTGAAAGAAAATATGTTTTAATCATAATGAATCTAGCTAGTATACAAGTAATCAATTGTCCTTCTATAATGAGTTGGCAATTGATCTTTTTTATTTAAATAGAAGAGGGAAATATAGATGAATTACAAAAATCACTTTAACAATTGGTACAACCATCCATCATTAGACAATGAAATAAAATCATTACTAGAACAAATGAAACCAAATGAAAAACTAATAGAAGACAGCTTCTATAAAAACCTAGAATTCGGCACAGGCGGAATGCGAGGAGAACTAGGCGCTGGAACAAACCGTCTTAACATTTACACAGTAAGAAAAGCATCAGAAGGACTAGCTCGTTTCATTGAGAACCAAGGCGAAGAAGCAAAACATCAAGGTGTAGTAATTGCCTACGATTCTCGCCACAAATCTCCTGAATTCGCAATGGAAGCAGCAACAACTCTAGGTGCACATGGAATCAAAACATATGTATTCGAAAGCTTACGCCCAACTCCAGTTTTATCTTTTGCAGTTCGTTATTTAGGTGCATTCAGTGGAATCGTACTAACAGCAAGTCATAACCCACCAGAATATAACGGATACAAAGTATACGGTCCTGATGGTGGACAATTACCTCCCGTAGAAGCAGATGCATTAACTAGCTTCGTAGATCAAGTTGAAGATGAATTATTAGTAGAAGTAGCTTCAAAAGAAGATTTACTATTTAATGGTTTACTAGAAATGATTGGCGAAAAAGTAGACTCAGCTTATTTAGAAGAGCTAGAAACCGTAGTTATAAATTCAGAAATTGTTGGAAAACATGCGAAAGATTTAAAAATTGTTTTCTCACCATTACATGGAACATCTAATATTCCTGTTCGTAATGGTTTAAGTATGTTAGGTTACACGCATGTAACTGTAGTCAAAGAGCAGGAGCTTCCAGACCCAAACTTTACAACTGTAAAATCTCCAAACCCAGAAGAGCACGCGGCATTTGAACTAAGTATTCAGTATGGTGAGCAAGTGAATGCCGATGTATTAATTACAACTGATCCGGATGCAGACCGTTTAGGTGTTGCTGTACGCAACTCTGAAGGTGAGTTTACAATTCTAACTGGTAATCAAACTGGTGCATTAATGCTTGAATATTTATTATCTCAAAAGAAAGCACTTGGTATATTACCTAAAAATGGCGTTGTGTTAAAAACAATCGTTACATCTGAAATTGGACGAGTAATAGCACAAAACTATGGTATTGATACGATTGATACACTTACTGGCTTTAAGTTTATTGGTGAGAAAATTAAAGAATATGAACAAACAGGTGAATACAAGTTCCAATTTGGCTATGAAGAAAGCTATGGCTATTTAGTTCGTGATTTTGTTAGAGATAAAGATGCAGTTCAATCTGTTATTTTAGCTTGTGAAGTAGCTGCATATTATAAATCTCAAGGTAAAACATTATATGATGGTTTACTAGAAATCTTTGAAAAATATGGTTTCTTTAAAGAAGACTTAGTTTCTATGACATTGAGGGGGAAGGACGGAGCAGAGCAAATTCAACAAATGATGAATGAGTTTCGTATGAACCCACCGAAAGAGTTTGCTAGTCTTGAAGTAGCAGTAATTGAAGACTATAAGGAAAGTACTAAAACAATTCTTGAAGATGGAACGACTGTTGAAATCAATCTTCCTAAATCGAATGTACTAAAATATATTCTATCTGATGAATCATGGTGTGCATTACGACCATCAGGTACTGAGCCGAAAATTAAATTCTATATCGGAGTAAAAGGAAATTCGTTAACAAATAGCGTTGAAAAATTAGAGGCAATGAAAAAAGATTTATTAAGTCGTTTTGACAAGTAAGAAAATTGGTGCACAGGATAATCTTAAATGAAGATCCTGTGCTTTTTTTATTTTGTGAGACTTAGAGGTTAGGCTTACACTTATTATAGAAGAAACTAAAAAGGAGAGATTTTCATGATTCTAGTCGTTGGCGGAGCAGGATACATAGGTAGTCACACAGTTAAAGAACTAGTCGATCAAAACTATGGAGTAGTTGTATTAGATAATCTAACTACTGGTCACCGTGAAGCAGTAGATGAGCGAGCGATCTTTGTTGAAGGTGATTTAGGGGATGCAACTATTTTAGAAACTATTTTCTTAACTTATAATATTGATGCCGTAATGCATTTTGCTGCTTATAGTTTAGTAGGAGAATCCGTTACAAATCCATTAAAATATTATCAAAATAATGTTGGTGCGACGTTAACATTACTAGACAATATGATAAAGTTTGACGTAAAGAAATTTATCTTCTCTTCTACTGCAGCAACATATGGTATTCCCGAAGTTGATATTATTACAGAAGAAACAGTAACGAATCCAATCAATCCATATGGACAATCAAAATTAATGATTGAAAAAATACTGGCTGATTTCCATAAAGCATATGATTTAGGCTATGTTGTTCTACGTTACTTCAATGCAGCGGGAGCACATGCTACTGGATTAATTGGAGAGGATCACACTCCTGAAACACATTTAATTCCACTAGTACTTCAACATTTACTTGGCCAACGTGAATCAATCAGCGTATTTGGAAGTGATTACCCGACTCCAGATGGCACATGTATCCGCGATTATATCCATATTACTGACTTGGCATCAGCACATATTTTAGCTCTAGCAAGTTTACTAGAAAATGGTGAGCTAAATAACACATACAATTTAGGGAATGGAAAAGGATTTTCTGTTAATGAAATAATTCAAACGTGTGAACGAATTGCAGATAAAAATGCAAATGTGATCTTTACTGACCGTCGTGAAGGTGACCCAGCTCAACTAATTGCTTCATCTCAAAAAATCTATGAAGAATTAGGTTGGGAGACGAAATATTCTTTAGAGCAAATTATTGAAACAGCTTGGAAATGGCATCAAAAGAATCCAAATGGATATAAACAATTTATTATGAACTGAAGTTAACATGACCTTCTTTCGGAGGTTGTGTTTTTTATTTTTCTAAAAACTAACAAAAAAAAATTATGCAAATACATATCTAATCAAGTAAGATAGAAATTAATAATGCTAAATTTTCACAAATTTAATTCCTAATTAAAGGAGAAAAATCTTGTCCAGATCAGAAAAAAGCTCATCTAAAAAAATGTCCACAGCAAAAAAAGTAATATTAATCGTACTAAGTGTACTAGTCCTAATCGGTTTAGGAATAGGCGGTTATGCATATTCAATCTACCACAATGTAAATAAAACATCAGACGCAATTTATAAAGACATAAAGAAAACAGATAAACGAAAAGAAGAAGTAAATGTTGAAAAGAAAGAACCTTTCTCTATTTTACTATTAGGGGTGGATCATCGTCCTGGTGATAAAGGTCGTTCGGATTCTATGATTGTGTTAACGGTTAATCCGAATACAAATACAACAAAAATGGTAAGTATTCCACGTGATACTAGAACTGAGATTGTTGGAAAAGGTAAAGAAGATAAAATTAACCATGCCTATGCATTTGGTGGAATTCAAATGTCTGTTGATACAGTTGAAAACTTCTTGAATATTCCAATTGATTATTATCTTGAAGTTAATATGGAAGGCTTTAAGGATATTGTTGAAGCAGTAGGTGGAGTTGATGTAAATAATGACTTAGACTTTACTTATGGTGGTGTACATTTTACGAAAGGACCACTTCATTTAAATGGTGATGATGCCTTAAAGTTCTCTCGTATGCGTAAGTTAGATCCACGTGGAGACTTTGGTCGAGAGCTTCGACAAAGAGAAATTCTTGAAGCGGTTATTAAAAAGGGAGCTTCAATTTCTTCTTTAACAAACTATCAATCGATTTTACAAGCAATCCAAAAGAATGTTGTGACGAATATTACTCTAGGTGATATGGTTTCGATTCAAAAGGATTACCGTCAGGCGGCGCAAAATATTAGTAAGACCCAAGTTAAAGGTGAAGGCAAGATGATTGATAAAATTTATTATTTTATTGTTCCGAAAGAAGAAAAAGATAAAATATCGAATGATCTTCGTCAGCACTTAGAATTACCTTCAGAAACAAAATAACAGCTAATTCTCAAGAACCACCGTTAAAAGATGACTTTTTAACGGTGGTTCTTTTTTTATGTCTTTTTTCCACCTAGGAATCTACTTTCCCTCTACGAAGATTTCAACTGAATTCACCATTTCATTCAAATCAACTAAGAATTTAACCTACACAACCCTTTAACCACCATCATAATAATATATATATTCCTAAATGTTTAGGAGGTCTTTGCGATAAAAGGGATTATACTTGCAGGTGGTAGTGGTACTCGACTTTATCCATTAACGATGGTGACTAGTAAGCAGCTATTGCCTGTGTATGATAAACCAATGATTTATTATCCGTTATCTACTTTAATGCTGGCAGGTATTAGAGAGATTTTAATTATATCGACTCCAGAGGATTTGCCACGTTTTGAGGCGTTATTAGGTGATGGTTCTCAGTTTGGAGTTTCGTTGAAATATAAAGTACAACCTAGTCCGGATGGGTTGGCTCAAGCGTTTATTATTGGTGAAGAGTTTATAGGAAACGACTCTGTTGCGATGATATTAGGTGACAATATTTATTATGGCAGCGGGTTACGCAGTATTTTAAAGAAAGCGGCGATGAAAGAAAATGGGGCAACTGTGTTCGGTTACCATGTACAAGATCCAGAGCGATTTGGTGTTGTAGAATTTGATGAGTCTGGGAAAGTTTTGAGCATTGAAGAAAAGCCAGTAGCTCCGAAATCAAATTATGCAGTAACTGGATTGTATTTTTATGATAATCGTGTCATTGAGATTGCTAAAAACGTAAAACCATCCAATCGTGGTGAGTTGGAGATTACTTCTGTAAATGAAGCTTATTTAAATTTGGGTGAATTAGAAGTGGAGTTACTTGGTCGCGGTTACACGTGGTTAGATACTGGAACACATGAAAGTTTAGTGTCGGCCACAAACTTTGTCAAAACAATTGAAGAGCATCAAGGAATTAAAATATCTGCTCCAGAAGAGGTCGCTTATATTAATGGGTGGATTAACAAAGAACAATTATTACATTTAAGCGAATCGCTTAGTAAAACAAGTTATGGTAACTATTTACGAAAAGTTGCAAATGGAGAGATTAAATATTAGCTTAAGGAGTCATTATCAATGAAAATTACAGAAACTTTTATAAAAGGAATTGTAGTTATTGAACCGACTGTTTTTGGTGATCACCGTGGTTGGTTTATGGAAACATATAATGATTCTAAAATGAAGGATTATGGAGTCGATTTAAATTTTGTTCAAGATAATCAATCATTTTCTGCATTGAAGGGAACATTGCGTGGGTTACATTATCAGTTGTCTCCAAAAGCACAAACGAAATTAGTTCGTTGTACAAGGGGTTCCATTTTTGATGTGGCTGTCGATATTCGGAAAGGGAGTCCGACTTACGGAAAATGGTTCGGTATCGACTTAAGTGCTGAAAATAAAAAACAATTATTGATTCCAAAAGGGTTTGCTCACGGTTTTATGACTTTAACAGATGATGTGGAAGTCCAATATAAAGTTGATGAGCTATATTCACCTGAATGTGATCGTGGCATTGTTTGGAATGACCCTGTAATTCAGGTGAAATGGCCAATTAATATTTCTCCATTATTATCCGCAAAAGACAAAATCGCACCATTATTAAAAGATGCTGAAAATAATTTTTTCTATAAGGAGTAATATATATGAAGGTTTTAGTAACTGGTTACGGTGGGCAATTAGGCTATGATGTCGTTCGAGAGTGTGAACGACATGGTTTAAATGTTAAGGGTTACAATCGACAAGAGCTTGATATTACTAATAGTGAATCAGTTTTTTCTTTAGTAGATTCATATGAACCAGATGTTATTATCCACTGTGCTGCCTATACAGCGGTAGACAAAGCTGAAGATGATAAAGAGAATTGCTGGAATGTAAATGTTGAAGGAACGAGATATTTAGTTGAAGCTGCGAAAAATCATCATTCCAAGTTCATTTATATTAGTACGGACTATGTATTTAATGGGAAAGGTGAAAGTCCTTTTAATGAAGATGACCAACCGGATCCAATCGGTTATTATGGATTAACAAAGTATGAAGGCGAAAAAGTTGTTCAATCATTAATTGAAAACTATTTTATCATTCGTATTTCGTGGGTATTTGGGGTTAATGGGAATAATTTTATTAAAACAATGCTAAGGTTATCAGAAACTAGAGATGAATTAAATATAGTCGGAGATCAAATCGGTTCTCCAACCTATACAGTTGATTTGTCTAGACTAATAGTAGAATTAGTTAAATCCGATAAATATGGAATCTATCACGCAACAAATGAAGGCTTTACTAGTTGGGCTGATTTTGCAGAAGAAATATTCAAACAAACCGACAGTAAAACTTTAGTAAAATCGATTGCCTCCGAAGATTATCCTACTCGAGCAGCTAGACCGAAAAATTCGAGATTATCAAATCAAAAGCTAGTAGAGAATGGCTTTCAATCCTTACCTTCATGGCAAGATGCATTAGCTAGATATTTAGTTCAATTAAATAAAAGAGACGAGGTACAGTAAAACATGAAAGTAGCTGTTACAGGCGGTGCCGGATTTATCGGTGGAAACTTTGTTCAATACATGATCAATAAATACCCATCCTATTCTATATATAATCTAGATGCATTAACCTATGCAGGTGACTTAACAAAGCATAAAAACATCGAACAAAATGAAAACTATCATTTTACAAAAATTGATATTTCAAACCGTGAAGAAATCATGACATTATTTAAAAAAGAAAAGTTCGACTATGTCATTCACTTCGCAGCAGAAAGTCATGTTGATCGCTCAATTACAGACCCAGGTATATTCGTGACAACAAATGTTTTAGGAACTCAAGTTTTACTAGATGCTTCAAAAGCGATAAACGTTAAAAAATTTGTACATGTATCTACAGATGAAGTGTACGGTGATCTAGATTTTGACCCTACAACCTTTTTTACAGAAGATACACCTCTACAACCGAATAGCCCTTACTCTGCAAGTAAAGCATCATCTGATTTACTAGTTCGTGCCTATCATGAAACATATGGCTTTCCTATGAATATCACACGTTGTTCAAATAATTACGGACCCTATCACTTCCCTGAGAAGTTAATTCCATTAACAATTTCACGAGTTTTAAATGACCAAAAAGTTCCTGTTTATGGTACTGGTGAAAATATTCGTGACTGGTTACATGTTCTTGATCATTGCTCAGCTATTGATCTAGTAATGCATAAAGGAGAAAATGGAGAAGTTTACAATGTAGGTGGCCATAATGAACGGACAAATTTAGAGGTTGTTAAAACAATCATATCTACTCTTGGAAAATCTGAAGAATTAATCCAATTTGTACAAGATCGCTTAGGTCATGACAAAAGATATGCGATTGATCCAAGTAAACTAGAAAGACTAGGCTGGAAACCAACTTATAATTTTGATACCGGTATTGTTCAAACTGTTCAATGGTTTGTAGATAATAAGGAATGGTGGGAAATGATTGTTTCAGGTGAGTATAAACAGTATTTTGAAAAACAATATGGTAAATAAATAGAAATGAACTTGATGAGGAAATTTCATTATAAATAATAAGAGTAATTTAGACGTTTTCTTTTCATTTGAAAACGTCTTTTTTTATTTCAGAGTATAGTAATTTAGGCTTCTTTATATATGTGGTTTATGAGTAATTTTAACTAGAACTAATAGCTTAGTTAATTCCAATTTTTTTCTAATGTTTTGGTAAATATCCCTAAATAAGATTCTTTTAATCATTTTCTAACTATAATTTTATTTACCGTTTATAAGTAACATTTTTTTATGTTATAATACATTTTATATCAATAAATGACAATTCTATTACAAAATTGTAAGTTTTTTTTTATGCGAAATTTACAATTTTTTTATGCTCAAATATAATTCTTAATGTTATGTTTTTTCAGAAAAATATAATGTCGTAGATTACTAGTTATATCATTAAAAACTGATTAAAAAAAACTGCTTATTTTAATGAGAAATTAAATTTTAATTCAAGGAGGATAAGGGATGAATCAACCGTTAATCTCGGTAATTTTACCTATTTATAATGTCGAAAATTATATTCATGAATGCTTAAATTCATTATTAAACCAAACGATTGGTTATGAAAATTTAGAAGTAATTATGGTGAACGATAGCTCTACAGATCGTACCCCTATCATTATTGATGAATATGCTGCGAAATATGAAAATTTTAAAGTAATTCATTTCACAGAGAATTCTGGTGCTCCAGGTAAACCAAGGAATGTTGGAATAGAAAATGCCACAGGTAAGTATACAATCTTTTTAGACCCGGATGACATTGTACCTGCGGATGCATATGAAAGATTAATTAACGTAATTGAAAATAGTGAGTCTGATTTTGTAATGGGTAAGATGCAAAGTTTTGATGATGAAACTAAACGTAGGCATGAACACGTTACATTTAAGCAATACCAATTACAAAAGAAATATATAGATGTAAATATTGATAATGTTCCATTTTTCTATCAAGTTAAAACAGCAATTATTTTAAAGTTAGTTAAAACTGAGTTTTTATTAAAAAATAAAATAAATTTTATTGAAGGTATGAAAAATGGTGAAGACAAATATTATGACATTCAATTATTCTCTAAAGCCAAAAAGTTCAGTTATATTCCTGAAGTAATTTATTTATATCGAGCAAGAAATGATGAGAAAAATTTATCTCTAACACAAAGAGATATTATTAGTACTGTAGAAAACGATGTAAAATCGGCTTTAATTATTAAACCTTTACTTACACAAAAAGAATTTAAATATTTTCAAATAAATGTGTTTAGATCTATTTTTTGGAAAATTGGAGATGCGGATTTTAAGAAGTTAACAAAAGATCAACAACATTATCTATTAAATTTAATAAAAGATGTAGCGGTAGGATATGATTCAGATATAACTAAGGAATATATGGAAGTAGAGGAACCAATTATTAGTTTAATTAGCTCTGGTCATATCGTGGAAGCTTTAGATTATAATCTTTTATTAATTTCTAGAAGATGGTGGTTTAAAATAAGCAAAGAACTAGAGAAAGATTATAAAAAGTCATCAAAAATAAGAAATAGTAATTTTTGGAAAGTGACCAGTCCATTAAGAAAAGTTATCAGACTTGTGAAGAGGGTGTCGTAAGTTGCAAATTAGCATCATAATTCCATTTGTAAAAGAGGAAATCAATCAAACTCTTGATTGTATTAATTCAGTTAAGGATCAAAGTATTAAACAAAATCAAATTGAATTAATCCTTTTTAATACTGAAAATGAAGTACTGAATGAAGAGACTGAGAAAACATTAACTCATCAGTTTAATGACCTAAGTGTAATAAATACAAAATTGAAGCCAAATGACCTAAATGGCAAATATGTCTTCATTTATGATCGAAAAACTAAAATAAATAAGCAGTTATTAGAAGTACTTTTAAGAATAGCTGATTCTGGTAAATATGATTGCATTTTTCCTACTGAAAATACAAAAAAATTAGAAGTGAAGCCAGTAAATATGAATGATTTTACTTATTCAGATCTAATGAGTATGAATTTAATGAGAACTATTACCTTAAAGGACTATTTTGTAAAAAATAAAATTCAAGAGTTTAATTATTTTGAATTAAAGTATTTTCAATTAAGGCAATATTTTACAAATAAAAATATTGGAACGAATGATGTATTAGCAATTAAAAATACTGAGATTAATGACGAGTATATTCATAATCAATTTCAAGAAATTAACTATTTGTTTGTAAAAATAAGAGAAGAATCCGATAAAGATCTTCAAAAATTTGCATATAGTATATTAATTAAGCAACTAATATTTTTAGTTGATAAAAAGATATTTGTCGATGAAATAGATGAAGAGATTCAAATTCAATTATTAGAACTATTACAATTAATAATAAAAGAAGTAAATTTACCTGAAACCTTAAAGAATATAAAACTAGAAGGCTATAAAGGATTTTTTGCAATCTTAAACATGAACAAATATACTGAAGCCATTAGTTATATGAAGTTGTTCCGGAGTAAGAGATACCAATATCATACGGCTAATAAATATAGTAACTATTTAGAGAAGCATCCAGGCGATCCCAGTGAAGACTTAACATGGAAAATGACGAAACCATTACGTATAGTAAAACCTGCAATGCGCAAAGTAAAAGGATTAATATTTAAATATTTATTACTTCTAATTGTATCTTTCTATAAACTTCTATATTTAAATAAAGTGGTTTGGTTAGTTTGTGAAAGAGCCGATCAAGCTGAAGATAATGGATATTTCTTTTTTAAGTATTGTAGAGAGCAATATCCAAATAGGAAAATCTATTATATAATTGAAAAAAATTCTCCGCATTATGATAAAGTAGCTAAATTAGGAAATATTATTCATCACTCTTCCTTTAAACATAAAATTTACACACTATTAGCGGATGTATATGTTAGTGCTTGGACATTTAGTGAAAGTGGTTTTCCAAATCCTTCAAAATATTTCACCTCAAGATTTAGAGAGCAATTAAAGAACAAGTTTCAAGTATGTATCCAGCATGGCGTTATTATTCATAATATTTCTCCGTATTTATCCAAGAAAAAGTATCAACAAAATTTAATTATAGCTAGTTCAGAATTTGAAAAAGAAATTATTATGGAAACTCTAAACTATCCAAGCGATGAAGTTGAAGTAACCGGTTTAGCTAGATTTGATAATTTACATGATGCGATTACGAAAAGACAAATATTAATTATGCCAACTTGGAGACGTCATTTATTTAAAATAAATAAAAAACAATTCTCTAATTCGGAATACTTTAAGACGTATAAAAAGTTAATATCAAATAAAAAGTTTCAAGATTTTATTAGTAAGGAAAATATTCAGGTTAAATTCTATATTCATCATCAGATGCAACGGTTCTTGGAAAACTTTATTGTAGAACATCCAAATATTGAATTCTTATTAAAAAAAGATGCCAAAGTTTCAGATCTACTAAAAGAATCGAAGTTATTATTGACTGATTACTCATCAGTTTCAAGTGATTTCTTTTATATGAATAAACCAGTAGTATTTTATCAATTTGATCCACATAAAAATCATCATGCACCTACTGAACAAATTAAATATAGTGATCTAGGAATTATAGTTAATAATGAAGAAAAGTTGCTTGATGAAATCATTAAAATCTCAAATAGGGATTTTACAGCAGATCAAGTATATCAACAAAATTCGAGAAAAATATTTAAATATAAAGACACAAATAATTCAAAGAGAATATTTGAAGCAATTGAAACGTCTTATCACAATTTCAAAACTAAGAAGAACATTAAATAAATCAAAAAGAGGGTGATTGAATATCACCCTCTTTTTTTATTTCGTTAATTTTATTAATTGAGCAATAAAATTCTTATAATAATTTGGTTCAAAATGCAAGTGGAAAATACCCCAAGCATGATCTGCAATAGAAATATAGTTTTGTTTTACATTTATTGTTGAAACCTCGTAATTTGAAACCACGTAGTCATCCAATTGGTCCCAAAAGGCATTTAATAAATCGATATCAGTGTTAGAAATAATTTTCTTAATGCTATGGTCCTTATCATAGTACATACCAGTAAATCTAGCTTTGTGAAGTATTATTTTACAATTCGGAAGTTCTCTATTAATAATTTGTAAAAATTGATCAATTGTTTGCTTCCAAAGTGTAAAATATTCGCTAAGGTTAGTATTCAAATTAAATGTATTGACTTCGTTTAATTCTCTATAAAATGATGTTTTAGTGATTTTCCAACGATTATTAGTAATATATGAACTATTCGTCTTTAAACAACCAAAATATACATCCCCAAAGAAATCAAGAATGAGAGCTTCAGGCTGCTTACTGATTAAATCATTTAAAAAGTTCTTTTCTAAGTCATCGAAAACATCATTTTGCTCATATTCATTTAAGTTGTCAATTTTCTCTCTATTATATGGAATCGGATTACTCATTAAACTAATGATTGACGATTGATTTTGATAGCGAAGTACTTCAAAATGATTTCTATAATTTAAGTTAAATTTACTATTAAAATTATCTCGTGTAACACAAGATCCGAATGCAGCGATTTTTAATTTCTTTTCATTGCTTTTTATAGAAATAATGTTCTTATTTAATAAAAGAGAAAAATGTTTAGTTTGATGATTAGCTTCATTCTCAGTTAATAAGTTAATTAAAACTATAATATTTTTGTTTAATGTAATTTGTACAAAAAGTTCTAAGTCGGTAGATTCAAGATAGCTATTTAATAAATCAAATACATTAAAGGTTGAACACAAAATTTCATTGTTATTTCCAATATGTGTACTATATGAATGAGTATTAATCGCTAGTTCGGTTTTGATTTGATTGAATTGTTTTTGATTAGTAATAGAAAGTTGGACAAAATCTTCATAACAATCTGCTTTAACTAGATTAAAATGTAATTTATCTTGTGTTAAGTAAAGAGCAATACGATTATCACTTGTTATATATGTCTTTACATAATAAATGTTTAGAAGTTTTGAGCTCATATATTTAGTTGGCATTTCAAGATTACAATTAATTTCTAATGGTAATAATTCAGCATCTTTAGCTAAATATAAATCAAAAATCTCAATTGGATATAATTTGATATTTTTTATATCTGAAAAGTTAATATCTACTATATATTGATTATCAATCTTTTTGTTTAAGCTTTGCAATATTTCACTACTTACTTTCATATATTTATTTGGCCTTTGTTTTAAGACTAATGAGGAGGATTCATTTAAAACCCCGTTTGTATCTTCTATGTAAAGTCTAATCCCATCTTTTAAGTATTCAATTTTTTTTAGCATAAAGCCGCCCATCCCATTTAATTAAAATATTTTTTGAATTCGTAAAAAAATTTACGAAACGCTAACAGATATTAACATTAACATTATGATTATTATTATTAAACAAGACAATAGTTTTTTTAATAATTACCTATAAGAATGTTAACAAGAATTTAAGATTATTTTCTAAGAATCATATATTACAAGAAGCTACACTTCGGTGATTGCATTCTCTTACCATAGGAAAAGAACATTACAGTTGGGGATTTTTTATATTTTAAAACATTCTGATGCACTAATAATTTGGAAAATCATATCATTATACTTTTTACATACTTTTAACATGGATACTCATGTAAATTCACAAAAAATCGTTAATCTTTAATTAATAAAATTTTCTTTTTTTAATAAACACGTCTTTATTAATAGAGTGTTTATCCTGATCTGGAGGTTTGAAATGAAGAATAGTGAATTATTGAATAGTAGTCATGTAGATTCAACAACTGTAAATTTTAAACCAAATTTAATAGAGGTTTCGAATGAGGATTTCGATGCGAATCTTGAACGACAAAATGAATTGTTAATGAAACAAAACCAGTTCCTATCTGATAAGGTAATGGAATTGGAAAAAAGAATGGAAGAGCAATTATTTCGGCAGTTGGATTTAATTGTGGAGCATGAGGAGTTTATGATGGGGCTCGATGATTATGTTCTTGTAAACGAAGTAAAACAGTCGTTTGGTTCGTATGAATATGAAAAATTGCAGGAGGAATATCAAAAGCTGCAATTAAATTATGAAACGTTTAGGAACTCGAAGTTTGGAAAATTGGCAAGAAAGTATTGGAAGTTGTTGAAGTATTTAAAAAGAAAATGAGGGGACATTCATGTTAAAAGAATCAATAGAAAAACAAATTACTCGATTACGTAATGAAAAGTATGATACAAAAATGATGCTGCAAGAATTAATGAATGTGGATGAACCCTTCTATTTTAGAAACCATGAGTTACTTTCTTTTTCAGCGGATGATTTTATAGTTAGTAAGGGCGTTCAAAAATTTCAGAAGGAAAAGGAAGTTCTATTTAATAATAAACTAGTTAGGCAGACTGTTGTCATTGATTATATAGATGAAACAAAATTAAGGAATTTACTTTTTAATGAAGGTAGAAGTAAATTATTTACTAGATTTGCGATCACAGGCTTTGTCAGCGGTAAAAGTGAGGTTGTTTGTGAGTTACGACTAGTAGATTACGAAAACAACTCAAGTACATTAAGTTTTCAGATAGACGAGGTAATTGATCTATCTGAATTTAGTCAAAAAGGGATTCAATCGGTTTCTTTTTCGATTTACATGACAGGTGCTGCAACGCTTCATTTATTCCATGCTAAATTAATGGGTTCATATAAAAAGAATGAAAGCGAAAATATTCATTTAATTAAACAAAAGAAAGAAATTAAGGACTTTCGAGTTGGGTTTATTGCCGATGAATTTACAACGCGATGCTTCGATTATGAATTTCAACTTGTAAAAGTCACTCCTGAGAATTGGTTAGATGAGTTTAAAAAGCATCGAATTGATTTCTTCTTTTGTGAGTCTGCATGGCTTGGAAACGAAGGAGCTTGGAAGGATAAGATCGGTACGAAAAATCACAGAAATCACACTAAGTTATTAAAACTAGTTTATTGGTGTAAAGAACACTATATCCCCACCGTTTTTTGGAATAAAGAAGATCCGTTCCATTACCAAGCTTTTATCGATACTGCTAAGCATTTTAACTATGTGTTCACGACTGATTTTGAATCAGTACAGAACTATGTAGCAGAAGGCTGCGAAAATGTTTATTGCTTACCTTTTGCAGCTCAACCAAAAATTCACAATCCAATTGAATATATTCCACGTAAAGAGAAAGTAGTTTTCGCTGGAGCATATTACGGTAAAAAGTTTCCCGAGCGTACGAGTGCTATGGAGAAGCTAGTAAATTCTTCGAAGGAATATGGACTAGATATTTATGACCGAAACTATCATAATCCATCAAGTCCTAATCAATTTCCAGATGAGTATAAGCCATTTATTGTTGGAAACTTAAAACAAAATGAAATCGATATTGCCTATAAAGGATATAAAGTAGCACTAAACGTAAATAGTATTACGAAATCTCCGACAATGTTTGCCCGGAGAGTATTTGAGTTGTTAGCAAGCAATACCCCAATCATTAGCTCTCATTCAGAGGGGATTCATAGAATGTTTGGAGACATTGTAACGGCTACAGATGATGAAAAACTGATGAAGCAACGACTTTCAAACTATTATGCAGATGAGACCTTCTATAAGAAAAATCGTTTACTCACATTGCGAAAAGTATTAGAAGAACACACTTATACGAATCGAGTGGAAGATTTATTAAATATTATCAATCTGCCATATGAGAAATATGCAGAAAGTGCTACGTTAGTAGGGATCGTTAGAAGTAAAGCTGATTATGAAAAGTTAATCGCGATTTACAATAGACAAGGAATTAAACAAAAAAAGCTAGTAATCTTACTCGATTTATTTGATGGCTATTTAGAGATTTTTAATCAAAACAATCACGGGGATATAAAAACTTACCTTATTGATTACTGCCATCATTATTTTAGTTTGAATGATCTCGTTGATTCGTATTATATTGCTCCAATTAATCTAGATCATTATTATGGAGAGAATTATTTAAGAGACATGATGTTAGCGACTAAGTATACGAATGATACGATTATTGCGAAAGGCAATGGAAATAGCTATAACTACGTAAATGATTGCCATATTGATGAAGCATTGATTTGTAAAAAGGCGACAAGATTTATTCGTCCAAGTGAGTTTATCAGTCTTTTAGACAACAAATCAACAATTGGCCATTTCTCAAAAGCTGGCGTTCAATTTTTTGAAATTGATGAGTTTAATTTTTATCGAGATGCCTATGAACAAGCCGTTAGCCGAGACAAAATTGAGAGTATTTTAGTATAAGGAGCTGTTTTTATGAAACTGGCGGTTATAGGGCATGATTTAAAATTTATTAACGAAGCGATTAAGAGGTTTGAAGCTAGAAGTGACATTGAAATAAAAATAGATTTATGGGAAGGCCATACAATTCATCAAGTTGGCAAAAGCTTGGAAATCGTTAATTGGGCGGATGTTCTTTTTTGCGAGTGGGGACTTGGAAATGTACTTTGGTATCAGGAGCATAAAAAAGATCATCAAATATTAATTGTTAGAATGCATCGTTTTGAAATGAATACGCCTTTCCCGGAAAAATTTGATTTCACGAAAATTGATAAGATTATTGCCATTTCTTCTTATATATTTGAGGAATTCCATCGAGTTGCAAAGATTCCTAGAGAAAAGATGATTGTCATTCAAAATGGTGTTGATGTAGATCGATTCCATTTACCTAAGCAATATGATGCGGATTTTCGAATTGGATTACTTGGTTATGTACCGAAGTTAAAACGATTAGATCGAGCGCTTGAGATATTTGAAAAGTTATACGAAAAAGACAACCGATATACTCTTTCGATAAAAGGAAAGCATCCGAAAGAGTTTCCATGGGTCTGGAATAATCAACAAGAGCAGGATTATTATACAAGTTTATTTAGAAAAATAGAGAAATCCCACTATCGTAATCAAGTTCAGTTTGAAGAGTGGGGAGATTCAGCGGAATGGCTTGAGTCGATTGGTTATGTCTTATCAGTTAGCGATTATGAAAGTTTTCACTTAGCACCCGTTGAAGGGATGGCTTCTTGTGCTGTGCCAATTGTATTAAATCGTGAAGGAGCTCGAACGATATTCCCTGATGAGTATATTTTTGAATCACTCGATCAAGCAGCGCAGTACATCGCGGATAATAGAAAAGGATCTAGGAAAGAACTAGTTGAATTTGTGAAGGAAAATTACTGTATGGATAAAATGTGTTCAGAGATTTTGAGTCTAATTGATGAGTTACAAGTAAAATTAGTTCATTAAGTATTTCGAAAGAGCACAGTGAATTCTTAAGTAGAAGGAACTGTGCTTTTTTCTTCTATTATTATTACAGCGAGTATGAATGATTTCAAAATGTGGGAAACTAAGTGTATAGAATTAAATAATTACTAGTTAAAGAACATTTTAGGGATTAAGACGATTAACTTTTAAAATTAGTCCTGTAGATAGAGGAATAAACGTTATTTTTCATGGTAAAAAATGTCTTTATTTCCTCAGTTAAGATACAATAGATAGATACATATTTCAATAAGCCGATTTGTTTTGAAAGGGGAAAGAATTTTGACTGTTAAAGTAATGACAATTTTTGGAACAAGACCAGAAGCGATTAAGATGGCGCCACTAGTGCTTGAGCTAGCTAAGCATCCTGATCAAATAGAATCCATTGTGACGGTTACAGCCCAGCATCGTCAAATGTTGGATCAAGTTCTCGAAATTTTTAAAATCACACCTGATTATGATTTAAATATAATGAAGGATCGCCAAACTTTAATCGATGTAACAACGCGAGGTTTGGAAGGTTTAAATAAGATTATGCAAGAAGTAAAGCCGGATATTGTATTAGTTCATGGTGATACGACAACTACTTTTATTGCTAGTCTTGCAGCTTTTTATAATCAAATTGCAATTGGTCATGTTGAAGCTGGTTTACGTACTTGGGACAAGTATTCACCTTACCCAGAAGAAATGAACCGTCAATTAACTGGTGTCATGACTGATTTACATTTTTCTCCTACGACAAAATCAGCACAAAATTTGTTAGCTGAAAATAAAAAGGAAGAAACAATTTTTATTACTGGTAATACTGCGATTGATGCACTTAAAACAACAGTAAAAGAAGAGTATACTCATCCTGTTCTTGATCAAATTGGTAATGACAGATTAGTCTTAATGACTGCTCATCGTCGTGAAAATTTAGGAGAACCAATGAGAAATATGTTTAAAGCGATTAAGCGCTTAGTCGAAAAACATAATGATATTCAAGTTGTGTATCCTGTACACATGAATCCTGTTGTTCGTGAAATTGCAAATGAAGTTTTAGGAAATGATAATCGAATCCATTTAATCGAACCACTGGATGTCATTGATTTCCACAACTTTGCGGCAAGATCGCATTTAATCCTAACTGATTCTGGTGGTGTACAAGAAGAGGCACCTTCATTAGGCGTACCAGTTCTTGTTTTACGTGATACGACAGAACGCCCTGAAGGAATTGATGCTGGTACATTAAAGCTTGCTGGAACTGACGAAGAAGTGATTTTCTCGTTAGCTGATGAACTGTTGTCAGATGATGAGGCACATGCAAAAATGTCAAAGGCATCTAATCCGTATGGAGATGGCGAAGCTTCTAGAAGAATTGTTGAAGTGATTATTCAACATTTTAAAAATAAAACAAAGTAATCATATGTAAGGAAAGACTATCTTTGAAAAATTTTCAAAGATAGTCTTTTTTATTTTTAACTATTTTAAGTGGAAAAAGATCGTGATTAAAAATAACCCCTTTTAATTAAGTACTTTTCCTAAATAAAGATAGATACGATTAAAAGGGATTTTTTCTGTGTATTAGGTTTTTAGTTTGAATGAGTATTACTATATTTAAAAAGTTATTTATTTTGTTACATTTTGAATAAATTTAAATTAAATCTCTAAAGTTAACTATATGATAATTGTGTCTGTTGATAAAATTTATGTTTGTTAGTGATAAATTCAACAATAGAAAGGACTAGATTATGCTTTTCAGTTCAACTGTATTTTTGTTTGTATTTCTACCTATCGTTTTACTAGTATATTTTGTACTACCACGTATTTTTCGAAACGCATGGTTGTTAGTATCTAGTTTAGTTTTTTATGCATGGGGAGAGCCAAGGTTTGTATTGGTTATGTTCCTTTCAATTATTATCAATTATGTATTTGCGTTAATTGTTGATGCAAATCGAAATAAGAAAACGAAAATAAAGTGGATTATGGCAGCGATGCTTGTGGCCAATTTGGGATTATTATGTTTCTTCAAATACTCCAACTTCTTTGTTGATAATATAAATTTATTGTTTAACACAAATATTACGATTCCTCTAATACCTTTACCGTTGGGAATTTCTTTTTTTACTTTCCAAGGAATTAGTTATGTAGTCGATGTTTATCGAAAAGATGGTGCTCTACAAAGAAATCCATTGAATATGGCTACCTATAAAACATTATTTCCACAATTAATTGCAGGTCCGATTGTTCGTTATCAAACTGTTTCACATCAAATTACAGATCGAAAAGAAACTTTAGAGAAATTTGCTTATGGAACGAAGCGATTTATTATTGGATTAGGTAAGAAAATGTTTTTGGCTAATAATTGCGGTTGGGTCGCAGATCAAATTTTTGCACAAAATCCACATGACATGTCCATTGGTTTAGCTTGGATTGGCATTATTGCTTATTCTTTACAAATTTACTTTGATTTTTCCGGTTATTCAGATATGGCGATTGGTTTAGGAAAAATGTTCGGATTTGATTTTCTAGAAAATTTCAACTACCCGTATATTTCAAAATCAGTAACTGAGTTTTGGAGAAGATGGCACATTTCATTAGGAACATGGTTCAGGGACTATCTATATATCCCGTTAGGTGGAAATCGTATTTCTCCTTTACGAACGTATATTAATCTTTTTATTGTGTGGTTTGCTACAGGTTTTTGGCATGGAGCAAGTTGGACATTTATCGCATGGGGTATTTATTACGGTATACTAATCATGCTAGAAAAAGCTTTCCTCGGTGATATTTTACGAAAGTTGCCTAATGCAATTCAGCATATTTACGCTACATTCCTAGTCGTAATTGGATGGGTATTTTTTCGTTCAGAAACATTTAGTTATGCGTTTGATTATATTAAAACAATGTTCGGTTTAAATCATACAGTTGTTTGGGATTCAAATGCAGCATATTATTTTGTTGAATATGGTGTTCTAATAGGACTAGCTATAATTGGGGCAACTCCTTTATTGAAAATCTTCGCAGATAAAATCATGATTCAGTCAGAATCCAGTTTTGCTGTAAGAATTTTCGGTCGTAATATTGGGTTAACAGGTTATTATTTATTAGTTCTTGGTATTTCAATTATTTGTGTTGTTTCTAACACATTCAATCCATTTATCTATTTCCGTTTCTAGTAAGTTGGAGGTTTAAAATGCAAAGTAATCGATTTCAGGTTAATAATTTCTTAGTTATAAGTTTCCTATTTATCATTTTTGCTGGGGCTATTTATGTTTGGGTTAAAGGTGATTTGAAGTATTCTACGATTGAAAATAGAGAACTTGCACAAATGCCAAAAATGAGTTTAAAAAAGTTAGCTTCAGGAGAATATTCAAAAGAATTTGAGCTTTATTTTAATGATCAATTTCCTGGTAGATTGAAATTAATTGAAGCGAATGCAACAATCAATAAAGATTTATTAGGTCAGAATGTTGTACAAGATGTATATGTTGCCAATAATGGTTTATTATTATCTACTGTGCCTAAACAAACAAAAGAAAGTGCAAAAGTCATTGCAAATAGAATTAATAAATTTGCACTACAAGCATCAAAACTTGGAGTGAACACTTATTTTAGTCTAGCACCAAATAAATCAGTGACATTTGAAGACCAATTCCCTTCATACTTTCCTAGTTATGGGAATGAGGCGTCAGATTATCTTTTTAGTTATATTGATCCGATTGCACACCCTTTAGATCTCAGAATTACAATGAATAAACATAAAAATGAACCCAATTTATATCCTTTTACTGATCATCATTGGAAGGCAAAGGCTGCATTTTATTCATATCAAACAATCATTAATACAATTTATATGAATTCAAATGAAGTTGGAAAAGCAATGAACGCGGATGATTTCATTTGGAAAGAAGAAGGCTTACCTTTTTACGGTTCGGATGCTCGTAAAACGACGAGAGCAAATGTAACGAAAACAGATACAATAACTGTCGTAAAAAGTAAGGAAAAACAGGATTTAAATGTCTGTTACAATGCTATATGTAATAGAGGTTTATATGCAGAAGAACCATTGAAAAATGTTAGTCTCTATACAAATCGATATGTTACTTACATGGGTGGGGATCATCCTGAAACAGCGATTTATAACGATAAAGTAAAGAATCGAAAATTATTGATTATTAAAGATTCTTATGCAAATGCAAGTATACAATTTTTTGTTAACCATTATAAAGAAACAAGGGTTCTTGACTTGAGATATTATAATAAAATGCCTATCATTGATTATATTAAAAAGTTTAAAATAGATGATGTAGTCATTATGAATAATGTTAATTCTATTTATGTAACACCGACATTAACAAATTTTGATCATCCTGGTCAAGGAGAAAATCAATAAATACAATGTATCTTCCGGGTGGGACAATTGAAAAGGGATGTCATAAGAGAAAATTCTTTATGCATCCCTTTTTTCTAATTGGGAAGAAAACTCAAAAACAATTAAATAGAAAAATAGAAGTAAAAAATTTGCAAACATATTCTATACTGTACTGTATTCATTAATCACAAGATTAATAGGCATTTATTCGTTTTTAAAGTAAAATAGATTTATAGTCTTTCATTTCTAATATAATGGTTTAGCCATTCAATAAAGGGGTCTAATGATTAAACTCTAGGAGTGATTAATATGAAGAAAGTAAGAAAAGCGATTATTCCAGCTGCGGGCCTTGGTACACGATTTTTACCTGCAACAAAAGCAATGCCGAAAGAAATGTTACCGATTGTAGATAAGCCAACGATTCAATACATCGTTGAAGAAGCGATTGAATCGGGTATAGAAGATATTATCATTGTAACTGGTAAAGGAAAGCGCGCGATTGAAGACCATTTTGATCGAGCATTTGAGTTAGAACAAACTTTATATGAGAAAGAAAAGTACTCTCTTTTAGAAGAAGTAAAAATTCCTTCAAATATTGAGATTCATTATATACGTCAAAAAGAACCAAGAGGATTAGGTCACGCAGTTTGGTGTGCTCGTAATTTTATTGGAGATGAACCATTTGCGGTTTTACTTGGTGATGATATCGTTGATGGAGAAATTCCAGCTTTAAAACAATTAATTGATCAATATAATACAACCTATTCATCGGTCATTGGTGTTCAATCTGTAGCTAGTGAAGAGACTCATCGATACGGTATAGTTGACCCATTATTACAAAATGGTAGGAGATACGAAGTAAAGAATTTTGTTGAAAAACCAGCTCCTGGAACGATTGATTCAAATTTAGCCATTTTGGGTAGATATGTACTGACACCAGAAATTTTTATGTTCTTAGAAGAACAAAATATTGGTGCTGGCGGAGAAATTCAATTAACTGATGCAATTCAAAAATTAAATCGAATTCAACGTGTATTCGCTTATGATTTTGAAGGAACAAGATATGATGTAGGTGAAAAACTAGGATTTATAAAAACAAACATTGAATTTGCATTAAAGAAAGAAGAAATAAGAGAAGATTTGATTAACTATTTAAAAAAGATTCTTTCAGTAGAAGTTCAACTTTAATCATTACAAATAAAAACGACTAAACCTTTTGTTATAGGAAAACAAAGTTTAGTCGTTTTTTTCGATATGGTTTTAATTCCTTAATCATTCAACATCCTTGTTAGCTTGTTGAATGTAATAGTTCAATGTTTTTTCAAGACCTTCATACAAAGTGTAGGCTGGCTGCCAATTTAATAATGAGTGTATTTTTTCATTTGTTAAATAGCTATCACGAATATCGCCACTACGTTCATCTTGGTATTGAACTTCAATTTTTCGGTTAAGAATTTGTTCAGTAACCTCTAATAATGTATTTAAAGATGTTTTTATGTTTGTACCAACATTACATACATCATTTGCTGGTTGTTCTCCTGCATTAAAGTTTGCTGAAGCAATATCTTCTACGTAGATATAATCTCTAGTTTGCTCGCCGTCTCCGAAAACAGTAAAAGTAGAATTTGATATGATTTTATCCATCAGAATACTAATAACTCCACCTTCACCTTTTGGATCTTGGCCAATACCATAAACATTGGCATATCTAAGAATAGTAAAAGGGATTTCATATAATTGATGGTATACATTTATGTAATATTCAGGTGTTAATTTTGAAATGCCATAATAAGAAATAGGGTGTTTTTGATGGTTCTCATCCACTCCTAAATAAACCGGATTACCATAAACAGCTGCTGAAGAAGCATAGACAAGTACTACTTCTTTTTCTTCTTTTAGTTTGCGTACAGCCTCTAATAAATTGAGTGTACCTAAAATATTAATTTTTGCGTCTTCTAAAGGATGTTGGATTGAAAATTGAACATCGATTTGTGCAGCGTGATGATTGATTATATCTGGTTTTTCTTTTAGTACAATATCAATAAATTTAGAATTACAAATACTTTCTTCGTAAAAAGTAACATTTGGTGGAAGAGTAGCTATGTTTCCACTTGAAAGATCATCTACAACTACAACTTGGTAACCTTTGTCTATATACATTTTTACAAGATTCGAACCAATAAAACCAGCACCGCCTGTAATTAAGATCTTTTTCATAAAACTTCTCCTTAAATAATGGACTAGCAATCATAGATTTCCTTATATATTAACTAAAATTATGATATTAATTTTACCATAGTAATACAAACTAGACCATGTAAAATAACTAGTACTTGAAGAGCTTTCATTATTTAATTAAAGTTTGAATTAATCGTTTAGCTGATTGACCGTCTTGATATTTGTTAAATCGATGATTAAATTCAGCTACTTTTTGAAGATCATAGTTACCTTCTTTTATAATGTTAATGATTTCATCCGTTGTTCTGACAATCGGTCCTGGAACAAACTCATCATAATCATAGAAAAAGCTTCTTTCATCTAAGTATTCTTCAAGGTCATATGCATAAAAGATCATTGGTCGTTCCAAAATTGCATACTCAAATACAAGGGATGAGTAATCACTGATTAGTATATCTGTAAGATAAAGTACTTCATTCATATCATGATTGCCTAGGTCAATGACAAAATCTTTTGCTTCTTGTGGAATGACAGTCCCTTTTTTCACAGCAGGATGTAGTTTTAGTACTAGTACATACTCATCTTGGAGTTTATTAGCCATTTGGATTAAATCTAATTGTAAATTAAAATTCTTTCGCTCTTTAGGGCTACCTCTAAATGTAGGAGCATAAGTAATAATTTTTTTGCCTTTCAACATTGGATACTTATTAAAATATCTATTTTTTACTGACTCTAACATCTCTTCATTATAAAAAAAGTCAGTTCTTGGTAAGCCTAAAGCTAAAACCCTCGATTCAGGAACGTTAAATGCCTCTGCATAAAAAGGAATAATTTCATCGCAAGAAACGATCACATTGGAATAGGAAGTATGAGCTTTTATTTCAAATTCCTTACTATTACTATCTTTATAGCCTACTGCGCTAAGTCCAAATTTTTTGAAGGCTCCACATGCATGCCATACTTGAATGACTTTCGTATCTTTTCGTAAATTTACATTATATAGAGGTCTGTGATAATCATTCAGTATTACATATTTAGCACGTCCAAAATCATAATACATTTTACATAGCTCAGAGAAATTACGCTTTCGAATAAAATGGCCAATAATTTTGTACTCTGGTTTAGTTTTAATCAGTTCTTCGTAGATAAAATAATAAGAGTCTTGAAGTCCAGTTGATTTATTTGAAGCAAATATAATCTCATCTTTCATTGGGAGCATTCTTGCAAAATTTAGAACAACCCGTCTAGCGAAGGCACTTTTTAACCGACTTGAGAATTTGTTTTTCCTTTTTTTATTTGCTTTCCTTCTGACCAGGCTATTAATAGGAGTTAAACTATTTTTTCTGACGGCTGCCAAACAAGAATTAACCTCTAATTTATGTATAGAAGTTATTAATTGATGAGCCATTTCTGGATTTAATCGTGCTTCCCAAACTTTTAGTAAATCTAAATGAATTCGTTTTGCTTCTGGACTCATAAAATGATAACGATTAACGATTTCATAGGATAGAATCCGAGATATAGCTGGGATTTTGTTATATAGATGAATATCAATTGTATTTACGAATTCCAAAAATAGTTTTAAACTCTCAACTTGGGTTTCTGTCTCCATACTTCGAATCGCACTGTTAACTGCCGGCCATATATCTGCCATTACGATTCTTTGGTAGTAATGCGATTTTAATTGATTGCGTTCAAATTTGTTTACAATGTATTGATCCCAAAGAGGATCGGAAATTGAAAGACTCTTTAAGATATCATTTAAGACCTTAACAGAATTAACTCTGACAATTTGAGATAAAGAAATATTGTCTTCAGCTTCTCTAGAACGATAGTAATAAATAACTTTATCAACGGTGAAAATTCGATTAGCCTTTAAGTATGCTTCTATTATAAAAGGGTGGTCCTCGGTTACTTTAATGTTTTTAGGAAAATTGATATTTTTGACGTGGGTAGCTTTAAAAAGTTTATTACATGGTCCAAGAGAATAGAGTAGTCCAGGAGTTGAGATTAAGGACTTTTCTCCAGGTATATTTACTCCATTACTAACATGACTACCAATAAACCATTTATGAGTACTATTAAAGCTTAACGATTGCCCTGTAACAACATCTGCATTTTCATCAAGAGCTGCTTGGTACATTGCTTCAATCGCATCATGAGGTAATAAATCATCAGAATCGACAAAGCCGATATACTCACCTCTAGCAATCTTCTTTCCATTATTTCTAGCTACACCAGGTCCGCTATTATCTTGAATACCTAATACAATATTAGGGTAATCTTTTGCATATTGTTTTATTAATTCAACACTTTGATCACTTGAACCATCGTCTATAAATATAATTTCTATATTTTTAAGTGATTGATTCACTAAGGATGAACAGGTTACTTCAATATATTCCTCTACATTGTATACAGGGATGATTAAACTAACTTTAACGTCCTTTAAATCAGGGTTGATTATTAATTCAAAACTCATCAATTTTTCCTCATTTCAAACGATTAAATAAAAGTTTATTTATTAGTTAAAAGTAATTTTGTCAAAAATATTGGAAATTATTCCATCTTAAATGATTTATGCATAGGTTAAGCAAAAGAAAAGGCAAGTAAACAGATAAATCCTCGGATTTAAATGCTTACTTACCTTTAACGAATTATTTAATTAGCGTTTCTACGAATCTTTCTGAAGCTCGTCCGTCAGCTATTTCATTGAAACGTTGGTTGAATTCTTTCACTTTATTTAAATCAAACTGATCTTTTTGAATTAAATCGATAATCTCATTTGTAGTTGAAGTAATTGGACCTGGTACAAAATCATGATAATCATAGAAGAAACTTCTTTCTTTCATGTAGTTCTCATAATCATATGCAAAGAAAATAACAGGTCTTTCAAGTAATGTATACTCAAATAATAAAGAAGAATAGTCGCTTATTAAAATATCTGTCATTAATAATACTTCATTAATATTTTCATTACCTAAATTCAATACAAAATCACGAGCAGATTCAGGGATTTTTACATTATTCGTAACTGCTGGATGCAATTTTAGTACAAGTACGTAATTTTCCCCTAATTTTTCTTGCATTGCAGCTAAATCAAGTTCCAAATGGAACGTTTTTCGATCTCTTGGGTTTCCACGGAATGTTGGAGCATAAGTAATAATTTTTTTATCTTTTAACTTTGAAAACCTATTAAGGAATTTTCTACGAACATACTCCTTTGTTTCATCGTCAAAGAAAAGGTCAGTTCTAGGTAGTCCTAAAGGTAAAACATTTTTTTGATCAATATCAAATGCTTCAGCGTAATGAGGTACAACTTCATTCGTTGAAACAACAACTTTTGTATAAGGTTTGTGAGCATTTGTTTCAAACTGTTTTGGATTACTATCTGCAAAACCTACTGCACTATGTCCAAACTTTTTAAATGCACCACAAGCATGCCACATTTGAATTACTTCTGTTTCTTTTCTAAAATTCATTTTATAAATTTGGCGGTGATAATCGTTTAGAATAATATATTTAGCACGGCCAAATTGGTAGTATGTTTTACATAAATCAGCGAACTCTCGTTTCTTAAAGAAGTCATCAACTACTTTATATTGTGGGCGCTTCGTTCTAATTTGCTCGTAAATGAAAGGATATGAATCATCCAGACCTTTCGATTTATTTGATGCAAAAACGATTGTATTATCTGCAGGTAGTAAACTAGCAAACTTAAAAACTACTCGACGTGCAAATGCACTCTTAAAACGGCTCTTAATTTTATTAATACGTTTTCTGCGATCTCGTTTGCTAATATGACTCTGAATTGGCTTGATCGAATTTTTTTGTAATGCTTTTAAACACAACTGTGTATCAAATTTTCTATTAGAGTTTTTCAATGTATGCATAGTACCTGGGTTACTAAGTTTTATCCATTCTTTTAACCAGTTTAAATGCAGTTCCTTTGCCTTTTGCGATAATAAGCTATAATGAGGAACCAATTCGTATGAAGTGATTCTAGTTAAAGCAGGTACTTTATTATATAACTTAAAGTCAATGGTCTTTAGCCAATCATAAATTAATTGAAATGCTTCTTCTTGGATTGAAGCATTTTTTGAACGAACCGCGCTCATAATAGCAGGCCATAAATCAGCTGTAACGATACGATGGTAATAAACACCCATTACATCTAAACGCTCTAGCTCGTTCGGTATTAAATTATTCCATAATTGATTAGAATAGCTCAAACTTTTTAAGATATCACGTAAAACCTTAACTGAATCAACACGTACTACTTGTGAAAGAGAAAGATTTGACTCTTCTTCTCGATTACGGTAATGATAGATTACTTTATCAACTGTAAAAATTTTATTTGCTTTTAAATAAGCTTCAATAATAAATGGATGGTCTTCTGTTACTCTAATATCAGTTGGGAATGACATATCTTTAATTAGAGTCGCTTTAAACATTTTGTTACAAGGACCTAATGAATATAATAGTCCTTTATTTGCAACAAGTGACTTCGTACCAGGAGTATATACACCATTGTTGACATGACTAGCAATATACCAAGAACGAGTACTATTAAAGCTTAGAGAAGCTCCTGTAACTACTTCAGCATCCTCAGTTTTTGCTGCTAGATACATAGTTTCTAATGCATCCTCAGGTAATAAATCATCTGAATCAACAAAACTAATGTATTCACCTTTAGCCAAAGTCAATCCATTATTTCTTGCAACACCAGGACCAGCGTTTTTCTGAATTGCATACAGTATATTTGGATATAAGTTTAAAAGGTCATTAATGATGTTTGGCGTCTGATCAGTTGAACCATCATCAACTAATATAATTTCAATCGGACTTAATGTTTGTTTGGCAAGTGATTCAATTGTCTCTTTAATATAATTTTCTACATTATATACAGGAATAATGATACTAACCTTAGGTTGATCTATTTTAGATGGTCTTACTACTTCAAAATTCATTTTAGGTAATTTCTCCTCATTATTAAAATAGTGTATGAGTTATATGATTAACATAAAAAAGAGGAGAGCAGTATCCCCTCTAATTTTATATTATATTTTCCATTCCATAACTGATTTTCCCCAGTTAGTTGTTAAATCACGTTCGAATGCATTATGAATATCATCAATACTACGAATTTCATTTACATCTCCAATTAGAGTCTCTAAGTATTCGACTACTTCAGGATTCTCATGAAGGAAATTAACAGTTTCAACGAAGTCAGAGCGTCCGCTTCGACTGCTACCTATTAAAGTAATTCCTCTTTCAAGGATCATTCGCGTATTGATTTCAACAGGATATTCAGATACGCCAAGTAATGGAATCGAGCCTTCTGGTTGAATGTGGTTAATAATTTGTTCTACAGCGTATTGACTACCAATACCACCTACACATTCAAAAGCATGGTCGACTGTTACATCTTCAGGAACTTCATCAATTTGATACGTTTCATCTGCAAATGAGAAGTAGCTTAACTTTGAATGGTTTTTACCAAATACATATACTTTACTTTCTGGATAACGCTTTTTTAGGATTAGAGCAGTTATAAATCCTAAGTTTCCATCACCCCAAACGCCTAAAACATCACGACGTTGATGTGCACGTTCTTCAAATCGGACAACTGCATGCATACTTACACTGATCAATTCAGAAAACGCTGCAACCTGCAAGTTAATGTCTTCAGATAATCCTACTACACGGTCTCTTTCAAGGAATACATAGTCTTGCATGAAACCATCATAGCCACTTGAACGAAACTTACTCGTTTTTAAATAATTTTCAGCAATGACATCATCAACCTGAGTAGGTGTATTTGGAATCATCACGACATGAGAGCCTGTTTTGAAATCACCTTTTGGATCATAAACAACTTTTCCGACACCTTCATGGATCAGTGCCATTGGTAATTTTTTTGCCATGGCTTCTTTGCCACGAGTACCAGTATAGTATCGTTGATCAGCAGCACAGATTGATAAATGTGTTGGACGTACAACGATATAGTCACCTTCTAGAGATTGTTCTTTATAAGTGATCTCAATTTGTTTTGTTGAAACTAAACGATAGATTTGATTAATCATTTTGCCGTCACCTGATCCTTTAAAAGTGCATTTGCTACTTTTAAGTCATACGGAGTCGTAATCTTCATATTAAAAACTTCACCTTTAACTAGCTTTACGTCTACACCTTTAAGAAGACAAATTTTACAAGCGTCAGTTAAGATTGCTTTTTGTTCTGAATCTAATTCAGAATAGTGTTTTGTAAGTAGATTAATATTAAAACTCTGAGGAGTTTGTCCTTGATACATTGTATTTCTTACTGGGATATCTGTAATCGTATCGTGATTAGAAGATTGAATGATTGTATCAACAGCCTCAATAACAGTATCAACAGCTCCATATGTTAGAGCAGCATCAATATTTTCTTCTATAATTCGATGAGTTAAGAACGGTCTAACAGCGTCATGCGTTACGATAATATCTTCATCAGTGATTTCAAAGTTTTGTTGTAAATAGCGAATACCACTCATAATTGATTCATTACGGTCGCTACCACCCTCAACAACAGCTATACGGTCATTCGTACCGATATATTTTTTGATAATATCTTTTGTATGTTGAATCCATTCTTTTGGCGTTACAACTAAAATCTTTTTAAAGTCGTCATTTAAGATGAATTTTTCTATTGTATGGATAATAATTGGACGGTTATTCAGTGCAAGAAATTGTTTTGGCATACTAACATTTCCCATGCGAGTACCTTTTCCACCCGCTAATATTTCTGCATAAATCATTCATTTCACCTGCTTTTTTATTTTGGAATTAATATGTCAAGTAAGGATATTTTAATAAAATACCCAAAGTATACAAAAAAATTACATTTCGTCAATTGTTGAATTTACATAAGTATAATAATATCAAATAAAAAATAATTAGTCGACATTATACTATATTATTCGATGCTATAGTACAAGTAGCTTCAAATTAAATGATTGACTATTAGAAAAATGGTAAAAAAGGAAGGTTTATGGTAAAATATCGTATATTTTGTCAAGTTAGAATTGATGATTAATTCTATTCAGGAGGTAAGACATTCTTGGGTTTACATAAAAAGAAGATTTTACTTATTTCGCAACACTTTTATCCAGAAATAGGTAGTGCAGCAAACCGTATGAAAAATATTTATATAGAGTTGAAGGAAAAGGGGTTTGATGTAAAGGTACTAACATTAGAGCCTAGATATCCAAGTCGTGAACTATATGAAGATAAACAATTTTGGAATGAACCACTAATCGACGAAAAGGATATCATTCGAATTGATCCTTCTATAAAAAAACACTCTGGAAGTATTTTAAAGAGATTATATTTATATCTGGAAGTTATGGTTCGATTTATCGGTACTATTTTTAAACAAAAGGCTGAATTTGATTATATTTTTGTGACATCTCCGCCAATATTTGTAGGTGTGGCAGGTTTAATTGCTAAATGGAAGTTAAAAGCTCCACTAATATTAGATATAAGAGATTTATGGCCAGAGTCTCTAACCGGCGTACAAGTTTTCTCTAATCCATTAATCTTAAAAACTGCATATAAAGTAGAAGAAATATTATATAAAAAAGCAACGAAAATAATCGTTAATAGCCGAAGTTTTATTGAATATATGACAAATAAAAATGTAAATAAGGATAAAATTACATTTCTACCTAATTCATTAACTGAAAGTGAATTAGCATATAAAGAGGCCCAATTAGAAAAAGAAAATATTACCGTTATTTATACTGGGAATTTAGGCTTAGCACAGGATTTGCATAAGTTTATGAAAACAGCTGCATTATTAAAGGAAAATACTTCAATTAATTTTTCAATTATTGGTTATGGAAAAAATACAAATGAAGTTAAAAATTATATTGAATCGAATGGATTATCGAATGTAACATTACATACTGCAAAATCCCGAAACGAAACTTTAAAACTTGTAGCAAGTGCTGATATTGCTTATGTAAGCTTAGTAAACCAAGAGGTGTTTAAAACCGTCTTACCAGGAAAAATAATTGATTATATGTGTGTTAAGAAACCAATCATTGGAGATGTAGCAGGGTATGCAAGTGAAATTATTCATGAAGCAAACTGTGGAATGATCTTAAAAGAAGATACGCCTGAAGAATTGGTTGAAAATATATATAAACTTGCAAATGATCCAAATCTCCGAAAAAATTATGGAGAAAATGGCTATCAATATGCATACAAAAATCTACGTTGGAAAACGAATATTAATGTGTTATTAAAAGTGATGGAGGATATCCATGAATAAAAAGGTTTGTGCGTTTGTATTTAATCATTTTACGAATGATGCACGCGTACTGCGTGAATGCTCTGCTTTAGCAGAAGTCGGATATGATGTTGATTTAATTGCTTTACATGATGATTCAAAAGAATTACCAAAAAGAGAACGTATGGAAGAAGGATTTAATGTAATCCGAGTAAACAATCGTTTACCATTTGGAATCTATCATCTTGTTCATTATTGTGCAAAGATCTTTAATTTAGTAAAAAGTAGTTTATTAATGAAACTAGTTGCTATTTTATTGATTTTACTTGGGTTATTTTTAAATGCAGTTGCAACGATTATTATTGCTGCTGTGATCGTTCTTTTTGGTAATCGTTATATGAAAGTACTATTAACTAGAGGCTATAATATTTTACAAATGATCTATCATGGGCTTAAAAGGGATTACGATATTTATCATGCGAATGATTTAAATACTTTACCTCAAGGTATCATTTGTGCAAAAGTATTCAAAAAAAGTAAATTAGTTTATGATTCACATGAAGTTCAATCTAGTAGATCTGGTTATGAGAATCCGATTTTCGGAAAGATTGAGAAGTTTTTAATTAAATATATTGATGTGATGATTCACGAAAATAATACTAGGGCAAAATATACTCAAGATTTATATGATATTGACTATCCTGAGGTAATTCATAATTACCCATTTGTGTCTAAGCCGGAAGAAAGTAAAGCGATTAATCTTCATGAAAAACTAGGAATTAGTGAAGATGAACCAATACTTCTTTATCAAGGTGGTATACAAAAAGGGCGTGGATTAGAATTAATTGTAAAAGCTGCACCTTTATATAAAAGAGGGATCATTGTTTTTATTGGTGATGGAAAGATAAAGCCTACTCTCTTAAATTTAGTAGAAGAGTTACAACTACAAAATCGAGTGAAATTTATTGATAAAGTGCCAGTAGATGAATTACTAAATTATACAAGAAATGCTTATTTAGGATTTCAAGTATTAAATAATATCAATTTCAATCATTATTCAGCGTCTTCGAATAAATTATTTGAGTACATGATGAGCGGTGTACCAGTTGTTGCTTGTAGCTTCCCAGAAATTCAGAAGGTAGTTGAAGGTGAATATACTGGTGTATGTGTAGACTCCCACGATATCAATTCAATCGCTGAAGGTGTGAACTATTTATTAGACAACCCTGAAGTTCGTGACGAAATGAGCAAAAATTGTTTAAAAGCAAGACATAAATACAATTGGAATAATGAGAAGAAAGTTTTCATCGGAATTTACGAAAAAGTTTTATACGGTGAAAAAGCAACAATGGTAAGCTAAAAGAGTTTGATTATGTGAATATTTTAGTAGAGAAGGTAAAAAGAACTAGGGATTATGCCATATTTCTTTTTACCTTTCTATGCATAGAGAGGTAGCTAAAATGACCAATTATAAGTTAAGTGTTGTAGTCATTAACTATAACAAAGAGAAATTTATTGAGGAAAGTTTACAATCTGTCATGGATCAGTCATTAGAAAATATTGAACTGATTGTTGTCGATGATGGATCGACTGATAAAAGTAGTGTTTTAGCTGAAGAATTCACAAAAAAATATCAAAATGCAAAGTTTATAAAGCAAGAAAATAAGGGACCAAGTGCTGCAAGAAATACAGGTTTATCTCATGCAAGTGGCGAATATATTGCATTTTTAGATGGAGATGACATTGCTTACCCCGATGCATATGGCCAATTATATTCTTTAGCAAAAAAATATAACGCTGATACGGCAGTAGGTAATATTTTATGTTTTAACGGCGAAAAAACTTGGCGTTTAAATTATATGAAAGAAATTTTCAAAGAAGGTTTACCTGAAAATAGACAGATTCTAAAGAACCCAGAATTACATCTTACACCATCTGCAAGTAATAAATTATTTAAAAAAGAACTACTAGAACGCGAGGATATTCGATTTCATGATGAACTTCGAGTCGGCGAAGATTTATTTTTTACGGAGAAATCATTGTTGAAATCAAACTGCACAGTCGTATGCGATGTAGATGTAATTGGTTATCGAATTGAAGATCCAGAAAATAGTTTAATCAAATCTGGAACAATACAATTTTTTAAACAATTAGTTGTGCTACAAAAAGAGCTACGATCTTATTATGAAGAAAATGGTTTTACAAAAGAATTAATACATATCGAAAGAAGACAACTTAAATTCTTTATTAACTCAATTAATCTAAAGGCAAATAAACTACCAAATGATGAGAAGTTGAATCTTGCATCTGTTGGGAATGAATTTATGAAAACAATTCGAAATGAATCGATTAAAAATGAGCTAAGTGTTGTTCCAAAGTTTGTTGCTGAGACTTTACGATTAAATGATAAAAGAGGTTTAAAAATTTATTTATCCTTAAAATCAAACCCTAAAATGACGAATAGTAAGTTAAGAAAAGTAGTTTACCTTCTTTCACTATTTTCTTTAAGATACAAGTTTGTTAAATCTTAGTTAATTTAATGTAAAATAGAGTCGAATCATGAAAATTAATTGTAAGATTAATTAAAACAATAAATAGATATTTATTGAAATATAATTTCTACTAATTTAAAATGATGATTGGTGCTTTTTCTAATTTATACGTTTCTTTAATAGAAAAGGTAAGTTATAGTGATTTAAGTTTTATCCAATTATCCAAAAAGTTTACTAATAAGACGTTTACTATAATCTAAATATCAGTAAACTATTAGTAAAGCAAAAGAGTAGAAATTAGTAAAATTTCTGAAAGAGGTTATAGTAAAATGAAAATTTGCACAATTGGACTAGGGTATATAGGATTACCAACTTCTGCGATGTTTGCGAAATATGGCGCAAGTGTTGTAGGTGTAGACGTACAAAAAAGCGTTGTAGATAAATTAAATTCTGGAGAAATTCATATAGAAGAGCCTGGATTAGGCGAAATGGTTAAAGAAGTTGTAGAAAAAGGATTTTTCAGAGCATCTTTAACACCAGAAGAGGCTGACGCATTTATTGTTGCAGTACCAACACCTAATAATGATGATGAGAATAAATCTTGTGATTTATCATATGTATTAGACGCAGTTCATAAAGTAATTCCTTTCTTAAAAAAAGGGAATGTATTAATCGTTGAATCAACAATCGCACCTAGAAGTATGGATGACTTTGTAAAACCACTAGTAGAACAAGCTGGATTTACTGTAGGTGAAGATATTTATCTTGTTCATTGTCCAGAACGTGTATTACCAGGCCAAATTTTACACGAATTAATTCATAATAATCGTATTGTAGGCGGGATTACAGCTGCATGTAGTGAAGCTGGAGCAAAAGTGTATCGTACATTTGTTGAAGGCGAAATTATTCAAACAGATGCAAAAACTGCTGAAATGTCTAAACTAATGGAAAATACATTCCGTGATGTAAATATTGCGTTGGCAAATGAACTAACAAAGATTTGTAACTCATTAGAAATCAACGTATTAGATGTTATTCAAATGGCAAACAAACATCCACGTGTAAACATTCATTCACCAGGACCAGGTGTTGGAGGTCACTGTCTTGCTGTTGACCCATACTTTATTGTAGCTAAAACTCCTGAATTAGCTGGTATGATCAAATTATCTCGTGATACAAATGTATCTATGCCTAAATATGTTGTTGATTCAGTAAAAGAACTAGTTTCAGGTATAGAAAATCCTAAGATTGCAGCATTTGGTGTGACATACAAAGGTAATGTAGATGATATGAGAGAAAGTCCTGCAATGGAAATTATTGAGTTATTGAACGAAGAGGGACTAAATGTCACAATTCACGATCCTCATGTAACTTCTGAGAAAATTGATGTTTTATCTGCTGAGGAAGCTGTGGAAGATGCAAGCTTAATTCTTGTATTAACAGATCACAATGAATTTAAAACAATGGACTATAATAAACTTGCTAAACAAATGAAGCAAGCAGTACTATTTGATACACGTAATTGTGTACCAACTTCAAATGATTCTGATATGAAATTTGTTAATTACGGAAATTTATATAAAGAAATTAAAAAGAATGTGGTTGATTTATGAGTAGTATAAAAACAGTTTTACAAGAACATGCTAAAAACTTATCATTAATTTTTCGTCTTTCATCTTATGAGACACGTAAAGAATATGCAGATAGCCAACTTGGCGTAATTTGGGTATTTTTAAACCCGCTTTTTCAAATAGCTGTTTACTGGGTAACTTTCGGAACGGGAATAAGAAATGGAGCTCCAGTAAATGGTATCCCGTTTATTATTTGGATGCTTTGTGGTTTAATACCGTGGTTCTTTATTAGTGCAGCAATTATGCAAGGATCAAGTTCGATTTTTAACCGAATCGGAACAGTATCTAAAATGAACTTTCCATTAAGTATTATCCCATCATATGTAGTTTTATCTAGGTTTAATACACATGTATTTATGATGCTCATCTTATTAATTGGTGTAATTGTAAATCGAGGAATCGAACATATAAATATTTTTGCACTAATTTATTTTATGATTGTGGGCTTACTGTTTAATATCGCACTTGCATTACTTACATCTACTTTATCAACGATGGTTAGGGATGTTCATTTATTAATTCAATCATTAACTAGAATGCTATTATATTTATCACCTATTTTATGGGAGCCTAAGGGTGCAAATATTTTAACTAAATTAATGAAGCTAAATCCTCTCTACTATATTATAGAAGGATATCGTGGCGCTTTATTATATGGACATTCTAATTTGATTTTTTCTAAAATAACTATTTATTTTTGGTGTGTATTGCTAGCCTTTTTCATTATCGGCTCTATTTTTCATGTTAAATTCAGGAAGCAGTTTGTTGATTTCCTATAGAAGGTGAACTGAATGACAAAAAAAGTTGTCTTTAAAAATGTTACAAAGAAATTTAAAATTTATAATAAACCGACTGACAAGCTAAAGGATTTATTCTTTGGTGGTAGAGGCGGAGAATATTTTCATGCGTTAAAAAACATTTCATTCGAAATTGAACAAGGTGAAATTGTAGGGATCATTGGTTTAAATGGTTCAGGTAAAAGTACAATGTCTAATTTAATTGCTGGTGTTACAATGCCAAATGATGGCGAAGTTGAAGTAAATGGAGTTGCTTCACTAATTGCCATTCAAGCTGGATTAGATAACCGATTAACTGGTTTAGAAAATATTAGATTAAAAGGTTTGATGATGGGTCTTACGATTAAGCAAATTGAAAAAATCACTCCTGATATTATTGAATTTGCCGAAATTGGAAAATTTATTAATCAACCAGTAAAATCATATTCAAGTGGTATGAGATCAAGACTTGGGTTTGCGATCTCTGTAAATATCGACCCAGACATCATGGTAATCGATGAAGCATTATCTGTTGGTGATCCTACTTTTACAAAACGTTGTTTAGATAAAATGAATGATTTTAAAGAACAAGGTAAAACAATCTTCTTTATTAGTCACTCATTAGGTCAGGTTAGAAGCTTCTGTACAAAAGGCTTATGGATTCATTATGGAAAATTAGTTGAGTATGGTGAAATTAATGAAGTATGCGATAACTACCAAAATTTCCTAACTGATTATAATAAATTAACGCCTGCAGAACGTGCAGCAGACCGTGAAAAGAACATGCATGTAAATCAATAATGTAAATAGACACTTTATGAAATAGATTTTTTTTCATAATAGTGTCTATTTTAATAGAGTTTTATCTATACAAAAGTTGTATTGGAAAGGAATATTATGGAATCCAAAAGTAAATTTAGAATTTTTATTGGTTATTGGATACCTGTTATCCTTATAGCTGGCATTATCTTTTATTCATCAGCAACCCCGTATGAAAAACAAGATATAAGACCAGAAATAAGTCATTTTACATTTTTATATGATCTAATGAAGCATTTCACCTTTGTCCACTTTAACTATGCTGGACATATAGTAAGTATAAAAGAACTTGGAGTAGCAGGATTTACAGAGTTCTTTATTCGTAAACTATGCCATTTTTCAATCTATCTTTTACTTGCCTTTTTTGCTACAAGATTAGCAAAGCTTTATGTAAACAGAGCCTTTTTAATAGGCGTGATTTTTTCAATCCTATATGCAGCTTCTGATGAATTTCACCAATCCTTCACTGCAAACCGAACTCCGCTAGTTCAAGACGTAGTAATCGATTCGATCGGAGCACTAATAGGAGCATCTTTATTTTTATTAATAAGTAAGAAGCTTAAAGCAAAAGTTCAAAAATCCATTCGAGTTTAATCGAATGGATTTTTTTGTATGAAATCATAAACGGTAGTAAGAAAGACGTTATAAAGACAAAACATTTCAAAGTGATGAAATATTAAGGGTTAATAGTGAAAGCGTAAATTAAGTGAACATTATTAATGATAAAAACATTTTATAACTTAGGAATTTTAACCATAAAGAACTAATTTTTTGAAAAAAGTTCAAATGATTAGTTTATAAGTTAATTTTCGACTTAATTGAAGTAAAACTGGTTAATGAACTTTTGTTACTCTAAGTAAAAGATATTAAGAAGCTTTTTAATGGAGACTTATTTTAATGAATAAGTTGATTGGAACGGAGGGATGCTCGACTCCTATGGGATTAGCGGGAAGGCTGAGACCCCGCAGGCGCGCCGAGGAGGCTAAGGTCTCGCCCCATGGAAAGCGAGCATACCGTAGTGGAAATCAACATCACTCTACTCCTTTTACGAAAATCTAATTACTAAATGCAAGGATTATTTTTCACCAAAAAAATCTTACCTAAATTCATTTAGATAAGATTTCATTTGTCACAGCTTTATAAAAGTAGGTTCTGTACCTGCTTTCTCAACATAACCAATTTTAACTGGAGTCATTTGAATCAATACATAGTTAGGATCCTCGGGACCTTCAAGCCATCTAGACAATTCCTCAGTCCAAACTTTCTCTTCAGGACCTGCATTTTCAATAACTTCAGCTCTTGCAAACATCTCAACAAAGTTATCATCTAATCGGTCACCATCATGACCAAGTAGGATATGTACGTTTGAATTCTTTTTTATATCTTCTACTTTTTGAGAATTTTTATTTGTAGCGATATAAGGTGTTAGGCCTTTAAAGAAAAATACCATATAACAGCTATGCGGAAAGTCTTCACGAATGGTTGTAAATAAACCTAATTGTTTCGCTTTAAGCACTTTCATAATATTTTGTTGAATCATTTTTATTAACTCCTTCCTAGTTCAGAAGAAGAGGAGGTAGAAAACTTTTCTACCAACCGAATCTCCAACATAAGTTATTCTAGTTCTCAAGGTCATAATCCTTTGAGCAATATAAGCAAAAACGAAACTTTTATCCAATGGAACGATGATTTTGCCATCAACACTTTAAGTGTTTGTTAATTGTTTTACATTTAAACCTATTTTTTTAAGTCTTTTGCATATGATATTTATAAGGATATTTAATTAGGAGGTTATTATGGCTCATCGTTTATTTTTTATTGTTACATTTATCGGTGTACCATTATCGGTAATTGGGAGCTTGATGCATTGGAGCGAGATTTTATTATTTATCATTTACTGTTTAACGATTATTTCATTAGCTGGCATTATGGGAAGAGCTACTGAAAGTTTAGCGATTGCAGCTGGCCCGAGAATTGGGGGACTTTTAAATGCAACATTCGGGAATGCGGTAGAGTTAATTATCGCGATTTTTGCATTGCAAAATGGCTTATCGGAAGTAGTGTTAGCATCACTAACAGGTTCTGTAATAGGAAACTTACTACTTGTAGGTGGACTATCCTTTTTTATTGGTGGATTAAAATATAAACGTCAAAGCTTTAATGTTTACGATGCGAGACATAATTCAGGATTGTTGATTTTTGCGGTGGTACTAGCCTTTGTCATTCCCGAAATTTTTTCAGTTAAAATGACCGCAAATGATAAGATGACACTTAGTGTAGGTGTTTCGATTGTTTTAATGGTTTTATACTTAGCTGCACTTTACTTCAAATTAGTTACACATCGAGGGGTTTACGTAGCTAAAAATCAAGAGATCGTAGAAGAGCATGAAGAAGCTGAGTGGAAAACAGGGAAAGCCATGATTATTTTAGCGTTAGCGACTGTAGCGGTTGGATATGTTTCAGAGAAGCTAGTTCATACGTTTACGACTGTGGGAGATAAGTTCGGATGGACTGAATTATTTATCGGTATTATCGTTGTAGCAATCGTTGGTAACGCTGCTGAACATGCGTCTGCAATTGTGATGGCATATAAAAATAAAGTAGGGGTTTCCGTCGAAATTGCTGTTGGTTCATCATTACAAATTGCCATGTTCGTAGCGCCAGTTTTAGTGATTTGTTCATTGTTTATTGGAGAAAGAATGCCATTAATATTTTCCATGCCGGAATTAATTTCGATGATCACTTCTGTATTTTTAACAATTGCGATTATGAATGACGGAGATACAAACTGGTTTGAAGGGTTAACCTTATTAGCTGCATATTTAATTATGGGGATCGGTTTCTACTTATTATAAAAACAAAAAAATTGAAGGTGGTAATACTTGAAAATAATAATAAGGATTCTATTTTATTTAATTGGATTACTATTTTTAACTTTAGGAATTAGTTTAGCGATTAAAGCTGGACTAGGAGCTAGTGCTTGGGATGCATTAGCTGTTGGTGAGTCGAAAACCTTTGGCTTATCTGTTGGAAATTGGATTATCATTAACTCGTCAATACTGTTGTTTGTTAATGCTTTTTTACAAAAGAAAAGACCGGATTGGCTTGCTGCGATTACGTTTATTTTAATTGGACGATTTCTTGATTTTTGGCTAACTGTCGAGTCGGAACATTTATTTGATTCAAATATGGTCACTAGATATATTCAATTAGTACTAGCTATTTTAAGTATGACTATAGGTATTGCGATTTATTTGCAAGCTAAGTTTCCGTTAAGTCCAATAGATGATTTAATGATCTCGCTAAATAAGCGGTTCGGAGTAAGTTTAGGTGTGGCAAAAACGATTGGTGAAGTGTTTGCGTTAGTATTGGCCTTTCTTCTTAAAGGTCCAATTGGAATCGGAACCGTCTTAATTACATTCAGTATTGGACCTATTTTGCAGAAGCTAAGAGGTCCAATTGAGAAACTATATATTAAGCTGAGTTCATAGCAAAATTTTTCATTTTAAGGAATACATATATTTACATAAAATGTTCATGCTAAGAGTAATAATTTCCTTATTTGTGAAAGGGGCATGAATATGTCTAAATGGTTTAAGCCATTCGTTCTTGTTAATATAGCTATTTTAATTATTTCTTTAAATAATGGACAAACAACTTTTGCAGCTAATACAGATATTAAAGTCCCACGTTCGGCTGCAAATGTGACAAAAGAGAATACTTACCCTAATCCAACTCAGGACCTGCCAGAACTTCAACCAGGGGGATTAGCAAAGCAGTTATTAAATTCATCAAATGTAAAAATTGAGAATCCAAATCTAATTCGTATGTTTAATGAATCCTATGTCAGCAAAGCACCGTTTGCAGTAGGATATAATGCGAAAATTTTCTTAGGAGTTTGGCCTTTAAATTACGAATCAAATGAGACAACAATTAATTGGCAATATAAAAAAATAAATACAAACTTTCTAGATAATAGAGGAGAAAAAGCGTACAGACGAATAAAATACTACCAAAATTCGCAACAGATCGTTAAAGGTGGTTTAACTGCTAAAGTAAGAAATGCGGATGACGTGATTAATTTAATGATGCATGATGCATCAGAAAAAACAACTCTCCCACTAGCATTCCAAACAGTAGTCGGAGCTGGAACTAAAAACGAAAGAGTATATAATGTACCACCAAAGCAACTCGGCTATCTATATGCTTATGCTCCTGCAGTTAACGAAAAAGGAAAAGTTACATTTGGAGAAGTGTACCTCATCTTAAAAGGTAATAAAAGAACTCTACAAGTTAAAAATGTAGTATCACAAGGTGTAGGTGCATGGATCCCTGTTCAGGATTATGTTTCATTTGGTTATTTCGCTTCGCCACACCCTAGATAATAGAGAAATCCACAAGGGTAAATCATTTTCCTTGTGGTTTTTGTTTTGGGCAAATACTAAGCGTTGTATATACAAAAAAAACATGCCATAAATTTGACATGCTCTTTATTAAGTATTTAATTTCCCTTTAAAATCTTAGTACTTCTATTCGAAAAATCAGTTTCTGGATAATAGCTGTTTTTTACAAGAATATTAGGTCCTAAGCATTTAACTGCTGGACAATGACAGCTAAGTTCATTTGCAGTTTTTGATAATGTCCAAGTATCATATGCTTCTTGTAATGTATGGGTTTGAATATTTCCTAGATGAGGGACATCACCAAAGTCAGTAACGATGATGCTACCATCAAATACATTTACATTTAAGCGAGAACGACCATCAGGGTCATTTCGTAATGTTACATTTTTACTATTATATAATCTCTGAATGATGTCTAAATCGTTTTGATCATCGCTACATGGATAAAATGGTAGAGTACCAAATAACATCCAAATATTTTCATCACGTACATCAAGTAAAGTTGAGATTGCTTCGCGAAGCTCTGATTTAGTTAGGACTTCTAATGTACTAGCGAAATCACTGGCATACATCGGGTGAACTTCGTGCCTCTGACATTTCATTTCTTCTATAATTTGTCGATGGATTTTTTCTAAGTATGGAAGAGTACGTTTGTTTAACATTGTTTCAGCGGATACCATAACACCAGCATCAGCAAGGCGTCGGCTATTTTCAATCATGTTTTCAAATAATTTCGCGCGCTGTGCATATGTCGGTTTACGTTCCATCATCGCAAAACCTGCTTCTACAAATTCATCAACAGTTCCCCAGTTATGAGAGATATGTAACACGTCTAAATAAGGAATTATTTTTTCGTATCTTTCAAAATCTAATGTTAGATTTGAATTAATTTGAGTACGTACGCCACGTTCATGTGCATATTTCAATAAAGGCACAACATAACCGTTCAACATTTTATTTGAAAGCATCGGTTCTCCACCAGTGATACTAATACAACGAAGCTTTTCAATCTCTTCTAAGCGATTTAAAACTAATTCAATAGGAAGTGGATTTGGATCCTTAGGTTGTAAAGTATATCCGACAGCACAATGCTCACAGCGCATATTACAAATCGTTGTAGTCGTAAACTCTACATTTGTCAGCATGTTCTTACCATACTCTTCAACATCTAAATATGCTTCCCAAGGATCATATGTAGGTGTTATTTGTTGTAATAATTTTTTCATTTGATTACTCCTTTAGGCACACAACTGTACCCATAAGTATTAGACTAATTTAATTTTCCTCAACTATTATAAGAAAGAAAGTGAAACCTTGTATAGGAATAACTTCCTAAAATTTAAAAAAATGTCGAAAGTTTACGATATATAGGAGAATAAGGGTATAATATAATTAGCAATTGTATTAGAAAGGACGATCATTTCATGTCAAACACAGAACAATTATCCTATATTAAAGAACGTTTTAATTCAGTAATGGAAACAATCGAATCATTAGAAGCTGAAGAAGTAAGCTTAGAAGAGCTAGATCAATTATTATCAGTTCTAGATGACTTAGAAAGTAAATGTCGTGAAGTTAATCGCCTAGATTGAGTCCATTGTAATGGGCTTTTTTTATTGGAAAGTGCACATTGTTTAATTGTTAACAATAGAAGTAGCTAAATATTTGCCCAAATCAGAAACTAATTCTGAAGGGCTTTTTTTATTCCGTTTATTAAAAATTGTATTATAATGAAGAGGGGAACATTCAGTATTTTTATAAAGGGTTTTAAGGGGGAGCATGAATGCAACACATACAGGAAAGTATTTATCAATTAATTGTAGAAACTTCAACAAATCTACCAAAAGACGTACGTAAAGCAATCAGACAAGCTAAAGCAAGTGAAACAGCAGGTACAAGAAGTGCCATCGCATTGGAAACGATTACAAACAATATCATGATGGCTGAAGGCGATGTTTCACCTATTTGCCAAGATACTGGTATGCCAACTTTTAAAGTGAAAACGCCAGTTGGGGTAAACCAACTTGTGATAAAAGAAGCAATTTATGCAGCAATTGAACAAGCTACAAAAGATGGTAAGCTTCGTTCTAACTCTGTAGATTCTTTATTTGGTAAAAACAGCGGAAATAACTTAGGCCCAGGTACTCCTGTTGTTAAATTTGAGCAACACGAGGGTGACTATATCGATATTCGCCTAATTTTAAAAGGTGGCGGCTGTGAAAATAAAAACATCCAATACAGCTTACCATGCGAACTTGAAGGACTTGGAAAAGCAGGTCGTGATTTAGATGGGATCCGTAAATGTATTTTACACAGCGTATATCAAGCACAAGGACAAGGCTGTAGCGCAGGTTTCATCGGTGTTGGTATTGGTGGAGACCGTACTAGCGGTTATGAACTTGCAAAGGATCAATTATTCCGTTTATCTGATGATGAAAATTCAATTCCAGAGCTTAAAGCAATGGAAGATTACATTATGGAAAATGCTAACAAGCTTGGCGTAGGAACAATGGGCTTTGGTGGAGAAACAACTCTACTTGGCTGTAAAATCGGTGTAATGAACCGTCTACCTGCGAGCTTCTTCGTTTCAGTAGCGTATAACTGCTGGGCATTCCGCCGTTTAGGAATGAAAATCAATCCTGAAACTGGTGATATTTCAGAATGGTTATATAAGGAAGGCGAAGAAATTAGCTTTACAAATGAAACTGATGAAACAACTGAAGCACCTCGCGAAGTGAAATTAGTAGCTCCAATTACAGAAGAACAAATTCGTGATTTAAAAGTTGGAGATGTAGTTTCAATTAGTGGCATGATGTACACAGGACGCGACGCAATCCACCATCATTTAAAAGACCACGATTGTCCAGTTGATTTAAATGGACAAATTATTTATCACTGTGGACCTGTAGTATTAAAAGATGAAGAAGGCAAATATCACATTAAAGCAGCTGGTCCAACAACAAGTATTCGTGAGGAGCCATACCAAGGCGATATCATGAAAAAATTCGGCATTCGCGCTGTAATCGGAAAAGGCGGAATGGGTGCAAAAACATTAAAAGCTCTAGAAGAACACGGCGGTGTTTATTTAAATGCAATTGGTGGAGCAGCACAATACTACTCACAATGTATTAAAGAAGTAAAAGACGTAAACTACCTAGAGTTTGGTATTCCTGAAGCTATGTGGCACTTACAAGTTGAAGACTTCAAAGCAGTAGTAACAATGGATTCTCATGGTAATTCATTGCATAAAGATGTAGATAAGAGTTCACTTGAGAAATTGGCTACTATGGCTGAGAAGGTATTTTAATTATTGGGTTTTAAGGGCAATGTCATTTTTTTTGGCATTGCTTTTTTTTGTTTTTTTGGGGTGTAGAGAACAAGTAGAGGAATGAGAGCTGCAAATAAAGGAATGAAATCTGCAAATAAACATGTGGTTATTGCAAATAAGCGTCCTGATTCTGCAAATAAGAACACAGCTGCAAATAAGTGTCCCAATCCTGCAATTAAAGAGATCAGACCCGCAAATAAAAAATTGGTTAGTGCAAATAAACGTTCCAACCCTGCAATTAAAAAAGACATATCTGCAATTAAATAAATGAAAACTGCAAATAAACCCCGCCAAGTGCGCAAATAAGTAGTTAAATCATGAAGAAAAAGTTTCATTTTAGGGTAAATTAATGGTCCTAAGGTCAAAAAAATTCAAATCAAATCGAGCAGCGAATCCGCATCTTTTTTCATCAAAAATCCTTGTTAGAAAAATTTAGTTTTATATCAAAATTACACCAATTCTTTTCATATTTCTAATTTATTTACAGATACTATTTTTAAAGTGAGGTGAATGAATTGAAAAAAATTATTGTATATATTCTTACTTTCTTCTTAGTATTTCCTAGTACAACATTTGCTTATAGTAATGCGCCACATGGCTGGGGGATTGTTCCTGCGAAAAATGAGACTCCACCTGATGCAGGTGAGCAACTTAATAAATTATTATCAAATACGGGGTCAGTTTATTTAGGGGATACTACAAAAAAAGATGTTTATTTAACTTTTGACAATGGGTATGAAAATGGCTTTACACCAAAGTTTTTGGATGTTTTAAAGAAGCATGGTGTTCACGGGACTTTTTTTATAACCGGGCATTACATTAAGGAAAATCCTGAATTAGTGAAACGAATGGTTAATGAGGGGCATATAGTCGGAAACCATTCATGGAGTCATCCTGATATGACAACGATAGGTGATCAAAAGATTGTTGAGGAATTGGAACAAGTTAAAATGGCATACCAGGAATTGACTGGGAAAACAGAAATGAAATATTTCAGACCTGCAAGAGGTGTTTTTAGCGAACGTACTTTGCAACTAGTTAATAAACAAGGATATGAAAATATTTTCTGGTCATTGGCATATGTTGATTGGAAGGTTGATCAACAAAGAGGTTGGAAATATGCTTATGATAATGTGATGAAAATGATTCATCCTGGGGCAGTTATATTAATGCATACAGTATCGAAGGATAATGCAGAAGCGATGGATGCGATTATTACTGGCCTACATAAACGAGGGTATCAATTTAAAAGTTTAGATGACTTAATGATGGAGAGAAGCGGATTTGATCCGAGCTTTTATCTACCTAAAAAATAAAAAGCTAATGATTAAGTAGTTTTATTAACTGCTTAAATCATTAGCTTTTTTACACTTTAAAGGACGAGTTTTCTTTATCGGTTTGCGATTGCTTCGTAATTTAGTTTAGCATGTTGCTTAGGTGTTTTGATAACAAATGGGTTCTCGACTGTATTTTCTAAGAATTGTTTATCTTTATTAGCGAATTTTTTTATTCCGTTTAGAACTTGCTCTTCTTCCGTTACAACTTCTCCAAAAAGTAAGTCTTGTGTAATTGGTCCTTGGTTGTAATGCTCATAATAAAATCGCTTATAGTCAAACTGATAGAAAATAACTGGTTTTTCCATATATGAAAAATCAAATGAAACTGTTGAGTAATCAGTGATTAATAAATCTGATCTTTTTAATAGAGATTGGACAGTCTCTTCACCTTGACGGATCGTTTTTATTCTTTTATGGAAATCAGGAACATCCTTCATATAAATTTGAGTCTGGTAGTGCGGATAGAAAATGATATTTAAGTCATTTTTTTCTAAGATTTGATGTAACTCAGGATTACTAAGTAAAGAAAAATAACGGTTAAAGTATTCAGAGTTCATTAATTGCTGAGTACTTTTATTCCAGTTTCTCCATGTAGGCATGATTAAAATGGTTTTGCCATTTCCTGTATTTTCAAGCGCATCCCATCTAGCTAATCCAGTCACGGCCACTTCGTTTTCAGCATAACCGAATTCGTTAACAATATGATCTTTTTCAAAATCAGATGAAACGATAAACAATGAATAGCCCATTCGATTTTTATTCAGTACATGATTTACACGACTAACTCCAATAACGCCATGTTGAATAAGGATTTTTTGATTTTGCTGCCACTCAGGATGACATTTTAAAACTTGTAAGTACTCGTGTGTGTACATGTTAGCACGCTCTGAATAGGCATTAATTGTTTTATCACAAGTTAATAAGTAGAGTGTATGCTTTAAACTTCCATATTGTACAATGTTTCCGTATTCTTTTATATATTCATAATCCTTGGCCTTTTTATCAATCAAGTAATAACAGTTATCTCTTATTTTATTTTTTTGAATGTACTTGAATAAATGGTATGAATTATCTTGTGCCGTATCTTTTCGTTCTCCAATTAACCAAATATGTTTATTTCGATAGTATCTTTGGGTTAAACGGTAAAGGTAAAAAATAAGGAATGACTTCCATTCTCTTCTTAGTACAAGTAACCCAAATTCATAAACGATATCACGGAATGATTTTTGGATCTTTGTTTTTAATTTTCCAAGTAGGCCTGTTTTTTTGATTCGAATGTGTAAATTTTTCTTTGGAAAATAGGGTACGATACTATGTGTTTTAGTTGTTGCTGGTTTTGAATTTGCCTTTGTTGAAAAATAGAAAATATGAAGTGGTTTTTTTAATGAAATATCTCCAACTTTTACTGAAATAAACACTTCATAATCGCCATCAGGTAATATTTTACTTAGCTCAAATGTAGTTGTTTTATAGCCCCCATCGCTATAATTAATACTATTTTTTGAGAAAAGATAAGATAAATCAGAACGCTCAAGCGTTTCGAGTGTAACTGATATTAGTTGCCCATTTGATTTGTTTTTAAACTGCAATTCCTTAACAGAAGCTAAATTATCAATTTCCTCGATAAATGCGAAGCCACCAACTTGTAAGCGGTCACCTCGTAACGAAAGGATTTCGATTTTTTGATGCAAATTAAATTCCTTAATTTCTAGGTATTCTTTATATTTCGGAAAATACTTTGCAAAATAATGATAATATTTTCCCTCTATCATCACTGCTCCTTTTTGTAAGGAACGATCTGATAATAGATTCATCAATAAATGAAATTCTTCTGGATTTTGATTAAGAAAAATAGTATAAAATACTTTACTAATTTTAGAAGTATTATTTTCCATTAGATTTTCAGATAAGTTTTTAGCAAAATCAGATGAAATCCTTAGAAGATCATTGTATTTTTCAGAAGGGAAATAATATGCCTTTGTCAGTAAAGACGTTAAATAATAATCCCATAATTTTTTCTCAACATGCGAGTAATGAGATGTGATATCTTTCAGATTATAATAGTTTATTAATTCAGTTTGAGTAACGAGAAGATTATCAAAAAATTCTAAAGTACTAGTTTGTTTAATAACATCACTGTTTGTTAAATCTCTCACTTTTATGACGATATCTGTTGTTACGTAAACTTTATTTGAACAAATAAAACATTGTTGAGTAAATAATAAATCTTGTTGTTCTGTTAAAAGCTCATTGAATTGCAATTGATTGTCGATTATTAAACTTCTTTTAATCATCATATTTTTAATAGAAGGATTTAACAGAAGTTCTGGATGTTTATGAAACTCACGTAATGTTGGTAAATCTTTTTTTATGATTGATTTTAATTCATGGTGCTCCCATTTTCTTGTACCATTGAATAATTGTATATTTCCTAAAGCAATATCAGTATGATCCTTTATTGCACTGTTATATAAATGTTCATAGGTTGATGGATTTACAATATCATCCGCATCGATAAACGCCACAAATTCTCCAGTAGCTTCATGTAAACCTATGTTTCGTGCTTTGTTTTTTGACATTAGCTCTAATGATATAAAGCGAATATTTTTATGTGAATTCGAGTATTCTTCTATTATTTTTTTACTATTATCAGATGAACCGTTGTCTATAATAATCGTTTCAATATCAGTTAATGATTGACCTTGTAAACTGTTTAGGCAATCTTTTAAGACATCTTCATGATTATGTGCAACAACGACTACACTAACTTTGGCTTTTTCCATTATAGTCTTACCTCACTAGTCTCTACTTTCAATTAAATAGTTTATCATAAATTATAACCCAATGCGTCTTCTTGAACATAATTTACGAATGGTAAGTAGGTATCGTACTTGTATTATCTCCAATTATTTATGGAGATATCAGACTGCCCGCCAAGCGCCCGCAATCAGTCTGATCATCAAGTTTTTAGTTATTGGTCTTTATACTGCTATCTCTAATTATTTATAGAGATTTTAAGGGAGAAGAGAGTATATAAATTAATGATAGAAAAAGATTAAAATTATTTTTATTCAACACCTTGACTTTGATAATGATAATCGTTATCATTTAAGTATAGCAAATATCAACACAGCTGTTGCGATATTTGATAAGTTTTGAAACCTGATTGGACTTGAAAGTTTCCCCATTCCCTTAAAATTTAATGTGTCAAAGAAAGCTTGACTAGTCCCCAAGCTTTTTTTGCGTTTTTCGGACCTTTGACATGCGCTTGCAATCAGTCTGAAAATCAAATTTTAAAATTTTTGTTTCAGACCTTAACTAGAGATCATTCTCTAGTTTTTTTGCATTTGTCACAAATTTTATTAAGCGGTACTTGTTATGCTATAATACACTTCAGAGTAATTAAGGAGGAACGGGTGAATGTGGAAGGAAGAGGTTGCTTTAGAAACACCATATCAATGGGAAGAAGTTTTAAAGAGATTAGAGCATGAGCCAACATTTACAGTGCATTCTGCTGAAAAGCGATTAAGCATTCCACTGTATATTGATGGGGATCAAGTAGTTGTAAAGGTTAAGAAAATAAATGATGTTCCAGTGCAGTTTGAAGTCATTAGTGAACATGAAAATAAAGAGAAAATTCTCGAAGAAGTTGCTACTATTTTGCAATGGCAAACAGAATTTGAAGAACTACATCATCATTTAAGACAAACTACAATTTCTCCTCTTATTGACCTTTTTGGACATACACCAATTACCGTTTCAAATGATCCTTTTGCCTGTTTAATTACATGTATTATTCATCAACAAATACAGCGTACATTTGCAATCCAAGTAACAAAACGATTTGTTCGAATGTATGGTGAAAGAATTGGTAATTCATGGTTTTTTCCATCTCCTGAAATAATTGCTAATTTAACTATAGATGAGTTAAGAGATTTGCAGCTTAGTACGAGAAAAGCTGAATATATGATTGGAATTGCTAAAGCTTGGAGTGAAGGAGTTTTAAGTCATCAAGATTATCGGACATTATCTTCGGAGGACATTTCAAAGGAGTTAATCAAGCTTAAGGGAGTCGGTCCTTGGACAGTTGAAAACTTCTTATTATTTGGTCTAGGTCGAAAAGATATTTTCCCAGTTGGTGATGTTGGCATTCAAATCGCACTTCAAAAGCTTTTAAATTTAGATGAAAAGCCTTCGAAAGAAATAATGGATTATGTAAAAGAGCAAGTTTCTCCGTTTGGAAGCTACGCTGCCCTTTATCTTTGGAAGAGCATAGAATAATGGAGTTGTATATATGAGCAATCAGTTAGAAAATAAATTAGAAGTAGGCCAATCCTTTCCTATAACAATTAAACGTATTGGGATTAATGGTGAAGGTGTTGGTTACTTCAAAAGACAAGTAGTATTTATTAAAGGTGCATTACCTGGAGAGGAAGTAGTTGCAGAGGTAACAAATGTTCGCAACGGCTTTGCTGAAGGGAAAATTCAACGTATTCGAAAAGCATCACCTGATCGTGTAGAGCCGACTTGTAAAATCTACGAAAAATGTGGTGGCTGTCAAATTCAGCATGCTTCTTATGAAGGACAACTTCGATATAAACGCGACATTGTCATCCAAGCAATGGAAAAGTATGCAAAAGATTTACTAGAAAAAACACCAATTAAAGAAACGATCGGTATGGAAAATCCATGGAACTATCGTAACAAAAGTCAGCTACAAGCTGGGCTTGAAAAAAATAAAATCATCGCTGGATTATATACACAAAACTCTCATAATGTTGTTGATATTGGCCATTGCCCAATTCAACATGAGGATTTAAATAAAATCACAGGTAAAGTGAAGAAAATTTTAACTCGTTTAAATATCCCTGTTTATAATGAACGAAAAAATAAAGGGGTAATCCGAACAATCGTTGCGCGTGTTGGTTTACGTACAGGTCAAATCCAATTAGTACTAGTAACTGGAACGAAAGATTTTCCTCAGAAAAATGAACTAATCAGTGAAATTAAAAAGCGAATTCCTGAAGTAACAAGCTTAATGCAAAACATTAATAATCAAATGACTTCAGTAATCTTTGGGCGTGAAACTGTCTATTTATCAGGTGAAGAAGTAATTGAAGAAAAGCTTGGAGATTTATCATTCGAACTTTCAGCAAGAGCGTTTTTCCAATTAAATCCTGAACAAACAGTTAAGCTATATGATGAAGTCAAAAAAGCAGCGGCACTTACTGGAACAGAAAAAGTCGTAGATGCTTATTGTGGAGTAGGGACAATCGGACTATGGCTAGCGAAAGACGCAAAAGAAGTTCGAGGCATGGACGTAACGAAAGAAGCAATCATCGATGCGAAAACAAATGCCCTAAGCCATGGATTTACAAATACTCATTACGAAGCAGGTAAAGCTGAACAAGTATTACCGAAATGGTTAAACGAAGGCTGGAAACCAGATGTTATCATAACTGATCCACCGAGAACTGGCTGTGATGAGGAGTTCTTAAATACTGTATTAAAGATTAAACCGAAGAAATTAGTATATGTTTCTTGTAATCCTTCTACTTTAGCTAGGGATTTAAAGGTATTGAGTAAGAATTATGATGTGAAGTATTTACAGCCTGTTGATATGTTTCCGCATACTGCGCACGTTGAGTGCGTGGCACAACTCACTTTAAAGTTATAACCAACAAAAAAATTTTTGATAGATTAAATAATTCTTTGCTAAAATCAGAATAAACATCTGATAAAAGGAAAGAGTTGGGAAAAGGAAAAAGGGGCGTACGTAGTCACCTCAATCCTTTTCCCTATTTTTTAACAATCCTTTACTCTGAAAATTATGATGTTTTGCTAAAAAGGTGAGAGGGTGGATAAATAGCAAGAGTTTATTATTTCTGAACAAAAAAAAGGCAGCAGGCCCTAAATAAAGTATGTTGAAAAGGTAATGCTGTTCATTTTGGGTAGCAGAGTGAGAGTAATGCTGTTTTGTTTAGTTATGAAGAGAAGAATACTAATCGAAAGATATGTTTTAGCCACCTAAGGAAAGGTGGTTTATTTGTTGTTTAGGACATTATAAAAAGTTGACCAAACACTATTTCAAAGTTACTTAAATTAAAGAAACAGCAAGGTTAGGTTCCCAATTTGTAGGTAACTAACTTACAGAAATACTTGAATAATTTTCTTGTGTAGGTGGGGACAATAAGAAGGATGTCTAGGGTGTATTTTCTTGTTGAAATTTTTTAAATAAATAATTTTACCTTTAAAGAGCCACCTGGAGTTGTAATCAACTAACATATTCAAAATAGCAAAATAAGAAGACATCCTTTATAAAACATATGTCTTGAGGTGGTATGATGAAAAAAAATCGTAATATAAAGCGTTTAAAAAAGGATATTCAAGAACTTGAGTCCTCCGACATACTGCTCCAAAATGGTCAAGATTGTGAACTCGAACAGAATATATACGTGAATGAAGAGCTTTTGAAACAAGTTTTTGAGAATTGTTCCGATATTGTTTTTCGTCCAATCCTCGTAAATGGGCAAACCAAAATGCTTCTAATTTATATAGATGGATTAGTGGATACAAAAACATTGGATCAGGTTGTTTTAAAACCAATGATGTACGAAGGAATGCCTAATGGACTAAAGAGTGTGGACTCAATAGGGGATATCATGCATGATCGGCTTATCGCTGTTTCTCAAATAAAGACGGTTTCAAAGGTTCGTGAGGTTATAGATGAAATAATGAAAGCTAATATCGTCGTTCTAACATACGGGGAGAATCAAGCTCTAGTTGCTGATTTAAAAGGGTTTGAAAAACGTAGTATTGAAGAACCATCTGCCGAAATCTCTGTTCGTGGGCCTCGTGATGGTTTTACAGAAACGTTAAGAGTCAATACGAGTCTTATTCGTCGAAGAATTCGGAGCCCAAGACTAAAAATGGAACCCTATACGATTGGGGATTTATCTCAGACAGATGTGGTTATTGCTTACATTGAAGGAATTGCTCCAGATTCGGTATTGGAGGAAGTACGACAAAGGGTCGAGCGAATTAAAATTGATGGGGTATTAGAGTCAGCCTTCATTGAAGAGTTTATCGAGGACCAACCTTTTTCTCCCTTTCCTCAAATTCAGAATACCGAGCGGCCGGATGTAGTGTGTGCAAGCCTATTAGAAGGGAAAATCGCTATTTTAGTAGATAACACACCATTCGTTCTGATCGTTCCTATGACATTCTGGACAGGTCTACAAGCAGCGGAGGATTATTATGAACGATCCATTTACACAACCTTTGTTCGATGGATACGTTTTATTTTAATCAATGTTTCTTTATTTCTTCCTTCCCTCTACGTTGCGATTACAACCTTTCATCCGAAATTGATCCCAACAAATCTACTTATTAGTATTGCATCGGCGCGAGAAAGCATACCTTTCCCGGCTGTCATAGAAGCACTGATGATGGAATTTTTGTTTGAGGGTTTGAGGGAAGCAGGCGTTCGATTGCCAAAGCCGATTGGATCAGCAGTTAGTATCGTGGGAGCACTTGTCATCGGACAAGCTGCCGTGCAAGCAGGCATTATTTCGGCACCATTGGTCATTGTTGTGGCTACAACTGGTATTGCGTCGTTTGCTTTTCCACGCTACAACTTGGGAACAGCCTATCGTATGTTACGCTTTCCGATGCTGCTATTGGCAGGGATGCTTGGGCTGTATGGCATTGCTATAAGCACCATTGCGATTGTGATCCATCTTACAAACATTCGTTCTTTTGGTATTCCTTATCTAAGTCCGGTTGCTCCTCAGATTACTCGCGATTTGAAGGACGTTTTACTCCGAACACCTCGGTGGAATATGACTCGTCGTCCATTAATGATTTCGGGTGAGGATAAAACGCGTATTCCAGATGGACAACAACCAGGTCCAAAACGGGGGAAAGAGACAGAATGAGCAAGCACAAGTTACTTTGTATGATGTTGATCGTTTCTTTATTTTTCTTGACGGGCTGTTGGGATCGTACCGAGTTAAACGACCTGGCAATAGAGTTAGGTTTGGGGCTTGATCAAGCGAAAAATAACAAGCTTGAAGTCAGCGCTCAATTTATCATACCTTCAATGATGGGGATGGGCCAGAGTGGAAGAAGTGATTCAGGAAAACCGTTTTTTATAGAATCGGGTACTGGAAGAGACACACTTGAAGCTGTACAAAAGATGCAAACAAAATTGTCAAGAGAAGTCTTTCGAGGGCATCATCGTGTGATTTTGATTGGAGAACCATTAGCTAGACAAGGTCTTGCTAATGTATTAGATAACTATAGCCGCGATCCTGATATTAGATTACGAGCAGATGCGCTCGTAGTAAAAGGAAGTTCTGCAAAAGAGTTTCTGGAAGCATCTTCCCCTTTAGAAAATATCCCGGCAATTGGGGCACAAAAAGAACATGCGCAATCGGGTGGATTAGGAGACAGTTCTTTAGTAAATTTTCTTATTGCCGGTGCTAGTGATGGAATCAACCCTATCCTACCCGTTATTAAATTGATCTCTAGTTCTAATGACCAAGATCAACCGGGTGTCAAAGAATTTCAATATGTAGGTGGAGCGGTTTTTAATAAAGACCTTAAATTGATAGGATATTTAAATAATCAGGAAGAATCAATCACACTTTGGGTGGCTAATCGTTTAAGTAAACAGACTATTACAGAAACTGTCCCACAGGGGAATGGAAATGCCAGTTTATATATGACAAAAATTGCTAGTAAAATAAAGCCCAGTATTCACGGGAACACCATCAAGTGTGACATTGTTCTTTCTGGTGAAGGAACCATTCAGGAGAACAATACGAATTTAGATATTACGCAGCCTAAAAACCTTACCTTTTTAGAACATGTATTGGAAAAAAAGGTCGAAAAACAAGCTCTCCAGACAATCGGAAAGGTTCAAAAACAATTCGGAACCGATATCTTTGGCTTGGGAGAAGCTATTCATCAAAGTAATCCATCCAAATGGAAAGTACTAAAGAAGGAGTGGGACAAACAGTTTTCAAAAGTACAGGTCTCTGTCCATGCAAAACTGACTATTCGGCGAGTAGGTCTGACCGGGCCATCTTTGCAGGTAAAGCAAAATGAAATAAAAAAATAAGGAGGCAAATGGATTGTGAGAAATTCAATGAAAATCTCTGGCACGCAAATTTTTTGGATGATGTTCACATTAGAAGTGGGACAAACAATTCTTCTGATCATCCCATCTACGATTCGTACTGTCAAACAAGATGCGTGGATCTCGATGGTGATTGCAGGGCTTGCTGGGATTGCCATTACTTTTCTAGCAACCAAACTCAGTTCGCTTTATCCGAATCAAACCATGATTGAATTTAGTCAAACACTTCTCGGCAAATGGCTAGGAAAGCTGATGGTGATTCCCTATTTACTTACATGGTACTGGATTAATGGGATAACAGTCCGTGAATTTGGTGATTTTATTATTACATCGTTGTTTCATAATACACCTCTGTGGGTCATTGTCTTTCCTGCCATGTTACTGCTTATTTTTATCATATACCAAGGTGGTGTGGAAGGCATTGGACGCTTAAGTGAAATCTTTGGACCGATGGTGCTTTTAATGATATTGTCTGTAATCATTTTGAATCTTAGCAATATGAATTGGCATTATATGCTACCTATTTATCAAGATTCTGGATGGCTTCCAATCCTTAAAGGATCCTATACCCCTGTAGCCGCTTTTTTTGGAGAGTCTGTCATGATGACAATGTTCGTCTTCTTTATGGACAAACCGGACAAAGCGTCATCAAGAGCGATGTGGGGAGTAGGACTGGCAGTTTTCATTGTAACAATTGGAACATTAGCAGTGATTTTAACATTCGGTCCGAATTTGCCTTCAAGGTTTCTTTATCCAGTTTACGATTTGAGTCGGTACATATCTGTAATGGGATTCATTCAAAATGTGGATATTCTGATTGTTATTATTTGGTTCTTCAGTATTTTTGTTAAACTGGCGTTATATATGTTTCTCGCTTGTTATGGAACAGCACAAATGTTTCACCTAAAGGATTGGCGAAAAGTAGCTTGGTTTGTTGCTCCTATTTCGTTAATCATGGCTGTGTCGATTAAAAATATCCAGATATTTACCCATTATTATTACATGTTTTTCGTGATCCCAATTGCATTTCCCGTCTATGAGCTAGGGATTCCCTTGCTGTTGTTGGTGGTTGACATGATTCGAAGAAAAATTGCTTAGCCCAATGGGTAGCTTGATTAAATGTAATGTTAAAAGGCTTATATACCCATGAAAAAAATAAAACCTCCTTGATCTACTTAAACCCGATCGGCAAACCAAGTTTAATAAGTCAAAGAGGTATGATGCATACTTAATGATGTTTTCCAGCGATTCGGATCTCGCTTCGCCTCACTTACTAGACGGTATTGTGTTTTTTCTTCTGGGACTCGTTTATTTAAAATAGTTTGTCCTTTTACTTCTATAAGAAGAGTATTTCCTTGGTATAATTTAAGTGTTTGAAATTTTTTACAGATTCCGCAGATGTGACCCGACCTGTAGAGCCATTTCCTGAATCTGCCGAAGCAGGAATATCAAATTGTAAATTGTTCCCTTGGCGGTATGTCCAATAGCCTTGACCCAAACGCGGACGAACTATTGGAGAATCCAGTCTTCCTGAAGTTTTTGTCCTTTTTCATAAGTAACTAAAGGCTGAATTTGCCATGGACGGAATGGATATGCTTGTAGTACTCTGGCTGTGTGAGACCAGCTTGTATCCTTCACTGCTGAAACCCACTCTGTTCGATTAGAAGGCAACTGCAGTAAGTCTTTATACATTATATTCCAAGTGTCCTTTTGATACGGACGTAAATCATAACGGACATCTTCAGCAACTGTACCACTATCTGATTTGTAACTCATGTCGATCTTAACGAGTTCATTGTTAGACGGTTTATATTTTAAATTCTCTGGAATCTGGCCTTGGTGAACATCCACCAAATCATATACATATGGTGAATATGGTACACCTTCAACAAGCAGGTGCAGGTTACCGGAACGTGCTGCTGCAATCACTTCATCGCCTTTACTCTTACTGATTCCAGTAACGGTAAGTGGGATGTTCGTGCCACTTGGATTTCCTGGTGAATTTGACATTAACGGTTGGAATTCCGTATCTTCATAGTTTACGATAATCATCAGTTTTGCACCAGCGGCAATTGCCGTAGTGGCCTGTGCTTGTGTCTCAGGGATATACTCTGAAGGCTTACCTTTCGTGCTACGATCGACGACAACTACTTTGCCATTTGCGTCCAGACCCTCATAGTCGGCTGGTGTTCCTTTTCCCGCATAAACCGTTTCTAAGTTATATTTACCTTCAAGAGGTGTAGTTCCATACTCCAGCATATCATCCAACACTTTTTCTTTAAATTGGATCTCAAGTTGAGGTTTTATTAAATGCCAGCGAGTCAGAAATTCGAATTCTCCTGTCTTAACTTCCTCTGTTGGGACAGCATATATTTTATTAACGTTAAAACCAACCATATATGAAGCGGTCATTTCATTGTCACCAATGATACGGTGGTATTGAACGCGACGAAATTTTGATTCTGTCTTCTTCGGTACTTCAGCTGAAATTTCTTTTGCATTTCGTGCATCAAGTTCCACGGTTTGAGGACCGTCTACCTTGAATTCAGGATTACCGACTAATACTTGACTAACATCATCGGTACCACCGCCTACTGCTAGGAAGGCCATGGCTGAATACGTACCAGGTGATACACGAATTGTTTCTGTTCCGTATACATCTATAAATGTAGGTTCCATGTTTTCGCCAACGATTCCGACTCTCGCATATTTTTGCTCTCCATTAAAGTCCTTAGCGTTAAACGTTAGCGGATACTTCTCATCTTCTTTCTCTATTCCCATTGAAGTATGAGTCACTTGCTTGCCTTCAGAATCAGTTGCTGTTAGGTGCCCCTCATAACGACCCCAGTTACCAAGCTTCGGATCTACTGTAACTGTTATTGTCTTTGTACCATTAGCTGGAACCGTGATCTTGCTCTCAGAAATGGTTAACATACCATTTGGTACAGCATCACCTTTTGTACTCTTAAATTCCGCTTGAAGATCTAGAGTGACAGCGGAGTCACTGTCGTTTGTATACGTGACTGTTTTTTGTATAGGCTGCGCATGATCGTATGGCCACTGAAGGAAGCCGAACGACAGAGAACCCGTTGCACGAACAGTGCTGTTTAGAGCTGCAGGTATATCCAATCGACCCGTACCGATATGATAAGGCGAGTAATCTAATCTTTTAGAGGTATTCATCAACGCTTCTTTTAGCTGAGTGCCATTCCACTCAGGATGCTTCTGAAGAAGGATCGCAGCAGCACCCGCCACATGTGGGGTTGCCATGGATGTACCACTCATACTTATGTAAGATCCGCTTCCTTTTGTTAGTCCAGATCGAGCAGCAACAATCCCAGTACCTGGTGCAGATAGGTCAGGTTTCAATCCACCATCTCCAAGACGAGGTCCTCTTGATGAGTAAGGAGCAATTTTGTCTGCCTTATCCACAGCACCGATCGTTAAAGCAGCATCTGCAGCTCCTGGTGAACCGATGGATCCTTCGCTACCATCGTTACCGGCTGCAATAACAAATAGTGCACCTGTTTCTTCACTTAGGTTATTTACGGCTTGGGACATCGGGTCTGTTCCGTCACTTTTCCCGCCTCCCAAACTCATGCTTACAATCTTGGCGTTGTGTGCAGCCCATTCCATACCGTCAAGAATCCATGATTCGAAACCGCGTCCTCCTTTGTCTAACACTTTACCTACAAGCAAACGTGCTTCAGGAGCAACTCCTTTGTTCTTGCCATCAGAAGCAGCACCTGTCCCTAATACCGTTGAAGCAACGTGTGTACCATGCCCGTGAAAATCATCAACCGTTTCTCCAGGTACAAAGCTTTTTGCCTCTTCTATTTGATTTACAAGATCGGGATGATTAAGATCGATGCCTGAATCAAGCACTGCTACCTTAACCCCCTTACCTGTATAACCGGATTCCCATGCCGTTGGGGCACCAATTTGAGGTACGCTTTGTTCTAATGTGGCTTCCACACGACCATCAAGCCAGATCTTTTCAATACCCTCATCAAATAATACTGATTTAGAATTTGGGTTTTGGGTAGCCTCAGGTGTGATATCCTTCCAGAACGTCTCCGCTTCTTTTTTAGATGTTGCAAGAGCGGCACCATTAATACTTTCTAACACTCGAACCTTTTTTGCTCCTTTTGGGGCCTTCTTTGTTTGGACGGAGCTTGCTGTGGACTCTGTGTATTCCTTCTTTGTTTGGACGGAGCTCGCTGTGGACTTTGTGTATTCTACGATAATTGGCAGGGAAGAGAGACTTTTATCATCATAGCCTTCCGCTATTAATTTCGTTACATTAAACAAATCCTCGTCCAGTTTGTCAGCAGCCAGATAAGGTATAGCTGAATCTGGTATGACATACGAATCTTCACCAATTGTATACATTTGTACGCCTGCGTTCGGATCGGCAGGTTCCACGTCTATAGCTCTTTTACCGTCTTCAATCATTTTAACCTTAACGACGTCACCCGTAATTAAGGTAATGGTATGCTCGTCGGAACCGCTCAAAGCGTTAACAAGGGCAGCACTATTAAGTGTTTTGTCTAATGACGATTTATCATAGGCTTTTACGTTATAAGACGAAGAAGCAAAAACAACCGTAGATAAAGAGGCAGCTAAAAACGTATTCAATTTCATTTTTTTCATCATACATCCTCCTAGTAGATATGAATATGTTACAAATGTTGAGAAATATCTTAAAGTAGAATTGAATAGTGTACATTAAGAGATTCCTAACAGGTTAAAAGAAACACCTTCTGGACCAATTACCGATTCTGTATCAGAGATATGTAGTTTCTAGCTGTATATGAAATAAATTGGTAACATCGAATTTAATAGATTTGTATATCTTTTTGCTCTTTTGCTATTACTTTAGTGGAAAGTACCGAATGAATATTGAGGCTGCTGAAAAATGCCATAGAAGTTGCTTTCTTCATTAATGAATAATTTTGATAAACTTTTCAGAATACTAGTAATCAACTATCCTTTCTTAAAATTTTGAATTTCCCATACTGATTTTGCCTCTTATTAGAGTAATAGTTTCAGTAAGTCTAAGATTTAGAGATTCATTGCAAGTGTTGATAAGCTGCTTTAGTTCAAGTTCTTGGCTACTGCATCTTATATTAAAAACTTTATGGTTTTACGAGTTTATTGTAAAATCATGAAATATTATGGTAACCATAACAATATTTTATTGATATTCGGCACTATACTAATATGCAAAATACAAAAAATCTGCTTCTGGCAAAAAGATAATAAATGCAAATGAATTGATGGTTAAACGAGTGAAAAAGGAAAAATATGAAGTTTATGGAGTTGGGTTATGGAGAGATTTTGAAATTAGTTAAAAGGCTTTCTTATGCAACTAACGCAAACGTTAGATGAATTACAATGACTGCTAAAGCGGTTTTTTTTATTACCCTAACGGGTAGTTCAATTTAATAAAAAGCAGTTACATAGCTCCTGAAAATGCATGATAAATATGCCTTTTTTGATACTTCTTATAAACCCATTATTACATAATATCTTAATTGTCAATAGATTCATTTATAAATCCAAGTCAAAATCTATATTAATAGTTGATTGATAGATTTACAATGTAATCATATTAAAAATTATTAAAAATATAAAAAATTGTAAAAAAATAGGTCGCTCCCCCTTACAAAACCCCATTTGTCATCCTAGTCTAACAAATATATAATTCTTTTAAAATTCAATGTTACCCATTCATTTCATATACAGCTAGAAACTACAAAACTCTGATACAGAAATGGAAAAGAAACTCACGTTGTTGAACCTTTAAAGGGGACTTTTTGTAAAATTAAAAGACATTATGGTAACCGTAACATTATCTTATTTTACCAGTACGAAAAATTTTGATAGATGGAGAGTAGCTATTATGGAATTAAGACATCTGAAAAGTTTCAAATTCGTAGCAGAGCACTTAAATTTTACAAAGGCTGCGCAACAGTTAAACTTCACACAACCTGCTGTAACCGCACAAATTCAGACGCTGGAACAAGAATTGAAACGGGAGTTATTTATACGAATAGGAAAAAAGACTTTTTTAACGCCTGAAGGTGAAATCCTTAAAACATATGCGGATCAGCTTTTTTCCATAGTAGAGGAGATTCAATCATCATTCGCTGAACTTTCAAATTCGTCTGAAAGTGTAACGATTGCTGCTGGTGAAAGCTATTGCACAAATTATTTTCCCTATGTTATTTCTGAATATTTAAAGCTATACCCACATGTACAAATAAAATTGATTTCCTGTAAAAGGGATGAAGTTATAAAAGGGGTAGAATCCAAAAAATACGATATAGGGATTATTTCAGGTGAACTAAGTAAAAATGGATTTTCAAATATCGTGATTGCTGAGGAAGACATAGTTTTAGTGGCTTCTAAAGATTTATATGATAATTATCCGGAGGACCAATTACTGACGAAATTTCCTTTAATTAAATATCGAGATGACGGATATTATGAATCTATGATAGAGAAATATTTGAGACAATTGAAACTCTCACAGCAAAATGTTATAGAATTTGGAAGTTTAGACGGGATCAAAAAGGCCGTATTAAATAATATTGGAGTAGGGCTGGGAACCAATGGGTGCATAAAAAAAGAAATTAGTAATGGTGATTTAATCCCAATCTTAGTTACTAATAAAAAGGTGAAAATAAAAACCTCTATCATTTCGTTGAAGGAAAAAGAAAATTTAGTAATAATTCAATCTTTTATTAATTTAATTCAAAAAAATTGGAACAGCATTTCTACAATTGGGTAAAAAAGCCTAACGCTATTCATTTAGTTGTGATATAACACTGATATTACTGGGGAAGTAGTTGAGTTATGACAAGTGGAACGGAACGGATGCAATAACTTTAGAACAATTGCTATGAATCTTTAACTCTTGAACATACTGATACAATTATTCTAAAATGCTGGGTAATTGGTATGGAAAAACAAAATTTTTTTCAAATGGAAGTATTCAAGCTGACATTATTTTTTAACGGTGAGATGCTATCTACGGTTTTCGTGATTAGGTGGAAATGATGGGGAACGAGGCCTATCCATTACTCACACAATTATTATGCGATGGGAACATCAATACTGTCCTGAACTGAATAAGAGAATCTTTCGTCAACTCAAACAAGGATAATGGATGTATTTACATCGTGCAGTCAATTCAAGAGGAAATACCATTGACTTTTTCCTTAGTGAGGGATGCCAAATCAGCCAAGCGCTTTTTTGAAAAAAAACTTAGCTTTTTCGTATGTTGCCAGACCACTTGTAATATAACCAGATTTTTTGGATTGTGCAGATTAGTATTGTGCTGAATATCAATAAAATAATGTTATGATTACCATAATATTTCATGATTTTACAAAAAACGTGTAAAAATTTAAAGTTTTAATATAAGATGCAGTAGCCAAGAACACTAATTTTAGCAGCTTATATTATTTATTTGGTTCTTGTGCAGAACTTCAAAGCACTTGCAATGAATCTCTAACTCTTGGACATATGGATAATATTACTCTAAAAATGAGGTATGGTCGGTATGGAAAATTCAGAATTTTAAGAAAGGAGCAGTTGGTACAGAAGGTATAGAAATAGTAACTGGCTTCCTGAATGCTTTTGTAGCAGCAAAGTCAGCTACTTCTATAGTAGTTAAGTTGCTTCAGCTGTCGGCGAAAAACAAACTCTGTTGGGTGATGGTGCAAGAATCAGGAAAGGCAACAAATTCTGGAATTTAGAAAAAAATGAATACATTGATATTTCGTTTGGCGTAAAGCATGATGAGTCAGCAACAAATGATTATCAAGGTGTAACATACTCTGCTAATCTATCTGTAATAGCTAAACAAAAAGACGATGTGCTTTATACGAGTAATGTAATGATCATAAGCAGGTACAGCAAATGGTACGTAAAAACCTCTGTTGTGCAAACTATAGTTAGATCCTAGATAATTTCATGATTCCCAAGAACCGGTGACGCTTCATTATGACGTTGCTGGTTTTTTACGCTTTATATTTCTATTCTTTAGGAATAAGCGGAGAAAAGGGGTTGCAGATGATACTTTGGATTTGAGCGTCGACCAGCAGTTGTGATGAGAGTTGACGAAATTAAGCAAAGTGGCACAATGGAGCGCGGCTTCCAATTAATCATAAAATTACTTTAAAAATCAAGGACGTTCATCTACTTGCCAATTACACTGTAACATATGCAAAAGATAATAACGGGGCAGCTAAATTCGGCAGTCATATCAAGATAGAATTCTTACTGGAGAGTTATTTGGATGGAGGGGTATAGGGGTGGCTACTTTATTACAACAGATAACAAAAGAGATAGAAGAAAAGAGATATGAATTATTTGATATTAATAAGCGGTATGGATTACTTCATTCCAAAACCATTCAATGTAGTCAAGAGCTAGATAAGTTATTAAATCAGTTATTCAAAGAAAGGCATGTTGGGATGTGGTTTTAAGCCAACCTATATACAAAATTTATCAATTGTAAAGGCTTCTTTTGATGTTTTTCTTACAAATTGAAGTAACTTTATTCTAGTATTTAGTGATTATACGTAAACTCATCATCATCTCATGTAGTGCCAATTGCAGACTATACATGTTGAATGTGTGGCTGAGCTTGTATTAAAATAAAAAGCCTTTGCCAAAATCAGAATAGACAACTGACAAAAGGCACGAACAGGGAAAAGGAAAAAGGGACAATCGCAGTCACCTCAAGCCTTTTCCTTTTTTTATTTATCAAGACTTTATTCGAAAAATAATAATTTGCTAAAAAAAGTAGAATGAAAAATGAGAAAAAGCGGGTTTTGTAGCAAGGTTTTATATTGAATAGGAAATATGGGAACGGAAGAGTGTGGCTTTGTTCACGTATATTTGAATCAAATAAATTCTATTCCTGCAACTTTCACAGATCGAATGGCAGTATTTTCTTGCTGAATATTTATATCCAAAACATAAACTACTGACCAGGGAAGAATACCATTATAGTCCTTTCCTTTTCCCCCTGAGCTCAGCAAAACAGAAACAGACAAACTCTTAAGCTCTACCAGTTACTCATTATCCAATAGTGAAACCTACGATTTGCTTAATTAATTCTGTCTAGAGAAATAAATAGATGGTATCTATGATGTTAATCAAGCATTGGACTACTTCAGTCTGAAGTTGTTAATTGGAAGAAAATGGTAAGTCGCAGTCGTTTCTCTTTGTGTTATTTTAATCATAGAGACTCAAATGTATTATTTTGAGTGGGGTTTTCTTTAATAAAATAAAACCAAAAAAATTAATATTGATGGGATTAAGTGAGGTGATCACCATGCTTGAGGGACAAATAATCAAATTCTATCGTGAACGTCAGAGCATGATGCAGAAGGATTTAGGAATTGGAATCTGTTCGAGTACACATATTAGCAAAATTGAACGGGGATTAACAGAAGTTTCTAAAGAAACGATAAACTTGCTGTCAAAGCGCCTTTGTATTGATATGGAAACAGAAATTAAAACTTACATTGGTCTAGATTCCCTTTTAAAAAAATGGCATGAATCGATTATTTTAAAATTGAATAAAAAGGCTGATAGAATTAAGAAACAATTAGAGGCTATTGCTCTTCTACAAATGCCGGTTATTTATCGTTCCTATACGCTCGTACTCACAAGATATTATTTATTGATAGGGCAGGGGCATGAAGCTAAGTCTCAAATTGATGAAATGGACAAATGGTCTAATCTTTCACCATATGAAACAAACATGCTTCTTCACATTAAAGGGATCAATGCATTGATGAATAAGGAATATTATAAGGCAATTTCATATTTTCAAGGAATCGATATAACCTATTACAACAACCAAGAGTACTATTATCATTTGGCTTTTGCCTATCATTCTCTGAATTCACGAGTATTGGCTTATTATTTTGCCGAAAAGTCCCTGCGCTTTTTCACAGAAGTGCGCAGTCTTACGCGAATGATTGAAGCAGAATTGCTTATGCTGATACAAGTAGAGCAGGACGAGTTTTACGATCCAAAAAATACGGAATACCAAAGATTAATCGAGATGACCGAAAACATTGGATTAGACCATCAAAGAGCAATGCTGTCTCACAATCTTGCATACCAGAAAGTTCGCCAAGGAAATTATGATAAAGCTTGTGAATACTATAAACAATCTATGGACATAAAAGATCCTCATACAGCCCTTCATATAGCCTCTTTGGAAGGCTATATAAATGCATTAACGAAACAAGGATCGAAATCAACCGAAGAATTGCTCCAATTGGTCGAAAAGGGTATTGCTCTTTCTGAAGAAATAAGCGATCCAATCTATATACATTTCTTTTATTTACATAAATATAATATTCAAAACGAAAAAGAGCTTTACTACCATTACCTTGAAAAAGAAGCATTTCCTTATTACCAGAAAATGGAACATGTTCGCTTGATTGAACATTATGGGATAAAGTTGTTCGACTATCATATGGAAAAAGGCAATGTCGAAGAAGCAAATCAATACGCAGCGTATCTCGTGGAAAAATACCGTAGAAACGATAAATTTGCTTGATTTTTAAACTAATACCTTTTAAGGAAGTCATGTTACTACGTACATTTTAAAGAAAGGCTGTTTTCGAAAAGTTTGTAGCTTTAATCATGGGAGTTGATTGTAGCGTAGGCACTTTACTCCTTCGGGAAATGGGAAACCTAGTTAAATGATTCACGTAAGGGATCATTAAACCCCGCAGACGGTAGCACTGAGGAACTCTATCCCTCCCTGTGGAAAGTAATTGCCTGTAGTTGAAATCAGCGGACAAACTATATAGTCAAAAACAATTATTAATGCAAAAAGAGCCTAAAGAAAAGCGAAATCGTTCTCTTCATGAAACGGCACGGAAAGATTTAATAATAGGTGGTAACAACACTTATACATTCGTTTATGAGGAGAATATGTTTTTCACGCAGAAAAAAGCATCCTCTTCTTTTTTATACTTTCCATTGCTCCATATTTACACTTCTTATACCCTTAATCACAAAATACCTTAATTGTCAACAAACTGATTTAAAACCCCAAGTCAATCTATTAAATTATAGCCCTAAGTCAAAATCTATATTAATCGTACGCTGAATATAGATTTGCAATGTCATTATTTGTCGAAATATTAAAAAGATTAAAAAATTGTAAAAAATTGTAAAAATATAGGACGGTTCCCTCGTAAAAACCCCATTTGTCATCCCAATCTAGCAAATATATAATTCTTTTAAATTCAATGTTACCTATTCATTTAGTACACAGCTAGAAACTACATAACTCTAATACAGAATCGGTAATTGGTATAGGAGGTGCCCTTTTCATCTTGTTAGCAATCTTTTAATTTACCCTATTCAACTATGAATCATATTTTAAGATATTTCTTACCATTTGTATCTTAATTTATATCCACTAAGAGGATGTTTGGTAAAAAAAGAAATTGAAGACGTTACTAGCTGCAACATGATCCACGGCTATCCTTGCTTCACTAATTGATGAAAATGCAGTTAATGTTGTAATACCCATCGCAAAACCTATTTTAAAGTTAATGGAAAGGAGACTAAAGGATTATTTATGTAAATTCAATCTAAATATGGAGGGATAAACATGATAAAAATCACCAAAAAATTGCTTACATTGTCGACAGCTTTAATAGTTACCGTAAGTTCATTTGCTGCACCAGCTGGAAATTATATTAAAGCTTATGCAAAGGACAATATTGAGACAAGCTATAACCCCGAAGCTAAAGAAGTAATAGAGAATAAAATAAGTCCAGAACTTATAAAAGAATTTGCGAATAACTCTCAAACTACCTTTCTTGTAAAATTTAAGGATCAGGTAGATACAGTAAAGGTCGCTAAGGAAGTTAAGGCTAAGAATAAAAATCTATCAAATGTGAAAAAAGAGTTAGTAGTACGTTCATCAATCGTTTCTGAATTAAAAATTAAAGCAGATTCATCACAGAGAAATTTGAGGAAGTATATTGAAAAAGAAAAGAATAACGGAAATGTAAAGGATTTTAATTCATTTTATATAGTAAATGGTATGGTAGTTACAGCAACAGAGGCAGTTATGAAAAACATAGCAGATATGCCCGAGGTTGAAAGTATAAGACCTAATGGAATTACAAAGTTAATTGAGCCTGCAAAAACTACTGAAGCTACTATTACAGCGGCTAATAATGTAGAATGGAACCTTGAAAAAATTGGAGTGCCTGATGTTTGGAGTTTGGGAATAGATGGAACAGGAATAGTTGTTGGTAGCATAGATACAGGAGTTCAGTGGGATCACCCTGCATTAAAGACAAAATATAGAGGATTTGACCCAGCTAATCCAGATAATCCAAATAATGAATACAATTGGTTTGATGCAACTGAAAATAACGGTTCAGCACCATACGATAATGTAGGTCATGGAACCCATACAGTAGGTACTATGGTTGGTTCAGAACCAAATGGTACAAATAAGATAGGTGTTGCACCAGGAGCAAAGTGGATTGCTGCTAAGGCATTTACAAAAGATGGTGGAACAGATGAAGATTTAATAGAAGCTGGTGAATGGATGCTTGCTCCTAAAGATAAAAATGGAGTACCACATCCAGAAATGGCTCCTGATGTAATTAATAACTCATGGGGAGGCGGTCCTGGAATAGATGATTGGTATAAAACTATTATAACAAATTGGAGAGCAGCAGATATATTCCCGGAATTTTCAGCAGGAAATACAACCCCTTACAATTCTGGTGGACCAGGATCAGTCGCTAATCCTGCAAACTATCAAGAATCCTTTGCAACAGGAGCGACTGACATAAACAACAATTTAGCTGGCTTTTCTTTAAGGGGACCATCACCATATGGTGGAATACTTAAGCCAGATATTTCAGCACCTGGAGTTAATATAAGATCATCAGTTCCAGGAAGTAAATATGAGGGTGGATGGAATGGAACCTCGATGGCAGGTCCACATACATCAGGACTTGTAGCATTATTACTTCAAGCCAATTCTTCTTTAACAGTTAGTGAAATTGAAAAAATAATAAAGGAAACAGCAACTCCTTGTACTAACTCTGAATATCCTACAAATCCTAACAATGGATATGGATATGGTGTTATTAATGCATTTAAGGCTGTAACATCAGTTATGCAAGGAATTTCTGAGATTAAAGGCCAGGTATTACAAGATGCAGAGGATACAGTTCCACCAACATTTAACCATACACCTGTTACAGTGACATACGAAGGATTGGAACAAAAATTAAAAATAGATGTACAGGATAATGTAAGTGTTGAGTCAGTTGAGCTTCAATATAGAAATTCTGCAGATGAGTGGACAACAGTGGCAGCTGATAGGAAGAGTGGGGACTACAAGTCAGGAAGCTATGAAGCTGTAATTCCAGCTGATAGAGTAGTATCAAATCTATCTTACAGATGGAGAATTGTTGACTTTGGAAAGAACGAGGTTACAAGTGATATCTATACAATACTTGTTAAACCTGCAATTACAATAGGATACTTTAATGATTTTGAAGCAAATATAACAGGATGGGAAAACGTCTTGGAGGCTCCATTTAAGGATCAATGGAACTGGGGAAAACCAACAACAGGACCTAATGCAGCAGTCTCAGGAGAAAAAGTTTTAGCTACTAATCTTGAAGGAACTTATTCAGAAAATGAAAGAATGCTAATAAAATCACCTCCTATTGTCCTGCCAAATGGAAGTGCTTATTTACAGTTTAAAAATTGGTATGATGTAGAAGAAAATAATGACCGTGCGTTTGTTCTGGCTAAAGGTGATGACGATGATAATTGGTATATATTAGCATCATATGGAGGCACTAAGACAGAAGGATATTCAAATGAGGAAATAAATCTTAGCGAATACGCAGGAAAGAAAATAAATATCGCATTTGCCTTTATATCTAATGACTCCAATAATAAGCAGGGATGGTTTATAGATGATGTTAGATTAACAAACAAATCTTTAGCACCAGGTGGCACATCAGCTTTAAGAAGCAGACCTAAAGAACAGTTTAGTTTAACAAACCTGTTTGCAGCATCAGGTGATACATCCGCTTTAAGCAACAGCCCAAAAGAACAAATAATAAATTCTGCGGAGACAAATGCTGAGATAACGAAAATTCCATTATCAGCTACAGTATCTATTCTTGAAAATGGTCGTTCAACAAAAACAAATCCGCAAGACGGATCATATAGTTTTAAGGTTAAAGAAGGAGAGTATACACTAAGAGCTGAAAAGTATGGATACTATCCACAGGATAAGCAGGTTCAAGTAGCAGCTAACCAAGTTCTTGAAAATACAAACATTACAATGGCTCCAATACCTAAGGGAACAGTAACAGGTAAAATCATTAATGCCCAAACGGGAAAACCAGTTAAAAACGCAAAAATTTACTTAATTGAGGATGCAGCAGTAGCACCAGTTACGACTGATGCAGAGGGTAACTACTCAATAACTGGATATGAAGGTAAATATACAGTACAGGTTATTGCTGAGAATTATTTTGATGAGAGATTTACTGTAGATATTACGGGTAATGAACATGTGTCGCATGATATTCAGCTAAAACCATTTATAAATTTCCTAGGAGAGATAGGCTATGATGATGGAACACCAGAATATTCAGTGGCTCAATGGGAAGCAGGAGGTGGCTATGCAGTAAGAATGTCACTTCCGGAAGGACAGACCAAAGCAATAGTAACCTCTGGATTATTTATGATTGATCCAAGATCAGGTGGAAATACATTTAAGGTGGCAGTTTATGATGCAAGTGGACAGGATGGCGCCCCTGGAAAAATGGTAGCAGGACCATTTAGTGCAACTACTACTAGGGAGGCAGGAAAATGGACAGTTGTTGATTTAACCTCAGAGCAAATAGTGGTAACAGGTGATTTTTATATGGTTTTTATACAGGATAAGTTTGCTCCTCAAAGCCCACAAATTTCATTGGATAAAAATAACCCAATAGTAGCACAAAGATCATGGTGGTTTGTAAAGGGTGGTCCATTCACTTTAGCAAATAAAGATTTTGGAAATATGATGATTAGAGCAACAGTTAAACAGGAAGCACTAGCTCCAGGTATAACATCACCAGCGGACAGCTCATATTTGAATAATGAAAACGCAACAATAAAAGGTAAGGCAGCTCCAGGAATGGACGTTCATCTATTTAGCGGTGATAAAGATATAGCAAATGGAAAGACAAATGATGATGGAAGTTTCTCAATTGATGCTGTACTTCAAGAGGGAGTTAATATTCTAAAGGCGAAAACTATTACAGAAATCGGATCTACTCCTTATTCGAAGGAGATAAAGGTTATAGTAGACAAGACAGAACCAGTTTTAGAAATTACAAGCCCACAAAATAACGCAAATATAAATGATCAGGTTATAACTGTAACAGGAACAGCTAAAGATGATTATTTAGATTATGTTGAAGTTAACGGAACAAAGACAGACATAGATTCAAATGGGAATTGGACAGTAAAGCTTATGTCCAAGGAAGGGGAAAATGTAATAAATATTGTTGCTAGAGACAAGGCAGGAAATGAAACTGCAAAGAGCATAACAGTTAATGTAAAATACTCAATACATGAAATTAAAAATATAATGCCATCGAGTGATGTAATATTAAAGGCAGATCAAACATTAAAGGTCGAGTTCGACAGTGAGCCTGGATTAAAAAAGGCAGTATTTACAATTAACGCTCCGATTAACGGCATAACAAGTGCAGTATATGTGCCAACAGCAAGTTTAAACAACTTTGAGGTAGTTATGACCGAAGTAAAGGATGCAAAAGGAAATGGCACTGGACACTATAAGGGCAACTGGACAGCAACTAAGAAGCTTACATTAAACGGTGCACAAATAGTGGTAAAAGTTGAAGATATGTATGGAAATTCATTAAGTTCCACGGCAGCAGGAAAGCTATATGTAAATTGCAAACCAATTCCTAAGCCTGTTCCAGACAAAACAGCACCGAGTATTCCTTTGGTAAGTAAGGTGACATATACAGGAATATCTGGAAAAGCTGAGATAGGTTCCAAAGTATACGCTAAAGCAGGCAAATTAATCATAGGTTCCTCAGTTGTAAACAGCAAAGGAATTTATTCTATTACCTTCAAAAGTCAAAAAGTAGGAACAATCATTAATGTATACGCAGTAGACAAATCGGGGAATGTTGGAGTGGCAAAAAAGGTAGTAATAAAAGACATAACACCACCAGCAATTCCTTCTGTTAAAAGTTTATCTAATACAAAAGTAACAGGGAAAGCCGAACCAGGTGCTAAAGTTTATGTGAAAAAAGGAAAAGTAATCATTGGTTCTAGTACTGCTAACAGTAAAGGAATTTATACTGTTTCTTATAAAAAACAAAAAGTGGGAACAGTCCTTTACGTTTATGCAAAAGATAAAGCAGGGAATACAGGTAAAGCGAAAAAAGTTGTAGTGAAAAAATAAATTAGGTTCAATACGATCATTCAGAATGCAAATGAAAAAGTCTTAGATTACTCCATTCGTTTGATTGGTCTTGACCTAAAAAAGAAACAAGTACAGCAACTGGTATGCTTTGACATCATATGTGTAACTACTGATAGATCCTAGTTGACTTACATGATAGCAAGAACCGGGTGGAGGGGTTTAGGGATGGCTACTTTATTACAACAACAAGCAAAACTTGAGGTAGAGAAAAAGAGAAATGAATTATATAATTTTTGTAAGCAGTATGGATTTCTTCATTCTAATACCATTCAATGTAGCCAAGAGTTAGATCAGTTAATAAATCAGTTATTTAAAAGCTTTACGGCTTTTAGGGAAGAGCGGTATGAGTACTTAATAATTTAGATACCAATAAACTGATCTTGTAGTACTTGGCACCAATTCGTATTCATACTAACGGTCGAATGTCCTTTATATTTAGAGATTAGATGTAAACTCAACATCATCTCATGTATTGTCAATTACGTACTGCGGACGTGGAGTGTATCTCGCAACTCATTTTAAAAGAAGGCAACTAACCCTTGCGGTTGTTGCCTATTCTTGTTCTTCGAAAGGATTTACAAAGTTGTAATGAATACGTAGATTACCTTCAATGCTACAGGTTATTTTATTCACCAAAGAGTACAAGATTTGAGGAGTTAAATCATCTAGTAATGAAACGTCTTTAAGCTTTTTTCCTAAATCAATTGCATAGTTCTCACTTTCGCACTCTTCAAGCTTTTCTTGATACTCAATCTTGGCTGTTTCGAGTTCAGCTACTTCCTGGTCTATCTGCTTTCTATATTCAACCAGTTCTTCTCGAGATATAATTTGGTCAGCGTACATATCATCAAGGTAATCTCTCTTTCTAGAACGTAATTTATTTGCTTTATTTTTGATTTTTGTTAGTTCGTTTGAAATCGAAACCTTCTTTTGATCCAATCTTTTGTGTAAACTCTTTATAAACTCATCATCTTGAATGGAATGGAATAACTCCTGTAGATCCTCTAGGATAATGTGTTTTAGCTCTTTCTCACGGATAACTACTCTATTTAAACAGAAAGGATCACCGTACTTAATATTACCTCCGCATCTATACACTTTTTGATTTGCCTTGTACCACATTCCTTTTTGGCAATTTTCACAGAACAATACATTAGTGAACAAATGACATTCCTTATCTCCGAATTTGTCCATTTCCACGAATCACGTATTTTGTAGAAGTCAATGCAGGAAGTCCCATTGGTCCCCTTACATGTAGCTTTTGCGTACTGATGCCGATTTCTGCACCAAAGCCGAATTCAAAACCATCAGTAAAGCGAGTCGAAGCATTATGGTAGAGAGCCGCGGCATCTACGGACGTGAAAAACTTGTTCACACTTTCTTCCCTTTCTGTAATAATCGCTTCGGAATGCATGGATCCATAAGTATTGATGTGGTTAATAGCTTCTTCAACAGAGGAGACCATTTTAACTGCCAGCGTGAGAGACAAAAATTCAGTTCCCCAGTCTTCTTCTGAAGCAGGTACAATAGAAGAATCGATAGCCAGTGCCTTCTTATCTCCACGTAACTCTACTCCTTTTTCCTTTAAGGAAGAAAAGAGCTCTGTACCAAATCGGTGCGCCCACTCCTCATGAAGTATAATTGTTTCAATTGCATTACATACAGATGGTCGCTGTGTTTTTGCATTTATAATAATATCAAATGCCATCTGTTTATCCGCTGTTTCATCAATGAATATGTGACAATTTCCCGCACCTGTTTCCAATACAGGAACAGACGCTTCTCTAACTACAGTATCTATTAGCTGTTTGCCACCTCTTGGGATAAGAACATCCAAATACTCATTTAATGTAAACAGCTGCTTTGCACTATATCGTGACGTATCTTCAATGAGCTGTACACTTTCTGGAGGCAAGCTTGTTTGTTTAAGGGCTCGGTGAATGACAGCTACGATGGCTTTGTTAGAATAAGTAGCGGAAGAACTGCCACGCAAGATAACTGCGTTTCCTGTTTTCAAGCAAATTGTGGCCGCATCCACAGTTACATTCGGTCGCGCTTCGTAAATCATCCCGACAACACCTAGTGGCACACGCATTTCTTGAATAGACAATCCATTCGGTCTTTCCCATGTGGTTACACATTCTCCAACAGGATCACGCAAATCAATTAGCTGCCGGATACCCTCTGTCATATCAATAATGCGCTGTTCATTCAGCGTAAGGCGGTCAAGAATAGAAGCGGACATTCCTTTTGCTTTACCTACTTCAATATCTCTTTTGTTCTCCTCCAAAATATAAGGTGTTTCTATTATCAATTGATCCGCAATCGCAGCAAGTGCCTTGTTTTTTTGAACTGTGGATTTTAGAACAAGTTCTCCAGCTATCTTTTTCGCTTTTTGTCCCTTTTCTAATACTTCATTCATCTTCATTTCCCCCTTTTAAAGATTCAAAATATAAAAACTTGAGGCATGTTTAACTTTGATAACTTGGAACGATCATCCAAGACTCTTCTACATAGATATTAGGTGAATCTATCAGATTTAGGACGGAGGATTCCGCCCTCTTTACGTGAACGGATCCTCTTTCTTCTTAAAATGAAACCCAATTATCCCTATGAATGACTTCATAGCTATGTCTTACGCCTTGAGCCTGAATGAAGTGACTCTGCATCCCTTTTATATCCTGTAGTTCCTCTGCACTATATCTACATAGACCTTTCCCTATCAAGAGTCCTTGTTGTGTGATGACCTCCACAACTTCGCCCGCTCGAAAGAATCCAGACACATTAGTAACACCAGCAGGAAGAAGACTTTTTCCATGATGAATGATGGCAGAGGCTGCCCCAGCATCTACTTCAATTTGTCCATTAACAAGTGAATGTAGCGCGATCCATTGCTTGTTCATCTTAATCACTTTTTGAGGAGCATTACCGATATACGTTCCATCACCTTTACCCTTCAAAACATCTAAAAACTTCTCCTGTCCACGTCCTGTTCCGATAAATACACTCACTCCAAGAGATAGTGCTGTCTTTGCAGCATCGATTTTTGATCTCATACCGCCAGTCCCAAGTTTTGAGCCCGCATCTTCAGCAAGAGAAGTAATTTCTTCCGTAACCTCAGGGAGGAAATAATACTTTTTCGCGTCCGCATTTTTCTGAGGGTTTTGGTCATATAAGCCGTTCACATCCGTAAAAATCATGAGCATATCCGCCGAAACAAGCCCACTCACTAAAGCTGACAGCATATCATTATCACCAAAAGTCAGCTCCTCTAAAGAAATTGAATCATTTTCATTGATTATTGGAAGAGCGGAACGATTAAGTAGCTCTCCTAAAGTGGCATATGCATTACTGTATTGATCTTTTCTAGAAAAATCACTTCTCGTCAGCAAAAGCTGCGCGGTAACGATACCATATTTACGAAATTCCTCCGTATACGCCTGCATTAACAGACTTTGTCCTACAGCCGCGGCAGCCTGCTTCCCTTTAATTGTTACAGGTCGACTTGGATACCCAAGAGCAGAAAAACCTGCAGCAATTGCCCCAGATGTAACCAGCAACACTTCATGTCCTTCCTGTTTCAATTTCGCCAAAGCAGCAACATGATCAGAAAGCTGTTCCTCAGAGATACCTCCATGATCAACTGCCAAGGAACTGCTTCCAATTTTCACGACAATTCGTTGTTTTTTCACTTTTGTACCTCCTATTCTAAATGCGAATTTTTTTGTAAATTAAACTTTTAACATGCTATTTAGCAATAAAGAGCAAAATAAAAATGACCGCTTCGCCCTTAATAAAAAGGACGAAACGGTCATTGTTCCGCGGTACCACCTTTATTGATATAAATATATATATCCGCTTGACACCTATAACGAAGGTATACGCCTAAACTTTCGTTTAAGACTCAGGGATAGGTTCCATACTTTCTATACGAGGAATCTTTCAGCCGGTGAATTCCACTCTCTTTCGCAAGAAGATATATGTACTAGTTCCCTTCGACGATTTTCAATTTGATTTTTATACATTATGCAATATAGCGCGTTTTTATGTCAAGAGGCATTTTTAAAGTTAAATTAATTTTCAGAATAAAACTGATTTCTATATTTTTTTATATTGCAAAAAACAATGTACTCTCTTAAAATGGTTTTTTATATTGTATGGGATATTATTAGTTTTTTCAGAATAATAATTTCGAACCGATATAATTTATTTTAGAAGGAGCAAAATTGAGTAAATATGGATAAACAAATTGGATTCATTGGATGCGGAAATATGGGGATAGCTATGATTGGTGGGATGATAACCAAAAATATAGTGCCTTCGGATAAAATAATTTGTTCTGATTTAAACCATTCAAATTTAAAAAATGCTAGTAAAAAATATGGTATAACTACAACTACTGACAACAATGAGGTAGCTAAAAATGCTGACATTTTAATTTTATCTATCAAACCAGACCTATACTCATCAGTAATTAACGAAATAAACGAACAGATAAAAAACGATGTTATAGTCGTAACTATCGCTGCAGGAAAAAGCATTAAAAGTACTGAGGAAGCTTTTAATAAAAAATTAAAGGTTGTAAGAGTAATGCCTAATACACCGGCTCTTGTTGGAGAAGGAATGTCTGCGTTATGTCCTAATGAAATGGTTACAGAAAAAGATTTAGAGGATATACTGAACATTTTTAATAGTTTTGGCCAAACAGAGATAGTAAACGAAAAATTAATGGATGTTGTAACATCTGTAAGTGGTTCTTCGCCAGCATATGTATTTATGTTTATAGAAGCCATGGCAGATGCTGCTGTATTAGATGGTATGCCAAGAAATCAAGCATATAAATTCGCAGCTCAAGCTGTATTAGGCTCTGCAAAAATGGTACTGGAAACGGGAATTCATCCAGGTGAATTGAAAGACATGGTTTGTTCCCCAGGTGGAACGTCAATAGAAGCTGTAGCAATATTAGAGGAAAAAGGCTTAAGAACAGCTATCATTTCAGCTATAAAGCGTTGTACGCAAAAGTCTGTTGAACTATCCAGTCTCATCAAACATATGTAAAACAAAAAAAGGCGATTTTTTGTTCAGTTTTGAACGTAGGCTTAAGTAGGGGGAAGGGTAGAGGGATTGAAGTAGTCACCTCTACCCTTTTCCCTATTTTTTCTTTGTTGTTTGTTAGGGTACGATTATGAATATAAAACGGATCGAGAAAGTGGCTCTAGACTCCTTTAGTGCTAAAGATATGGATTGTTTTGAACAGTCAATTATATTAAAAGAAGTTATGAAGGTAGAAGAAGCTGTTAAACAAGTTATTAAAGGGAGCTTCAGTTAGCCTTTATAATCCTGTAACAGCTTTTATAATGAACGAAAAACTTGATACAATATTGGAGCATTTGAAGTTTACAAATGACCTGTTGAAGAATTTAAAAAAGAAAATAAAGTAATAAAAAAATGTAAACTGATAGAAATACAATTTTAATGCAAGCTGTGTCGGATGACAGATTTAATTTGTTTTTTGAAAGATAGAAAAACAAATTAAAAACAAACCAAAAAAGAAACTACTCTGATTAATGGATTACCAGGAGGTTATTATATTAATAAAGTAAAAGCTGTTTGGAATGGTATATTAGTTTTCCCTGGATTTGGTAACTATACCCCTAAATATCTAAAAGCGGTAATTTATGTGAAGAATGACGCTTATTACAAAAGGAGTAAAATAAATTATTATTCATACTCAGAAAGCAAACGTACTAAATTAATTAGTAAAACTACTAGATACCACTCAATTCAATTAAAAGACTATAGATAACCTAACTACAAAAAAGGCTTATAAAAAAATTGTATAAGCCTTTTTCTTTTTTAAGCTATTGGGTTGAACTAGTCTCATAAAATACGAAACTTCTTATTTTAGTAGCTGTATTTCACTCGGCTACTAGCGGTTCTGCTGATTTTTTTTGGATCACAGTACATAATGTCTCGTAAAACTATGTATCCCAATTCTTAATCCCACACTGAATAGCTGAAAAATCCCCTAAAGAGAGCTTCTAAATTTATTCGTAAAAAAGAAAGAGCAATTCTTTTGCTGTTAAAGGTGTCTTGAAGCTGCTCAGAAGCCTTTAATTTAATAACGTTTTTTCATAGCATATATATGATAATAGTAAAAACAGTTTATAGTGAATCATTTAAAAGTTGATAAAGCAATAAATAGAAAATAATAGAGTAGAAAAGGGGAGATTTATATAATTATTGATTGCCATTTTCATGTTGATGAATCCATGTTGACTTTAGAAAAAATGATAGAGGGGATGGATCAAAATAATATAGCAAAAACTGCTCTGATCCCCCCAATGAGTGAAACAATGTTTGAATCGGATAGTACCATTCAGTATCATATCCAACAATTATTCCGTTTTCTAATACTTAATACACCTCAAATTGGGCATAAAATTTACGATGGCCTTGTGAAAGATGGCTATTTAAAACTTTATGGTAACTCATATAAGATTTTTACTAAACCGAACAACGATATCGTGGCTACTGCAATTGCAAGATTTCCAGATCGTTTTCTAGGTTGGGTAGCAGTGAACCCTATGATTCCTAATTTTATGGAAGAAATAGAATTCTATCTTAAAAACCCTAGTTTTATTGGTGTAAAGGCTCATCCATTCATGCATGGTTATAGTATTAAAGCTCTTGAACCAGTTGCTGCTTTATGTGAATCAAGAGGTGTACCTATGATTATTCATCTTTCTTCAGAAATTGACAGTTATAAATATCTACCTGAAAATTTTCCTAAACTTAAATTAATTTATGCTCATGCTGGTCTTCCATTTTGGGAAAAACTATGGAAATACGTTAAGGATCAACCAAATGTATATGTTGATACATCTAGTGATTATCTCGATCCGTCAATTGTAAAACAAGCAGTAAAGGCTTTAGGTTACCGTAAAGTTCTTTTTGGCTGTGATGGTCCATATGGAATGAAGACATTTAATGAATATGACTATTCGGACAAGAAGAGATGGGTGGAATCCCTTCTAATTCCAGATAATGAAAAGGAATACATACTCGGAAAAAACTTTTTAGGATTAATTGAATAATTTAAATGACGGCAAAAATAATTCAAAAAAAGGTCTACCAAAATCGGTAGACCTTCTTCTTTCTATTTATTTGGACTCACTAATCGTTTTATTAATAACATCAATCACATAGTTTTTAGTGTTTTTATTAATCGAACCACCATCACCTTTAAAAATTGTGGTTTTGGTTGTATCTGTTGGTTCAATGTGAACTGGTACTTGTGTCTGACCTTCTTTTAGATTAAAAGATTGGGTGAAATTCATCTCATTATTTACAGTTACTTTTTCCCCATTGATTGTGAGGTTAGCTCCTTTAATAGCATTCCCTTTGACAGTTAGAGTTGAACCATTCACATCAATTTGGCTTACAACAAGTGGATTATCAATCCAGCGTAAGATCGTATCTTGGACTGTCATTTTGTTGCCACCTTGATTTGAAACAACTATTTTCATATCGGTTCCAGTCGCACCGTAACCATAGTAACTGATATCATCATCTGATGTGTCAGATGGTGTATGGTCTGCTAATCCTTCATGATCCCATGTGTTGTCTCTCGTATATTTATAGGTAATTTCAGTTCCTTCTTCAAGCTCAACTGTATATTCCCAATCCGGTGTAACTGCGCCATTTCGGCTCATTGACCATGCACCTGTATTCCAACCATTTAAGCTGTTTGGTATATTCATTTGTGCTGACAATGGAGTGTCACTTGGTGCATGTACTTTAAATGTGACTTGTACCATGACAATATCAGGTGTGACATTTACATTATTTGAATCCACATAGTTTCCTGCTTGATCAAAGACGCGGATTTGGTAGGTATATGTTGTACCGTTTGTGACCTGATAATCACGGAAGGTAGTAGTGTCCCCGTTTACTGAAGTAAGGATATGACCGTCACGGTAAATGACCGTTTTATATGGCTGATCTGGCTGGGTAAGTTTCCAGTTCAAGTTAACCTGGCCAGATTCTTGAATTGGTGTCTCCAAAGTGACCTTACTAGCAGGGGGAGTAGTATCTAAAGTGCTACGTGTGTAATTCACTTCTCCTGTTTCAGAGTATACCCAAGTATTTCCTAAATCAGGTGTAAAGGCCATTCGGTATTCATATATGCCAGCCTCTAATGGAGTGAAGCTGCCTTGGAACTCATTAGCTTGATTTTCCTGAGATTGACCATTATATAGAGCTTTGTATGATTCCCAAGCAGTTTGGCCTTTCATTCTTACTTGAAGCTCAGCGGTAATTCCTTCAGCTGGACCTGTTTCTGTTGCACCTGGCAAGTAAAAAGTTGCTTTAACAGTTGAATCAAGTGCTAAATTCAGCTCCTGATTAGCTAAGGCTGTCATGTTGGACACGCTAGCTTTGCTAACATCGTAATGAGGCACGAGACCAACTGAGACAGCAGGTTCAGATTCATTCCCATTTGAATCTACAGCAGTTACAGAAAAATAGTAGTTACGACCATTATTTAAATCTGAAATGGTTACATTAGTGTCTTTAGTTTCTTTTACTTTTGTCCATAATCCGCCAGCAACAGTTGTTTGATAAACGTTAAATTTTGTGCCAGTTCCTGTCCAATTTAAAGTAATTTGTTTAGAGCCTACAGTACCGAGTACATTTTTAACTGATTGTGGATTTTTCACGTCATTACTAGAAAGTAACATTCTTCCTGATTCAGCAGGTATGGTCAATGTCAGCTTGCCATCCTTCACTGTAGCAGCGTATTTTTTATCTAGTTGGTCTTCTAGACGAATTCCGTTTGCAATCATTTTTTTAGTGTCAACTTCAACAGTTTGTGCAGTTTTTCCTCTGTTGATGATGATAAGAGCTGATTTTGTTCCTTTAGTACGAACGTAAGCTAATACATCGTCTTTAGCATAAATATGGTGAAGATCTCCATGACTAAATAAATCGGTATTTTTACTACGAATTTGACCAATCGTTTGATAATGTTTAATCAAATCTTGGTTTTCATTTCCCCATGGATACGTACGGCGATCATCTGGATCTTTTGAACCTGTTTGCCCTGCTTCATCTCCATAATAAATGGTCGGTGCACCAGGATAACCCATTTGAAGGATAGAGGCTAGCTTTAATCGTTTTACACCTTCATTGTAGTTATAGTTCGGATCCTGTTCAGCTCTGTTATAAGTATCTGTCCCGTTGCCTAACAGGAATATAGCTCGTGCGGTATCATGTGATCCCATTAAATTCATTAGAGCATAGAAAGCTTCCTTTGGATAATCCTCTTGTACTGCAAGGAGTGAGTTTTGTGCATTTTCTGCATTACCATTCTTTAAATAATCTAGTATGGCACCTCGGAAACGATAATTCATTACAGAGTCATATTGATCTCCGAGGAAGTATTTGGAAGCATCATCCCAAATTTCTCCCAAAATAAGTGGTTCTTCATCTTTTTGAAGAGTTTGTCCTGCACCGGTCATCGTCTTGGATTTAATTTCTTTTCGAAATTCCTGCCAAAATGAGCTGTCTACTTCATTCGCTACATCTAAACGCCAACCGGAAGAACCTCGATCAATCCATGATTTGCTCACAGAGTCTTTATCATACATTATATAGTTAGCAAATGCAGTGTTGTTAAGTTCACTAGGGTGATCAACCTTTGAACCTTCTTTTGATTCAAATACTGGGAGACTGTCATAGCCCCACCAACCTTCATACTTGTAATGTTCTCCATTTGAAACACCGTTGACTTTTTCATTCGGTACTTTAACATTTTCAATATGGAACCAGTTTTCAAAACCGTACGGACTAAAAGATTGGCCTTCGGAGATAAATTGCTTTTTCGCTTTCTCTTTGGCAGTAGCCTCGGACAATTTTTCATTATTCATCAAATCATAAATACGAGACCAATATTCATATGCACCGACGGTATTGTATTTGTTATAGCGGTCAAAGTAGATGGAATCGTCTGATACGTGATTAAAAACACCGTCCAAAATTAAATGCATATTACGTTTTGCTAATTCTTTAGTGAAATCCTTAAATTCTTTTTCTGAGCCGAACATCGGGTCAACCAATTTGTAATCTGTTGCATCATATTTATGGTTAGATGGTGCAAGAGCAATCGGATTTAAATAGAGTGTGTTAACTCCTAGTGATTGAAGGTAATCAAGTTTAGATTTGATTCCAGCGATGTCTCCGCCATAAAAATCATTACTAAACTCTCCGTCTCCAGTATATGATCCAGTTCCTTGTTCATAAGGATTATCAGGTAAGCTTGACCAAGAAGCGGGATGTTCGATTGGCTGATTACCACGAGCACCAATTTTATCTTTTACATTGTCATTTGTCTTGTTTCCGTTAAAAAAGCGATCGGGGAAGATTTGATAAACTACAGCTTCTTTCATCCAATCTGGCGTTTGGTAACTAGGGTCATATACTGTCAGTTGGAAAAGGCTTGCATTTTTATCTACTGCTTTTCCAGTATGACCTTCTTGTGTGTCTTCTCCATATTCAGCTGTTGTATCTTGATCCCTGACAATGAACTTATACCCATGAACCCCTTTGTCTGTTGGCGTAAACGTAGCTTCCCAATACTCAAGGTCACCTTTGCCATTTGTATTTGACCAGCCTACATTCTTCATAGCCAAGACCTTTGTTGTGCCAGAATTATAATTTTTTACATAAAGGCTCGCACCTGTCAAATCTCCTTTCTTAGCCGATATCCGTAAGGTGACAGGTGTCTTTTCTGGAACAGCCCCGAATGGCTTTTTGTATACTTCGTCCCATGAATCATGAGAGAGGGTATTCTGGTCAATCAGGCCATCAGAGCCTGCTGGTTTATAATCTGTATAAACTTCTTTTGTTTCACTATTATAGAAAAATGTAATAGTAGATTCAGAGAGTACAGTTAACTTCAGATTGGAAGTAGGGTAGGACTCGGTCCAATCTTTTCCTAGTACAATCTTGTATTCATATGTACCACTTGGCACTTTTGTGGTAAAGAAATAGATATTTTTGAAATTATCATCTTTTAAAAAGGCTGTTGATTCTGCTGGGCTCCAAGCTGATCCTGCATTAATTGCAGGTTGGATCGTTCCAACAAGACGAGGTTGTTTTTCCTCTGCTATAGGGGTGTAATGAGTGCTATCAGTAATTGAATGAGTGTTGTCATTATAGTAGAAAGTGACAGCCTTTTGTTCGGATAGTATTAGTTTAATGTTGTTGCCTCCAGGATTTCCGCCTTCACCGTAATTTTCTGACCAGTTTCCACCAATGGCGATTTTGTACTCATATTCACCAGCCGGTAAAGTACCAGTAAATGTATAGAGACCATTACCTTTATACACCATTTCTGTTTGTTGCGAGGATGGGTCCCAATCCCCAGAATTTCCAAATAATTTTTGCATGCTTCCTACAAGTACAACTTGTCTAGTTGTTGTTTCTGCTGCTTTTGCTGCATTTGTAAAAAGTCCCGGAAACATCTGGAAAATTAATCCGAATATAGTGACGAGCGATAAAAATGTTCTCTGTTTTCTCCTCATGAAAAAACCCCTTTCTCTTTTTTAATTAGGAAAACGTTTATACAAAGATGCAATAAAAATATGTATGTAGGTAATGCTTATTTATTGCAAGCGTTTGCACAAATTGTTTTCAAAATAATTATAACTGTTTATTAACACAAATCAATCAAAAATAGCAAAATAATACAAATTTTCTGAATTAAACACACTTAATGTCAATTCAAGATAAGGTTCATATGTGCTTAAGGGAACTAAAGTATAAAGGGAGATAATCGTAAATGAAGCGATAGTAGATTTATGGAATAGTGATTTTGTAAACCAACTAATCAAAATAGATGATATTAGAGAAGTAGTAGAGTGGGGGAGCATTTTTCCTATTTCGTGTTTTCGGTTTGGAGTGGAGTAGAGAAATTGTTTGCACACGATATGACTGTAAAAGCTTAGAGGAGAGCATTCATACCTCAAACACAAAAGGAACGGTCCCAATTAAAATACTGGGACCGCGTCTTTTTGTGTCTATTAAACTAGATAGTTACTTATTACTTGGAAACGCAAACGATAAACTACTATTTTCACTAGGAGTCAACCAACGCTCCGAAATCATCTTCGTCTTTGTATAGAAGCGCGCTTGGTCAGGACCAAACATTTGTCCGTCGCCAAATTTTGAGCCTTTAAAACCGGCGAAGTTATGGTATCCCACAGGAATTGGAATTGGTACATTTACGCCGACCATCCCAACATCAATTTCAGTCGTAAATTTCCTAGCGGCTAAACCATTGTTTGTAAAAATCGTTACGCCATTTCCTAATTCATGCTGGTTGATTAATTTAATTGCTTCTTCTAATGAATCCACACGTACAATATTACGTACAGGGCCGAAAACTTCTTCATCATAAATTTCCATTCCTGGTTTTACATAGTCTAGTAAAGTTGGGGCAAGGAAGAAGCCTTTGCTATTTTTAGTAATGTCTTTATTACGGCCATCACATACTATTTTCGCGCCTTCTTGTTCACTGCGATCAATCGCTTTTAGGATAGTCTCTTTCGCTTGTTGCGAGATAACTGGTCCATAATCGGCACCCTGAGTGTAGGCTCCGACTTTTAATCTATTAATCTTTTCTTCTAAAATTTCTACTAAACGATCAGCTGTTTCTTGTCCTACAGGCATTAATGTTGAAATTGCCATACAGCGTTGGGAGGCAGCTCCATATCCAGCACTAATGAAGGCATTGGCTACTTGTTCTAAGTCGGCATCTGGCATGACGACCATATTATTTTTACCACCGCCTAAAGCAACAACTCGTTTGCCATACTTAGCGCTTGTTTCATAAATATAACGTGCGACAGGTGTAGAACCAACGAATGAAATTGCCTGTACTGCGGGGTTTTCAAGTAATTCGTTTACTGCTTCTTTATCTCCATTGATTACTGTCCAAATTCCATCTGGGAGACCAGCTTTAGTCCATAACTCACTAATATATAAAGCTGTCATAGGTACACGCTCAGAAGCTTTTAAAATGACAGCATTTCCAACTGCTACTGCCATGCATGTTTGCGCCAGCGGCACCATAATTGGAAAGTTGAATGGAGAGATTGCTGCTACTACACCAAGTGGGTATTTAGCAGAATAAGCATTAATTTGTCCGCCAACATTTACTGAATATTCTCCTTTCATCAAGTGGGGAGCATTAATTGCTAAATCTACGGATTCAATACCTCGAGTAATTTCGCCTAATGCGTCTTCTTCTGTTTTTCCGCTTTCCGTACAAATTAATTCGATTACTTTATCTTTATTTTCTATTAGCAAGTTTCGAAATGCCATTACAATTTCTGCTCGTTTAGCAACTGAAAGGTCACGCCAAGCAGGGAAGGCAGCTTCTGCTTTTTTAATTGCATATTTCACTTCTTCTACGGAAGCTAATGGAACATTGGCAATAACTTCTCCAGTCGCAGGATTGAATACTTCTTGGAAACGACCGCTTTTGCCAGCAATCATTTTTCCATCTATATAATGTGTAAGTTCTTTTACTTCAGTAATGTTTGTCATCTTCTAGTTCTCCCTTCAATGTTCAGCTATCATTTCAATAAAGCACGGTTAGAGTTCACTTCGATTACTATTGATTTTATAAAGTTTCAGTAATTGCTTGCGCTAAGACAGATAGAATGAAATCTTTTTCATCCATTGTAATGTTTAAGGGTGGTGATAGCGTTAATACATTGTTATATCCTGCTACTGTTACACCGTTTTTACCAATAATTAGTCCTCGTTCTTTGCATTTAGCAATTACTTGATTGACCTTCTCTATATTTAAAGGATTTTTTGTATAGTGATCTTCTACTAACTCGATTCCGATTAGTAAGCCTTTTCCACGAATATCGCCAACGTGTGGGTGGTGTGCAATGTTCTCTTTTAATTCATCAATTAGAATCGCACCCATTTTCGAAGACTGTTCAAATAAATTTTCACGTTCCATAATTTCTAGGTTTTTTAGGGCAACTGCGCATGCTGCTGGTGAACCCCCGAATGTATTTACATGGCGGAAATAGTCATAGTTTCCATTTTTAGTAAACTCTTCATAAATTTCTCTCTTTACTGCAGTTGCTGATAGGGGCATGTATGCACTCGTAAGTCCTTTTGCCATTGTAATGATGTCAGGTTGCACTCCGTAATGTTGATGACCGAAGGCTTTTCCTGTGCGTCCAAAGCCACAAATTACTTCATCAACAATTAATAGTGCGCCATGTTTATCGCAAACTTCTCTGACGCCTTTTAAGTAATCTTCAGGAGGCATAATGACACCACCACCTGTAATAATTGGCTCTAAAATCATAGCCGCAATTGTTTCAGAGTGTTCCCATGTCATGATTTCGTCTACCGCTTTAACGGAAGGTAATTCGCTAGCTTTCTTAAAGCCATCCTCATTGTAGCGATACTGATCCGGTGCTTTCACATGAATAAACCCAGGTGCTAAAGGTTCGTATTTATATTTTCGCTCGGCTTGCCCTGTTGCAGCGAGTGCTCCCATAGTGTTCCCGTGATATGCGCGGTAGCGCGAAACAAACTTATATCGATTTCCTTGTCCTTTTTGCTGAAAATATTGACGGGCAATTTTAAATGCTGTTTCATTTGCCTCTGAGCCGCTATTAGAGAAGAAGACTACATAATCTCCGCCTAGTAATTCATTGATTTTTTCGGCAAGTAAAATTGCAGAAGGATGACTAAGCGATAATGGTGTATAGTTGTTCTCTAGAAGCTGGTCATATGCTGCTTTTGCAATTTCTTCTCTTCCATAGCCAACATTTACACACCATAATCCAGACATTGCATCTAAATAGCGATTACCATCAATATCTGTTAGCCAAGCTCCTTTTGCTTTTTGAATAATGGTTGTAGCTTGCGGGTTATAAGGCTTCATTGCATGCCATAGATATTTCTCATCTTTTGTAACCAAATTTTCAGCAATACGAACGTTTTCCATTTGAGTCACTCCTTTAGTAATTTGTTTATCTGTCTTTATTGTGAAGTTTTTTAATGCGATTAGCATCAGACAGAATGTAAAATGTTAACTAAAACCTGTTTCACATATTGACACTTTGTTAAGTAAAAAAATCCCCTTCTTTTCATTCAAGCAAACTTAAATTGACTTGAGAGAAAGAAAGGGGATTTGAAATCTTTTTACAAAGAAAGTTTTTCTAAGTCTGTAATTTGGAAATTATCTTGAGTAGCCAACAACATTAATTCAACAGCGAGTCGTTTTGGTGGAAGCATATAATCAGTTCCTATTAAGCTTTCAATTTTGGACAAGCGATGATATAACGTTTGACGGACAATATACAGCTTTTTAGCAGTCTCATTTTTTAAACAATTACATTGCAAATAAACTTGTAAGGTTTCTATTAAATTTCCATTATTTTTTGCATCATATTCATAGAGGGGATATAAATAGTTCTTTGCTAAATCCATAATTGCTTTATTTTTTTGCATTTGAAGAATTAATTGATGTAAGTAGAGATCTTCATAAAAATAAGAAAGTTGAAGAGCGTTTTGGCGGATTAATAATGTATCCTGTGCAGTTTCGAAACTTTGGTGCACTAATTTATAATCATTTACAATCTGCCCAACAGCAGAAGTGACAGTTAAGTCTATATAATTATTATTCTTTCTGAAGTTCTTGATTTTTTCAATGCAGTCTAAAATACGCTTTTTTGTATCGTATCCGTAAATATCTGCAATGATATAAATCAGTCTTTGTTTTTCCTCCAATAAAAATATAACGAAGCCCTTATTTTCAAAAACATTACGGGAGTATAATTTATAATAATTTAAATCGTATTCTTTTTTTGAATTCTTTATGTGATCGATTAAGACGAAATAAGAACAATCTACTAAATTATGAAAGCTTTGTTCTTGTAAGAAGGAGGTAATGACGGAATCTTCAAATGATCCATTTAACCAAGATTCTAATAATACGCGGGAGTATATATTTTGTTTCTCCTCTATGTATAGACTGCGTAACAAATATTGAGATAAAGCGGTTACAGTTCTGTCTAATACTAATAACTCGAATTCATTTATTGTACGGTTTTCGGTGAAAATACATACCTCACCATAGCTTTCCTCTAGTATATTTACTTCACATTTTGCAAAATGTTTTCTTTCGTTTTTCTTTTCGTATTTGTCTCTTAAGTTCATATACATATGCTGTTTTTCATTTGGTATAAAGGAAGGTTGCTGACCGTTAATGATAAATGCAACGTTAATGTTTAAATATTTATAAAGCCTCATTAAAATATGTTCGTAGTGAGTTATTTTCAAAGTTAATTTGTTAATTTCTTGCGAATAGTTTTCTAACCGTTTAATCATTTCGTATTGTTGATTAATTAACATACTATGTATTTCTTGTGTGATCTCTATAAATGGGATGATTTCTTTAAACACGATAATTGGGAGATTATACAAGTTGGCCAACTCGATGACATTATTCGGTACAGTTTGTATATGTTCACCGAATTCAATACATAATCCGGCTGCTTCTTTACTAATTAGTTGCTCTACAAATTCGAAAAGCGTCTTTTCGTGAGTTAGTTGTATACCAGTCGTTAATACTAATTCATTGCCTTTAATGAAGGTACCAATCTCTTTCGACTCCAGTATATGAACCCACTTAATAGCATTCAAAACCCCGTTATGACCAGCTAGAATTTTAGCCTTTTTGAAATGTTTTTTATCAAATAAATCTTGAACTCTAAGTGAATAAGACAATATATAGCCTCCTCTTTAGAAAAAGGTTTATCAATGCTTTATACAGAAAATATAACATAATGTAAAACGACAAAGGGAACTTTTTTACATTATGTTTATATCGAGCAATTAAAAAGCTATGGTATATTTTTTTGTATATTCACAAAATTTGGATAAAGAGGGTGTGGGAATGAAAAAGACGGCTTTATTAAATGGTGAAGTGATTACAGTAAACAGTAAAAACGAAGTCTTTGAGGCATGTCTGATCGAGGAGAATAAAATTGCAGCCGTAGGAACAACAGAAGAAATAAAAAAATATATAACTACCTCAACGGAAGTCATTGATTTGCATGGAAGATCTGTATTACCAGGTTTTATTGATGCTCATATGCATCTTTTTTTATACGGTAATACATTAATGCACCTCGACTGTAAAAATCCCACAATTAATTCGATTGAAGAGCTAAAAGATAAATTAGCTGACATTGTTCAAAATACTAAAAATGGACAAATAATACGTGTATTTGGATTTAATGAGTTAATGGTAAAGGAACAACGATATCCTACAATTGGAGAACTTGATGAACTTACACAGGAACACCCAATTGTCATTACCCGCACTTGTGGGCATATTGGAATTGTTAATTCAACTGCCTTAAAGGTCGCCAACATTGATTCAACCACTCCTAATCCAAAAGGCGGAACAATTGAAAAAGATAATAACGGCAAGTTTACTGGTCGCCTCATTGAAAATGCCTTTTTAGAATTTAATCAAAATGTGACTTATAGTAATGAAGAATTATATAATGCGCTAATGAAAGCGCAGGAACAATTATTTGCTTATGGTATTACAAGTGTTCATGATGCTGGTGGATTCGATGAAAATAGCTTTAGAATTATGCAAATTGCTTCAAATAATAAGCAATTAAAAGCTCGAGTTTATGCATTAATCGGCAGTTTGAACGATTGCGAGAATTTTACTAAAAATATGTTAGCGGCTGGGGTAATGACTAATACAGGAAATGACTTTTTCAAAATTGGACCAGCTAAACTTTTCACTGATGGCAGTAGTACAGGCCCGACAATTGCTACTCGTGAACCATTCACAAGCGATGGAAATAATTACGGTTATTTACAGTATACAGAAGAAGAACTTTATTCTATCTTTTCCCCAGCACATCGAAATGGCTATCAAATAACAGTACATGCTCAAGGTGACCGGGCGATTGAGCAATATTTGAGTGTCATAGAAAAAGTCTTAAATGAATTTCCACGTGATGATCATCGTCATCGTGTTGAACATTTAGGAGTCTGTCCACCAGATTTGCAAGAAAAAGCCAAGGCACTAAATGTCATTCCTATACTCAACCCTTCATTCCCTTATGAATTCGGAGAAAGTTATATTCGTAACTATGGTGAAAGAATCAATTATATGTACGCGGCAAGTGATTTATTGAACCAAGGCATCATTACAGCGGCTGGTTCAGACGCTCCAATCACGACAGTTAATCCATTAGTTGGCATATACACAGCTGTTACTCGTTTAACGCGACAAAACACAGCTTTTGGACAACAACAAAAAGTATCCCTAATGGATGCGATTCGAATGTATACGTATAACGGAGCATTTGCAAGCTTTGATGAAGATTCGAAAGGAAGCATAGAACCAGGAAAATTGGCTGATTTAGTAATTTTAAATACTTCCATTTTAGATTGTCACGTGGAAGATTTACTCGAAGTAAAAGTAGATTCAACAATCTTAAATGGTGAAATAGTGTATGCAAATCAATTTGAGGAATGGAGTGTGGGTAGTAAGTGAGAAATTATTTTAAATTATTACTGATTATTCCCTTCATAGGAATGTGTGTCCTTCTGCCTTTAGCTAATCGTATAGAGCCTTTTATTTTAGGAGTGCCATTCTTATTATTTTGGATTGTATTATGGATGATTTTATCGTCTATCGTTCTGTTGATCGTTTATATATTAGATCCTACCAATAAAGGAAGTGAATTTGAATGAATGTTGCCTTACTGATTATCTTTTTTATTGGGGCCGTTGCATTATATTTAGGGATTCGTGCAAGTCGCGGGAAAGAAATGAATGTAAATGAGTTTGCGGTAGGGAATAAAGGATTCGGTACAATATTCGTATTCTTATTAATTGCTGGTGAAGTTTATACGACTTTTACTTTTTTAGGTGGCAGCGGATGGGCCTATTCAAATGGTGCGGCAGCTTATTATGTGCCGGCATATATTTGCTTGGCATATGTACTTTCCTATTGGATTATCCCAAAAATTTGGCGTTTCGCAAAGAAGAATGATGTTATTTCACAGCCCCAATACTTTATGAAAACCTATAATAGTAAGGCTTTAGGTATGGTTGTCGCTTTCATCGGTTTAATCGCACTTGTACCGTACATCGTAATCCAGTTAAAAGGATTAGGGATTATCGTATCCGAAGCTTCTTATGGTGTGATTTCGCCATTAATTGCTTCTACAATCGGTGCAGTTATTGTTACTATTTATGTTATTAACTCAGGTATCCATGGATCTGCTTGGAATGCGGTATTAAAAGATATTTTAATCTTATTTGTCATTGTATTCTTAGGGATCTATATTCCTTATCATTATTTTGGTGGTATTCGACCATTATTTGAAGCTGTCCAAACAGCTAAGCCAGAAGCTTTAACATTCGCATCTGAAGGGTATAGTATGACTTGGTTTATTTCGACGATTGTTCTAAATGCGTTTGGTTTTTACCTTTTACCACAATCTTTTAGTGTCGTATTAGCAGCTAAAAGTGAACGTGCATTAAAGAAAAATGCGATCACATTGCCTTTGTACACAATCTTAATTTTATTTGCCTTCTTTATTGGATTTGCCGCAATCATTCAAGTGCCAGGATTACAAGGCCCTGAAGGTGATCTTTCTCTTTTACGTCTTACAATGAAAACATTTGATCCTTGGTTTGTAGGAATTGTTGGTGGAGCAGGACTTTTAACTGCATTAGTTCCTGTATCTGTAATGGTTATGTCAGGAGCAGTAGGGTTAATGACGGGATTTTACAAATTAATTAAGCCGAACTCAAGTGATCGTCAGCAACTGAATGTATCTAAATTATTTGTTTTATTTATTATTTTAGTAGCGTATGTATTTACTATTACGGGCGGAGAAGCGCTGGCTGTTTTAAACATTATGTCATATGGTTTAATTACTCAATTAGTGCCCGCTCTGATCTTTGGTTTCTTTAACACAAAACTAATGAATAAGTATGGTGCGATTGCAGGTATTATTACAGGGGTTTCTATCGTATTATTTAATACAATAACTTCATTTAAATTAGTCAATATTTTCCCTAATATTCCAAGTTCAATTAATGATATTAACATTGGATTTGTAGCAATTGGCATTAATATTATCATCAGTGTTGGCGTAAGTTTAGTAACTAACACATTGGTTGAAAGAGAAAAAGCTGAGCAAGGAGCAGAAGAAATTGCCCAATAATTAAAGGAGGCCTTCATATGATCAAGGCGAATGCTAATCGGCTTCAAAAATTAATTGAGTTGTTTAGTGAGTATGGTAAAACGGAAAACAATGGAGTAACTAGACTAGCATTATCTCCTGAAGATCTTGCTGCAAGGAGGAAATTTCAGGCGTTATGTGAAGAAGTGGGAATGACAGTAAAGCATGATGATATGGGAAATATGTATGCCACTTTACCGGGGAAACAAAACTTGCCTCCAATTGTAATTGGTTCACACTTAGACTCAGTTATTAAGGGAGGACGTTTCGACGGCGTACTAGGTGTACTCACAGCTTTAGAGACTGTTTATACAATAATAGATGAAAAGATCGAATTAGATTATCCAATTACAGTTGTCAATTTTACAAATGAAGAAGGAGCAAGATTTGAGCCATCTCTTATGTCTTCTGGCGTGCTATCAGGTAAATTTGATAAAAAGAAAATGATTGCTTCTACTGATAAAAATGGAATTACATTCGAAAAATCACTAAATGAAAGCGGTTTCGAAGGTTCTGATGCAAATCGCTTAAAAGAAGCTAGCGCGTATATCGAACTACATATTGAACAAGGTCCTGTACTGGAACGGAAAAACTTAGAAATCGGAGTAGTAGAAGGTGTACTAGGAATGGTATGCTATGAAATCTCTGTATTTGGAGAATCCAACCATGCAGGTACGACACCAATTAGCATGCGCAAAGATCCAATGTTCACTGCTGCCAATGTTGTGGTCGATTTACAAAAGCAATTACAAAGACTAGATTCAGAACTCGTTTACACAATCGGTCGTATAAATGCATATCCAAATATTCACACGGTCATTCCTTCAGAAGTAATCTTTACTTTAGAGGCGAGACATAAGGATCCGAGTGTTATTGCAGAAGTTACACGAATGGTGGAAGAACTGCCAAAAAATATAAGTGGCTGTCCAATCAAATCCACACGCCTATGGGATCGAGACACAGTTAACTTTGATGAAGAAGTCGTAAATGCTGTGGAATCTGCTTGCAAAGAGTTAGGATATAAAGAAAATCGTATGTATAGCGGTGCCGGCCATGATGCTCAATTTATTGCATCATATATTCCAACTGCTATGATTTTTGTACCAAGTGTAAATGGATATAGTCATCGTGAAGATGAGTTAACTTCATATGAAGATTGTACTAAAGGTGCGAATGTTTTACTTAATGCTGTATTAAAACTATGCGTTGAAAAAGTGAATAAATAAGGCTTTATTTCGAAACTACTAGTAATACTTTGTATGTTTTTCACTAGTCGTAAACGAAATAGATTGCTTCTTTAGACTCTCTAAAATAATTAGAGAGTCTTACAGAGTGGTGGAATATAAAAATTTTCAATAGAGAAAATGGACTTTTAGGGAACATTTAATTATGATAAATAGCATTTTTTGTATGGCCTTTTAATGGTTCTAAAAGTTAATATGTTAGAGCAATTTCATTATTTTAATAACAATAGAAGTGATTTTTTTAGAAGTTAAAATTATTTTTTTTGAGCTTTTTTTAACAAATTCGATTGTTTAGTTTAATATTAGTTTCGATCTTAATTGACCTACATCTGATGAATATAAAACAGTTAGATTACTCTAAGTAAAGGCTATTTGATTAGGGTTTATCGTAGTCATTTTTTGATGAATAAGTTGATTGGAAAGAAGGGATGCTCGACTCCTATGGGATATGCGGGAAGGCTGAGACCCCGC